>JAAUQZ010000259.1 GCA_012033355.1 Leptolyngbyaceae cyanobacterium RM1_406_9 | reverse complement strand
TTGTAGCTTGGGTGCCTATATTTTTAGGAAGGAGCGTGGCGACCCAGTTTCCCCCTGGTGCTTGACAGCGAATGGTAGCCCTCGGAGCCACGCTACTAGCCCAATGACCAAAACTCGAAGGATCGCTTGAGAGTTAGATCTCGAATTTGCAAGGACGAGGGGTCAAAGGGACAAAAACCATACCTCAGCATAAACGATGACACCAGAAAAAACATGGGTTGGCATTGATGTGAGCAAAGCCAGTTTAGATGGGTACCTCTTGCCCCAAGGAACCAGCTTACAGGTGCCCAACACCGCAGCGGGGGTGCGATTACTGATTGAGCAGTTGAGTCCAACGCCACCGCATTTAGTGGTGGTGGACTCAACCGGAGGATTAGAGCGAACGCTGGTGGAGGGATTGCAACAGGCGAACCTTGCCGTTGCCATTGCTAACCCCAGAAAAGTGAAAGGATTTGCCATTGCCCTAGGCAAAGCCAAAACGGACAAACTCGATGCTCAAGTGATTGCCCGCTTTGCGCAGAGCATTCCCTTGCAGCCACGAGCGGTGGTAGATGAGTCAAGCCAACAGATGAGTGAGTTGATGCATCGCCGTCAGCAACTCGTTGACATCCAAGTGGCTGAGAAGAATCGGCTCTCTCGGGTCGCTCAAACCGTGCAAAGCCACATCGAGGAGCATCTCCAACAGCTCAAGCAACACCTGGAGCATTTGGATCAACAGATTCAAGCCCTCGGTGAGCAGCAAGCCGATTGGCAGCGCAAGAACCAGATTTTGCAGTCCGTCAAGGGCATCGGTCGGGTGACCGCCGCCCTCTGCTTGGTGGAACTGCCCGAACTGGGCAAGCTCTCTGAAAAGCAGATTGCTCGATTGGTTGGGGTTGCTCCAATCAACCACGACAGTGGCAAACACCAGGGCAAACGGATGATCGCAGGAGGTCGCACCCGCGTTCGCTGCGGCTTGTACATGGCAACTTTGGTCGCCTCTCGTCATAACCCAGTCATCCGCAGCTTCTATCAACGCTTGCTCGCCAGAGGCAAGCTTAAACAAGTTGCCCTGGTTGCCTGTATGCGAAAGCTGCTGGTCATTCTCAATGCCATGATCCGCGATAACAAAACCTGGCAATTTCCGACTTAGGCCAGCTTCACCTCATCTGATGACAAGATAACGGGTCTCCCAACCCGTTATCTTGTCATGACCATCCACAGGTCACAAACTTGTCCTTCTTTCCCCTTGACTTTCAAGACAATCGCTACCGGAGTTTGTAATTCTTCTACCTATGGCTGCACAACCACCAACGTTCCAGGTGTAACAATTTCGTATAGCTCACGCACATCTTCGTTGTACATCCGAATACAGCCATGAGAGGCTGCCCGCCCTACGGTTTCGCGATTGGGAGTGCCGTGAAAGCCGATATAGTTGCTACCGTCTGTCCAGAAGGCAATCCATCGCTCTCCGAGAGGATTATTAGGTCCAGGTGGAACGACTTCTCCAGTAAGCGGATTTGTCCATCCGGGGTCTTGCAGCATATGCAGCACCTCAAAGTTGCCCGTCGGCGTTTCCCAACCCGCTCTACCGATCGCCACTGGATAGGTAGTTTTTAGTTCGTCATTTTGATAGACATAAACCCGACGCTCACCTAGTTTCAGTACCAGTCGCACTTCTTGCGCCTCAGGAAAGAGGGGTTCTGGTGGCGACATCTGCGGCACGACGATTTGCGGCTCCAGTGTTGGAGGTGCAGCCGCCTGACGATTGGCTGAGTTAGGGGTTGTAGCTTGAGCCGTAGAGTAAGGCTGAACGGATATGAGAAGGATTGCTGAGCCAAAGCAAACCCATAGAGAACGATTCAGAAACACGCTGTTACGACCCTTACTGATTACAATCGAAGGTTTCAAAGTGAGCAGTGCAAAACAAGCCTCTGCAATAGAATGGGAAATATTGGGCTGAATGTCAAGCTTCAAAGACTAGATTTTTCGTGGTCAGGTTTCTGTTGGCGATCGCACCCGCTAAACACAATTACTCTATTAGAGTAATCTGCTCAGGGTTAATTTGAGTGTATTGATGAGAAGGCGAACTATGAATATTATTTCTGTAAATGTTGGGCTTCCCCGCGAAGTGAATTGGAACGGACGAGCCGTTAGTACAGGGATCTTCAAGGAGCCGATCGCAGGACGGATAAAGGTGCGATCGCTAAATTTGGAGGGCGACCAGCAGGCAGACTTAACCGTTCATGGAGGAGTAGACAAGGCTGTTTATGCTTACTCGGTTGAATCTTATGATTATTGGCGAGACCAGTTACCTGAAATGGATTTGCCCTGGGGTATTTTTGGGGAAAACCTGACGATTGCAGGATTATCAGAGGAAATGATAAATGTTGGCGATCGCTTTCGGGTAGGTACAGTAGAACTCATTGCTACTCAGCCCCGGATGCCTTGCTACAAATTAGGAATTCGATTTGGTCGTCCAGATATTGTCAAACAGTTTTTGGATAGCCGTCTAACCGGAGTTTATTTTGCCGTTGGGCAGGAAGGCGACATTGGTGCAGGAGACCCTGTAGAGTTGGTCAATCGTGACACCAATCATGTCACTATCGCCGATATCACTAGTCTCTACGTGCGGGAAACCAGCGACCTTGACCTATTGCATCGCGCCATTCAGCATCCCGTTTTACCTGAGATCTGGCGAGATTACTTTCAGCAACGACTTGCCAAGCAATCTTAGAGAGGTGATGTTAAGCAGCTTAAGGGTTGCAGCGAAAGCAGTAGGTTGGATCTGCAAACTCTTGCCCATTTGGGAAATAAGTCACGTTGCTAAAGTCACACTTGATACAGCGATGAACTAATGCCAGAGTTGAGTTTGTTGGTGAGCCACAAAGGGCACAGGGTAAGCCCACTTTACGTTCAGCGGCGGCAAATCCTGGACAGCCACACTGAGGACAGCGCTGATTAATCTTATGGACAAGATCTTCTGCTGCCTGGGCAATCACCTTCATTCGCATAGGGTTATACATCGCCCGCATATCAGTTTCGAGATGGGCCTGACCAAACTTTTTCAGTAACCAGTCCACTGCTTCGGTCAGTTGTGCCTCTTCCATAATGCCTTTGATGATTTGAGAAGACCGGGTTGGTTGAGCCTCAGACATAGCAACTAAA
Organism: Leptolyngbyaceae cyanobacterium RM1_406_9; assembly: GCA_012033355.1. Taxonomy (GTDB): domain Bacteria; phylum Cyanobacteriota; class Cyanobacteriia; order Elainellales; family Elainellaceae; genus JAAUTN01. The sequence continues at coordinate 4,905 of JAAUQZ010000259.1, read as the reverse complement.
CCATGCGTGGGGAAACCAACCTGCTGGGCAAAGGTGAAAGCTGACTCAAGGCTTTTGATAGACTTTTGACTATAGTTTGTCTCCGTTGAAATCGCTTGACCTACGATCTCTAGATGGTGAGTGCGATCGCTCAACAACACAATTTCCTGATCACACGCCACAAAAGGCATTGCTGGATGAGGCCCAAAACTTCCTTCACTGGCAATGGCAAGGGTTAATCCCGTCAAAGCCATTGCTCTTTCAGCCTTGAGTCTAGCTGCATTCCGCTGATCTCCAGAACGTTCAATATCACGAGTAAAGGTGCCAAACTCATCGGTATTGAATCCTTCAGGCACGATAACCTGAACTCCAAGATGCTGTTCCAAAATGGGAGCAATTGCCTGTTCTTTTCGGTGCATTGTTGCCAATACACCAGTTCTGTTGCAAAACAGATCTTGGGGGTATGAACTATCCATTACTGTGGACGTAGCGACCATAGAAAGAGTTTATAGCGCGGTATCAGCAGCTATGGCGATCGCGTTGAGTTTTTAGCAGGACACATCGCTAAAATGGTACCGCAGGAACCGCCCCACGCTTCTACTACTTCCAGCTTTGGCAATCACTTTGTCGTACTGTTTGCAGGCAAGGCTTGAGTGTGGAGGCGATCGCCCTCCAGCCATTACTTAGCAGACATTGCAGGCTCCTCTAGCCCAACTAGCTTGGCGCTCAGTTCCCACAGCCGCACCGCTTTTGCATCATCACGGGCTTCGGGCGAAACTTTTTGCACAAACGATTTGCCTGCTTTCTTCTGGCGGTTCCCCCAACTCCAGTAAGTTCCAGATTGTCCATATTCTGGCTTGGCAACGACATCTGCAACCCGTTCTCCAGACAGTTCTTCTGAAACATAGCCGCCTGTAATGTATTTCTGGAAGAGGGGAAAAATTTTCTGGAAAAGCGGATAGTGATTGCGGAATAGTGCAGTTGTCGCCACACATCCCGGATAGAGGGAACTGAAGACAACGCCCGTCGAGTTGTGGAAGCGTCGATGTAGCTCGCGCATTGTCAGTACATTGCAAACCTTACTGTCTTTGTAGGCTTTTACAGGCTCAAACTTTTTGCCATCAATCATCGAAATTGGCGCTTTGAAACCCTGCTCAAAGCCCTGCAAATCTCCCAGATCGGGACGCGGCGGAATTTTTCCACCCAGTTCGTCTGGGTTGTGAGTGACGGTACCCAGGATAACTAATCGCTTATCGGCTGCGGGTGACTTCTTTAAGTCTTCCAGCATCAGGTTACACAGAAGGAAATGCCCCAGGTGATTGGTGGCGACGCTGAGTTCATAGCCTTCTGGCGATCGCAAAGGCTCTTTTAACAGCGGCATATAGATTGCCGCATTGCAAACCAGTGCTTCTAACGATCTGCCACTTGCCCTGAAGTCTGTCACAAACTGTCGCACACTTTCCAGGGAAGCTAAATCGACAAACAAAATGGTATAGCTGCCTTGCGCCATACCTACAGATTGGGCAGCTTTTTCTGCCTTCACCACATCTCGACAAGCCATCACCACATACCATCCACGTTGAGCCAGCGCTCTTGCTGCCTGTAGACCGACTCCGGAGGAAGCACCCGTAATTATGACCGTTGACTTCTGATGTTGATCCATCTCGCTTCAAACTCTCTGTTCAGACTTGGTTAACTACCCGTAATCAGCACAAATTATGCTCTCACAAATTTCATATCAATTAAGATGCCGTTACCGATTTGTAACCAAACTCCTGAAACTTGTAACCTTTCGCAGTATGAACCAAAGTTCAGCTTCATCCCTCATCCCCCATCCCTCATCCCTCATCCCTCATCCCTCATCCCTCCTGCCACAGGTCTACCCTAAGGTTCTACCAGTCCAATATTTTTTCTCCTAACCTGTGCAGAGAGTCTATATGGATGAGAGAAAACTGGTATGACAACTGATCTATCTCCCGAAAACAGCGCTCTTAACAAACGAGCAGGCAATTCTCCTCTAATTGGCATTTTGCTGATCGTTTTAGGCGTTATCGGGCTTGCTTTGCCTGTCTTTTCAACCCTTGTTGCTGAAACCTGGGTGGCTTTTATCCTCATTTCTGCGGGAGCCGCTAAGGTAGTGTATGCGTTTCAAACTCGCGATCGCGGCGGTTTTATCTGGAAACTGCTGTTAGGAATCCTCTATGTGGGAACAGGCATCATGCTGTTCGTCTATCCTCGAACCGGAATCCTTACTTTAACGTTGCTGCTGGGTAGCTTTTTGCTAACCGAAGGCGTGTTCGAGACAATTTTGGCCTTTCGATTACGTCCTCAGCAAAACTGGACTTGGGCTTTGGTAAATGGCATTGTAACGTTGCTATTTGGCGCTATAGTTTTGTTCCAGTGGCCCTTTAACGCCCCCTGGCTAATTGGTACGTTAGTTGGTGCAAGCGTTCTATTCAGCGGTGTTTCACGAGTGATGCTATCTTTTGATCGCGGCTCTACAATTAATCAAACTGACTCAACTGCTTCGGCTTAACGGCAGTTGCGGGCGATCGCCTGCTGTTGGAACAGATGCCTCAGTTCGTTCAGTTGCGTTTCTGGCAGTTCTCTCTTTGTTAGAGATGCCAGAAACGCTGCTCACTCCCTTTGCCGATATGAGTACAACAGACTACCAGTTTGGCTAGATCAAACTGTTGAGCAATTGCGATCGCACGACTTCAACAACATTGATCTAGATAACCTGATTGAGGAAATAGAAAGCTTGGGAAAAAATGACAAGCGAACAGTTTCTAGCTACCTGATGCGGCTTTGCGAATATTTGCTCAAACTGAAGTTTTGGGAAAGTGAACGGGAAATGTGTTTGCGCGAATGGAAATCAGAAATTTTCGCTTGCAGATTCAAGCCATTCTCAAGGACAGCCCCAGTCTCAAGAATCATCTCAAAGAAAATTTTGTGTTGGAATGCCAAAACGGTAGAGAACTGTTTCTAGACGGCAGTGGGCTAAAAGCAGCGATCGTTCCTCAAGAGCCAGAATTTACTTTAGAGCAAGCCTTAAACAAAGACTGGCTTCTTCGATGACGTGGATAATTTTTGAAAAATTTGAATTGATTAAGATCTCCGACTTCTTCGAGAAGTCGGAGATCTCGGCGTTTACAACCCGTGAATGATTAAGTGGTGCAAGTTCAATGTTGAGCGATCGCAATTGAATGATCGAGCATCGCAATTCAATGGTCAGGCGATGCAATTCAATATTGGGCGATCGCCATTCAAATGTTAGTTCTTACAATAAACCTTCGCTCGGTGCTGTAGTTGAGCAGTAGCTCATAGCGAAAGGGCGCAGAGCGGTTCAAGGACAGGATGCAGAGCGATTACAATGATGATTGTTGCAAGGAGCTAGGATCACTGCTGTGAAACTCGATCGCATCGTCAGCAATCCCAATCGTATGAACGGACAACCTTGCATTCGTAATCTTCGTCTTACAGTTCGTCGGGTTATTGAGTTACTGGCGACCTACCCTGACCGAGAAGAGCTACGTCAAGAGTTTCCAGAATTAGAAGATGAAGATATCCAGCAAGCTCTAATTTTTGCTGCTTCCTACTTAGAGGATCGGATTGTTGAGCTACCTGGTCACTATGAAACTATTGCTTGATCAGGGTTTACCACGCTCTGCGGCAGCGTTGTTATGTGATGCAGGTATCGAGACTGTCCATGTCAGTGAAATTGGGATGGCTGAAGCCGAGGATGCAGAAATTATCCAAAGAGCTAGAAAAGAAGAACGAGTGGTTGCCACGCTTGATGCGGATTTTCATACATTGCTGGCGCTTGATGAAGCAACTTCTCCCTCAGTTATGCGGAATAGCTGCGACCGAGAAGCAGCAGTGTAGTTCGCTTAGCCCACAGCTTAAGGTTAGCGATCGCATTTATATCTTAAAGCTCAGCAGAAATCGGGCGAGGTTGATAATCTAGAACTTATCTGGATTTTCTGCCCAAAGGTCATTTCCCTCTATGACAACCAATTCTTTTCTTTCCCGCCTGCACAGCCCCGATCGCCCCGTCATTGTGTTTGATGGAGCAATGGGCACCTCGCTTCAGACACAAAACCTGACGGCTGAAGACTTTGGCGGCACAGAATATGAGGGCTGCAATGAGTATTTGGTAGAAACCAAGCCCGAAGCGGTGGAGCAGGTACACCGAGAATTTCTTGAAGCTGGGGCAGACGTGATCGAAACCGATACGTTTGGCGCTGCCTCTATCGTGCTAGCAGAGTATGACCTGGCAGATCAGGCTTACTCGCTCAACAAAAAAGCGGCTGAATTAGCAAAACGGGTCGCAGCAAAATACTTTACGCCTGAAAAGCCGCGATTTGTAGCAGGGTCAATGGGTCCAACTACTAAGCTACCGACGTTGGGACACATCGACTACGACACGATGAAGGCATCCTTTGCAGAGCAGGCAGAGGGGCTATTTGACGGCGGTGTAGATCTATTTATTGTGGAAACCTGTCAGGACGTGCTGCAAATTAAGGCAGCGCTGAATGCGATCGAGGAGGTTTTCCAGAAGAAAGGAGAGCGGCGATCGCTCATGGTTTCCGTCACGATGGAACTTCAAGGCACGATGCTGGTCGGCTCTGATGTCAACGCCATGCTGTCTATTCTGGAACCTTACCCGATCGACATCCTGGGATTGAACTGTGCAACCGGGCCCGATCGCATGGCAGAACACATCCGTTATCTGTCCGCTAACTCGCCCTTCGTGATTTCTTGCATCCCCAACGCCGGAATTCCTGAAAACGTTGGCGGTCATGCCCACTACAAGCTCACTCCACTGGAACTGCGAATGGCGCTAATGCACTTCGTTGAAGACTTGGGTGTACAGGTTGTTGGTGGCTGCTGCGGCACTCGCCCTGACCACATTCGACAGTTGGC
>JAAUQZ010000258.1 GCA_012033355.1 Leptolyngbyaceae cyanobacterium RM1_406_9 | reverse complement strand
CGCTTGGCAGAAGTCATCGACGCGGCAAAACAGTTCTTCTAGACTAAACATAGGGCAAGCACAGGATGAGAAGTTAGCACTTTCAGCCTATCGGGTTTGCCCCTTTCTTATCCCGAACTGACGTTAATTAATTCACAGTCCCCTTTTGAGGAACATATATTGCACTAGAAGGTGAAGCTAGTTCTTAGCGCACCAATGATTGTGTCGTCCACATTGTCATCGTTGAACGGGTCGGTAATCCATATAACGCTAGGCGTGATGGAAATATTGTCGTTCAACTGGTAGTTGTAAAACCCTTCCAGTAGGAAACCTGTATCGTCCCTGGGCACAATATCTCGCGAGTACAAAGGAACGCCAGCCAGAATACCAAGCAGATTGCCTTCTCCTCCTAAGTCTCGGAAAGCAAGAGTTCCTTGATAGCTCCAGGCTTCTGCGCTACCTGTTTCAATGAAGACTGAGTTAGCGTATGCAATGCCGCCACCGATTTCAATTCCGGGGAGCAGTTTGAAGTTGACCTGGGCCCCGTAGGTATTGGCTACGGTTGGGCCGTCGAAATCATAGACAGAAAGCCCATCTGCAACGTAGGTATTGACGTAGGTGAGTGCTGCATCAACCGGATCGCTGAGGAAGGTCAACTGACCAATGATGCTGTAGTCACCGTTAAACAGACCTGCTCCGGGGCTAGGATCGCTCGCTTCACCGCCTGTGTAGCCAAAGTCAAGGCTGAGGTTGTCTGTAAGCTGAATGATTGCCCCTGCGCCTGCGTCACCAGTACTTAAAGTGTATTGGGTGGGGAAGCCAAAGTTAGATACGCTGCCGTCAGTTGAGCTATCCAAAGGACTGATGGTGCTGGCGACCAGTTCATCTACATCTAAACCATTTGCGCCAATCAGAATTTGAGCGCGATCGCCCACTGGGAACGTGTAGTAAAGGTTATCTAACTGGAAATTTCCGTCTGAGGTTCCTCCAAAGGAAAAGCCAATTGGGTTAGAGTCAAAGGACTGTACGTCACGTACCTGGAAGCGCGTTCTCAGGGTGTCACGTCCCGTGAAACTGGTGTCGAAGTTGAGACGAACACGGTAGCCGAAAGTAATTTGGCTGTCAAAGGCTTCATCTTCGTCAAGCACACCAGCGACGTTGAAGATGGTTTCACCGCGCAGCTTGGTGGTGGTGGAGAACTGGTTGGCTTCCAGTTCAGCCGTCCGCGCTTCGAGTGCATCTACCCGTCCACGTAGCGTTGCCAGCTCAGCGGCAAACTCTTCTTGCAGGCGTTGCAGGGTTGCCAGGTCTTCCCGGCTCACGGCATCTGCAAGTCCAGCCGCAATTAGTTCGTTCACGCGGTCAAGAGCAGCGTTTAGACCCGCTGCAAACTCATAACGAGTCATAGCGCGGTTGCCCCGGTAGGTGCCGTCAGGATAACCTGCAATCACACCGTAGCGCTCAACTAGGGACTGGAGAGCCTGGAATGCCCAGTCGGTCGGCTGAACGTCAGATAGCTGAGAAATGGACGTAACCTGGTCAAGGCTGTTGCCATTACCTTCGCTGCTGTATTCCATGATTTGCTCAAGGGAATCAACAGTCGTCATCGTGTTTGCAGGAGCAGCAGCAGGAGCAGGCTGCTCAACTGAAACCTGAGCTAGCTCAACCGGAACCTCAACTTCTGCAATGGGTTCTACGACCGACTGAGCTTCGGGGGCGATCGCCCCTTCTTCCATAGCGGAATAATCAAGCTGAGCGGCGGTTGGTGTATCGGCAGCGATCGCAGACGAAGCTGCAATCACAGCACCCATTGCAACTGGAGCAACCAACAGCCAACTCCATAAGAACCTAAACGCTGTCATCAGTAATCCTCACACCTTGTTCAAAAGAACTTGATCTACACGAGGATTTATATCACTGGCCCTTAGTGCATTTTGTACCTGAAGAACAGATTAAGAAAAAGCTCATGATTAGTTAACATCGACATTTCTTGCAATTTTCGGTTGGCAACTACTCCCTTTCACAGGGGCACTAAAAAGGGGGTTGGGAAGCAATGCTTCCCAACCCCCCTTAAAGAACTAAGTGCCCCAAAGACTAGAAGGTAAAGGTAGTTCTGAGAGCGCCGATAATGGTACTGTCTGTGTCATCTCCAAGCGGATCTTCGATCCAGATTACGCCCGGAGTGATAGAGATATTGTCAGTCAAGCGATAGCGGTAGAAGCCCTCAACCAAGAAGCTGGTTTCGATGTCAGTACCAGGAACCGCAGTGTAGGTAGGTACACCAGCCAGGATACCGAGCAAGTTACCTTCTCCACCCAGGTCAGGGAAGGCAAGAGTTCCCTGATAGCTCCAAGATTCAGCATCACCAGGAACACCAGCAATGTCGGTGTAAGCAATGCCACCACCAATCTCAATGCCTGGGATGAGCCGGAAGTTGACCTGACCACCGTAAGTGTTGGCGGCTGCGTTGTCAGAGCCAAAGGCAGGATCGTAAGAGTGGACGTAGGTGATAGCTGCATCAAAAGCATCAGATAGCCAGGTCAACTGACCAATTGCACTGTAGGGCCCATTGAACAATCCAGAACCCGCATCAGGGCTGTTAGCATCGTCAGCTACATAGCCTCCATCCAGGGACAAGTTATCAGTCAACTGAATGATGGCACCTGCACCTGCACCACTACCCGTGTTAAAGGCATACTGGCGAGGGAATCCAAAATCAGAGAGGGAACCCTGACCACTACTATCCAAAGGGCTGATTGTGCTAGCAACAAAGTCGTCTACAGCAAAGCCAGTGGCTGCGATCGCAATTTCAACGCGCTCACCCAGCGGGAATGTATAAACCAGGTCATCAAGCTCAAAAACGCCATCTGAGTCACCGCTGAACGAGAAGCCGATGGGGTCAGAGTCAAAGTTCTCAATGTTGCGTACCTGGAAGCGAGTTCTCAAGCGGTCTTCGCCTGTGAAACTGGTGTCGAAGTTAAGACGCACCCGGTAGCCGAAAGTGATTTGGCTGTCGAAGGCTTCGTCTTCATCAAGCACACCAGCCACGTTGAAGATGGTTTCACCGCGCAGCTTGGTGGTGGTGGAGAACTGGTTTGCTTCTAGTTCCGCCGTCCGCGCTTCAAGTGCATCTACCCGTCCACGCAGCGTCGCTAGCTCAGCCGCAAACTCTTCTTGCAAACGCTGTAGGGTAGCCAGGTCTTCACGAGTAACTGCATCAGCCAGCCCAGCCGCAATCAGTTCGTTTACTCGGTCGAGAGCAGCATTTAGACCCGCTGCAAACTCAAAACGAGTCATAGCGCGGTTGCCCCGGTAGGTGCCGTCCGGATAACCTGCAATCACACCGTAGCGCTCAACCAGGGACTGGAGAGCCTGGAATGCCCAGTCGGTCGGTTGAACGTCGGATAGCTGAGAAATCGACGTAACCTGGTTGAGGCTGTTATCACTACCTTCGCTGCTGTATTCCATGATTTGCTCAAGGGAATCAACAGTCGTCATCGTGTTCGCAGGAGCAGCAACAGGAGCAGGCTGCTCAACCGGAACCTGAGCTAGCTCAACCGGAACCTCAACTTCAGCAACGGGTTCCACGGCTGGCTCAAGCTCAACCAAGTCAAGGGTAGAAACCTCTGGCTCAACTGCAAGAACCTCTGCACCTAGCGCTTCAGATTCAGAAGAAGTCTGAGCTTCAGTTGCGATCGCGGAGCTGAAACAGCTAGAGCAGTACCTAACACAGCTGGCGTAACCAGCAATGATTTCCACAAAATTTTGCTAATCATGATCCTCACACCTATGTTCAAGAGGGACTCTGTAATCCATTAAAGCCCAATCAAAAACATAGCACTATGTTTTACAAAATTCTACGTTTTCTAGCGCACATTTCAAAGACTTTAGGATTTCTTGACTTAGGCAGAACCCAACTGAGCGAATCTTCAGGAAACTTCGGTTTTGGGAAGTCTAACGCCTTAGAATCTGTGTAAACAAAACGTAAAGCTAGAGCAGGCTCCATGCAGGCAAGGGGCTGAGGCCCCTTGCCTCAAAGTTGAACACGTCAGTCCTGCTGTTGTCATAGGTTTGGGCTTTAGACCAAACACAGAGACTGTAGTGACTGGTGGCTGAGCGACCAGTCAGTGCCTTAGAAACTGAAGGTGGTTCGTAAAGTACCGATAAAAGTATCGTCCACGTCCTGGTTATTGAATGGATTGGCGATGTAGATGACGCTCGGAGTTAGGGCAATGTTGTCGCTTAGGGTGTATCGGTAGTAAACCTCAGCGAGGAAAGCATTGTCGTCTTCAGCGCCAAACTCGCGTAGATCTGCGGTGTAAGTCGGAATACCCGCCAGGATGCCAAGCTGATTGCCCTCTCCGCCTAAGTCGTTAATTGCTAAAGTCGCCTGGTAGCTCCATAGTTCGTAGTCGGGTCTCCCTCCCAACCCACTTACATCGGTATAGGCAATACCGCCGCCAATTTCAAAGGTATCGCCTAGTTTAAAATTCACCTGTGCGCCGTAGGTGTTGGCTACGGAAGCATCACTGATGGCTGCGATGTCATAAAATTCACCAGCACCATAAATATCGCCAAAGCCTGAGTCGTCATAGGCATTGACGTAGGTGAGAGCAAGATCTACAAAGTCGCTCAAGAAGGTAATCTGACCAATCGCGCTGTAATCGCCATTAAATAAGCCGTTTCCTGCTGCTGGATCTTCAGGCTCATCACCAACGTAACCACCAGAGATGCCCAGGCTGAAGCCGTCGTTGTCAATCAAACGGAACACCAGACCTGCACCCGCGCCTGTTCCTGCAAAGCCCTGCTCATATTGCCGAGGATCAGCAAACTCAGAAATAGCACCGCTGTCAGAACTTTCACCTAAAGGAGAAATAATGCCTTCTGTTAGGTCATCAATGTCAAGACCGTTGGCTCCAATTAAGACTTCGATTCGCTCACCCACTGGGAAAGAGTAGGTCAAGTCATCGAGAACGAAACTATTATCGCTATCGCTGCCAGCAGCCTGAAAACCAATGGGATCGCCTTCAAATTGGGGAATGTTACGAGCTTGAAGACGAGTCCTTAACCGATCTTCTCCGGTGAAGCTGGTGTCAAAGTTCAGGCGCACTCGGTTAACAAAGATTGTTTGGTCGTCGAAGCGGTCGTCGTCTTCGTCAAATACGTTGGAGACAAGGAACTGTACTCGCCCCTGTAAGCGGGTTGTAGTTGAAAATTGGTTTGCCTCTAGCTCTGCTGTACGGGCTTCTAGTGAATCAACTCGACCCCGTAGCGTTGCTAGTTCTGCTGCAAACTCTTCCTGTAAACGCTGTAGTGTTGCTAAATCTTCCTGTGTAACAGCCTCTGCAAGCCCTGCTGCAATTAGTTCGTTCACTCGGTCGAGAGCTGCATTTAAGCCTGCCGCAAACTCATATCGAGTTAATGCTCGGTTGCCTCGATAAGTGCCGTCGGGATAACCTGCAATCACACCGTAGCGCTCTACAAGGGATTGAAGGGCTTGAAATGCCCAATCGGTCGGCTGGACATCAGAAAGTTGAGAGATGGACGTGACCTGACCGAGGCGATCGCTGTTGTCTTCACTGCTGTACTCTACGATCTGCTCTAGAGAATTGATATCGGTATCAACGATAACTTCGCTTACAGCTTCTGGAACGCTGGTTTGAGAATATTGGGTAGCGTCAGACAGTTGCGACAAAACCTGAGACTCTGCTACTCCTTCGGGACTCTCTGCTACTTCTATCGCAGACTCTGTTGCAGAAATCGCCTCAATCGGGGAAGCTGCTTCAGTTACAAAATTCTCAGTTGTGAGAGCAGGTTGGTTTGGCGTGGCGATCGCCTCTAAAGGAAGCAAAACAGCACCAGCAACGGGCGCAGCTAACAACAAACTCCACATCACTCTAGACATCAGCATCAGTTCAAATCCTCACATCGGAACTAACAACTCTAGTTAGAACCGTAAGCTTTGAGACTGAGAAGGCGATTAGTATACGCTGAGAAACTAGTGGTGGAAAGATTAACTCAGGTATAAGTTTTGGAGTTACGACGTGATTCTTTTTACTCGATTCCGTCAATCGTCTTTGCCATTGCAAAGTCCTGCTCAGTTAGCCCTCCTGCATCGTGGCTTGTGAGAGAGACGGTCACTTTGTTGTAGGAAATAGCTAGATCGGGATGGTGTCCGGCAGACTCAGCAGGATCAACGAGACGATTAACAAAGGCGATCGCCTCCACAAAATCTTTAAACTTGCGAACGCACTTAATCTCTTTGCCTTCCAGCGCCCAACTCGGCAGTTGACTGACGCGCTCTTGAATTTCTGCTTCATTGAGTAATTGAGCCATAGCTCTTCGCTCCCAATTTTCTGCTGGGGTTTTCTTCGACTAGTACATTTCTCTTTGGAAAACTATCCTTAAAAACTATCCGCTCTCACCAGGAAAGCCAGTAACCGAGGTTATCAAACTTTATGGGTGAAAGCGGTGTAGCGGGTCTTCAGATTGAAACTAGACTGCCGGGAGGAACTCTATGCCAACCCAGCATCTCTCAGAAGACTTCGTTCCGAGGGGAACTGAAGTTAACTATTAGAGAGCAGCCCCGGCGCACAGCCAGCTATGTCCAACCTGACGACCCATGAATTTACTACTATCTTGCATGGGCATCACCTCCTTGTCCCTGAACGGTTTTTTTTCAAGAGGCAGAGCATTTCGCTCTGGGTGTTATCCACCTAAAAGGTAATGTAACACATTCACTCGATTGTGGGGTGTTGACAAACTAAATTCCAAAAAAGCTCCTGCCCGAAGACAGGAGCTATGCGAATTACCTGAGGTAGGCCGGGTTAGAGCAAAGCGAAGCCCAACCTCTAACTTGATTCTGATGGATTACGCATTCGCCATACCCAATCTTCGCTTAGCCTACAGCGCGTTACCGCGAGGTAGAACTTCTTCAGGGAAGATGAAGTGTTCATGGGGTTGGTCTTGGGGAGCCATCCAGGCGCGGATGCCCTCGTTGAGCAGAATGTTCTTGGTGTAGAACGTCTCAAACTCTGGGTCTTCTGCTGCTCGAATCTCCTGCGATACAAAGTCATACGCCCGCAGGTTCAAGCCCAAACCGACGACACCGACCGCACTCATCCACAAACCCGTGACGGGCACAAACAGCATAAAGAAGTGCAGCCACCGCTTGTTGGAGAAGGCAATGCCGAAAATCTGTGACCAGAAACGATTCGCTGTCACCATCGAGTAGGTTTCTTCTGCCTGCGTCGGGTTGAACGCCCGGAAGGTGTTGGCGTTCCCGCCGTCTTCAAACAGCGTGTTCTCTACCGTCGCACCATGAATCGCACACAACAGTGCGCCACCCAAAATGCCCGCCACGCCCATCATGTGGAACGGGTTCAGCGTCCAGTTGTGAAAGCCCTGGAAGAACAGCAAAAAGCGGAAAATCGCCGCTACCCCGAAGCTGGGTGCAAAAAACCACGAGGATTGCCCCAACGGATACATCAGAAAAACGCTGACAAACACCGCAATCGGTCCCGAAAAGGCGATCGCATTGTAAGGACGGATGCCGACCAGACGAGCGATTTCAAACTGACGCAGCATGAAGCCAATCAGTCCAAAGGCCCCGTGCAGGGCAACAAACGCCCACAGTCCACCCAGCTGTACCCAGCGGGTGAAGTCGCCCTGGGCTTCAGGTCCCCACAGAAACAAAAGGGAGTGCCCTAAGCTATCGGGCGGGGTGGAAACCGCAACGGTGAGAAAGTTGCAGCCTTCCAGGTAAGAGCTTGCCAATCCGTGCGTGTACCAGGAGGTGGCAAAGGTGGTGCCAGTCAGCCATCCCCCAACCGCTAAGTAGGCGCAGGGGAAGAGCAAAAGACCAGACCAGCCGATGAAAACGAATCTGTCGCGCTTGAGCCAGTCGTCGAGGACATCAAACCATCCTCGCTCCGCCTGGGCGCGTCCCATTGCTATGGTCATAGCACAAATCTCCAAATATATAACTACAGGAATGAGTTCGAGTTCTCTCCCTTCGATTTTCAGCTCTGTGGGAAATTTATATGAATACAGAGCAGAAAATGCGATGGAACGTGAACACAGTTTACTTTTCT
>JAAUQZ010000257.1 GCA_012033355.1 Leptolyngbyaceae cyanobacterium RM1_406_9 | reverse complement strand
GGCGGCTCCCTTGAACTCTTGAGCATGAATGAGGATAGGATTTTCTAGCATTGACTCCACCCCGAATCTGATTCAAATAGTTTAAGGGGAACTTCTGTATACACGGTAGCCCAAAGCGGGAGAGGGACTTCAATCCGGCTCCCCTTCTCCCTTTTTGGGAGAAGGGGCTGGGGGATGAGGGCAAACTTGCAAAACTGGGATGCACCCAGAGACAATTCCAACAAGATCGCGTTTCTACAAAACGGCTGTCTGGGTTTTCACAAAAGCCAAAATTGCTTCATTCACCGAAGCCGCACTGCTAGAAGAATTGTGTCCGCAGTTAGAAATTACCTGGAACTGCGAGTTTGGTAAATGGGCGTGGAGCTTTTTGCCATCCTCTACGGGAAACCAGCGATCGCAATCTCCCCATAAAATCAGCGTCGGGCAAATCACTTTCGGTAAATCTTGCTGAATCGTGCGGATCAGGCTAGGTTCCCCAGTTTGCAGATTACGAATCTCTCGTGCTGCCTGCCGTAGGTCGGTCGCAAATTGGGTAATTGCGCCAGGAAACTCAATGTAGGGATAGGTGAGCCAGTAAATTTCCTCGTCAGTAATGGAATTTGGGTCAGCAACGACTTCTTGCCGCATCAGCCAAGTGACGGAACGGATAAGCGGCGCAATGGAACGAACGAGCCGCGCCTGATCAAACCAGCGCACTAGATCGAGCGGAATATCAGCCAGCGATCGCATCCCCAAACTGGGCAACTGTCGCGGAAAAATTGGCACGTTAATCAGCACCAGCCGCTCAACCAATTCTGGATGGGACTGTGCCACCGCCAAAGCTGTCAGTGCGCCTAGAGATTCTCCGACCAAAACGGCAGGCTGCTGGGTCAACGCCCGAATGATCTGAGCCAGTTCTGCAATTTGATGTCCAACGGTTTCGGGTTTCGTGGAGGCAGGTGAAAAGCCGTGTCCTTTTGCGTCAGGGCAAATCACTCGAAAGTGCTGCGACAGGGGCTGAATGTTGTGCCGCCAGCTATAGCTCCAACTGCCGATGCCGTGCAGTAGAAACAAGGGTTGTCCGGTTCCGGCTTCACCGTAGGCGATCGCCACCTGCTCACCCTCAGCATCTTCAATTGTCAGCGTTTGCCGCCCCTGCGGAAAGATTTGCCACCAGTCTGTCATTGTGTTCAAAGTCTTTAAAGTTTGTTTTTGATATTAAGAACTTTTTCCCAAGAAATAAAATTGAATAAACTATTTTGCTGTGGGATGGGCATCTTGCCCGTCCAGGCGGGTGAGACACCCACCCCACCAATTATTTAATCCGCAATCCTTAGAATATTAGCTTTAGGGGCGATCGCCAAATCACAAAGTCAAGGTTTGACCTAAACGTTTGATAATTTGCAGCACGCTGTACAACTCATTCTGACGACGCTGCAAGGTAAACAGGTCAGAAAAGCCGTACTGCGGGACATTGCGCTGCTCTAGTTTGATGAATCTAAACTCGCTGCCATTGGTTGCAAATCCAAAAGCAGGGCGTTCAGGGTAAGGGGTGCCCATCATGTAGGCAAGTCCCTGGGCGATCGCCTGCTTCAGCGAAAAACCAGCCTCTTTCGACTCAACCGTGAGCATCCAAAAGCGCTCTTGAAGCACCAGCACATCAATTCGCCCCCGAAACAGTTGCCCGTCATCCTCAGCGACAATCTGCACCGATGCTTCCGTAGAAAAGCGAAAGGGTGGCTGATAAAAGCCTGCCATTGACAGCAAGGGCGACAAAACGACCATTTTCACAGCAACTTCCGCCAGGGGAGATTTATTTAGGTATAGGAAGCTGTGCTTGATCTGATCTAGGTTTTGCCGTTCCGCTTCGGTTAACTCCAGCAAATCCTGATACCATTCCGCAAAAAATGCTTCGTCCTGCGTTTCTTTCAGGTCAAATTTGGCTTCGACATCATACAAACTTAAATTGCTGATTGGCAGACTTTGAATCATAGAGCTATGCTTCTGATTTGTAGATTGGGTGCTGTAAAGCATAACCCAAGAATTACAGAGGCTTGGAGCTTGTTGAATTTCAGGCTTCCAACCTATGTCTCTTTATCCTATTCTGCGTAAGCTTCCATTGGCAGACAGGCGCAGATCAGGTTGCGATCGCCATAGGCATTATCAATCCGCCCTGTCGCCGCCCAGAATTTGTTCTCTCGCGTCCAAGGGGTTGGATAAGCCGCCCGTTGACGAGAGTAGGGGCGATTCCATTCATCGCTGATCAGAATTTCGGCGGTGTGGGGTGCGTTTTTGAGCAGATTGTTTTGGCGATCGGCTTGCCCCTGCTCAATTTCGCGGATTTCTGCTCGAATCGCAATCATCGCATCGCAAAAGCGGTCTAACTCTTGTTTTGACTCACTTTCGGTTGGCTCTACCATCACGGTTCCGGCTACGGGCCAGGAGACGGTGGGCGGATGAAAGCCATAGTCAATCAGCCGTTTGGCGATATCGTCAACTTCGATTCCGGCGGTTTTTTTAAACTGGCGCAAGTCTAAAATGCATTCGTGGGCAACTAGTCCGTTTTTGCCTTTGTAGAGAATGGGGTAATCGTTCTCTAACCGCTTAGCGATGTAGTTAGCATTCAAAATGGCGACTTGTGTGGCTCTGGTCAGCCCCGCTGCACCCATTAGGGCGATATACATCCAGGAGATTGGCAGAATGCTGCTGCTGCCCCAGGGAGCCGAAGCTACTGCGCCAATGCGAGAATGTTGGATTTTGGATTTTGGATTTTGGATTTCACTTTCAGAATAAGTTTCCTCAAGGTCAACGACGGTGTGCCCTGGGAGGAAAGGTTTTAGGTGGGGCATTACGCCGATTGGGCCAACGCCAGGGCCGCCGCCGCCATGGGGGATGCAGAAGGTTTTGTGGAGGTTGAGGTGGCAAACATCTGCGCCGAAGTCTGCCGGACGGCAAAGCCCCACCTGAGCGTTCATGTTTGCGCCATCCATGTAAACCTGTCCGCCGTGTTGGTGAACGATCGCACAAATTTCCTCGATCGCCTCTTCAAATACACCATGTGTTGAGGGATACGTGACCATCAGCGCGGCTAGAGAGTCTTGATGCTTTTCAGCTTTTGCTTTTAAGTCAGCTACATCAATATTGCCTCCTCATCACAAACGATGGGGACGACCTCCATTCCCGCCATGACTGCGCTGGCGGGGTTGGTGCCGTGCGCCGATTCGGGAATCAGACAAATGTGGCGATGCCCTTCGCCCCGCTGCTCATGATATTGCCGAATTACCAGCAGTCCGGTATATTCGCCCTGCGACCCGGCGTTGGGCTGGAGGGAAATTCCGCTGAATCCGGTGATTTCTGACAGCATTTGCTCTAGCTGCTGAAACAGGGTTTGATAGCCCTGAGTTTGCTCTAGTGGGGCGAAGGGATGGATTTGAGCGAATTCTGGCCAGCTAATCGGAATCATCTCAGCGGTGGCGTTCAGCTTCATCGTGCAAGAGCCAAGCGGAATCATTGCCGTTGTCAGGGACAGATCCTTTGCCTGGAGCCGATTCATGTAGCGCAACAGTTCTGTTTCGGAGCGGTAGCGATGGAAAACCGGATGGGTGAGGTAGGGAGTCGTGCGCTGGTGGGCAACCGGAATCTGGAAACTGGGACGGGGAGAAAGGGTAGAGGGGGTAAAGTGAGGGGTTTCTCCTTTGAGGAAAACTTTGAAGAGGTGCAGCAGGTCTGGCTCAGAGGTGGTTTCGTCGAGGGAGATGCCGATGGCGCGATCGCCCACTCGACGCAGGTTAATGCGGTGGGCGATCGCCCGTTCCAAAATTTCCTCAGCCCGATCGCCCACTTCAACCCGCAGTGTGTCAAAGAATGGCGTACCGACCTCATAGCCCAACTGCTGCAAGCCTTCAGCCAGCGTTGCGGTGCGCTGGTGAATGCGATCGGCAATTTGGTACAGCCCTTCCGGGCCGTGATAGATCGCATACATACTCGCCATCACCGCCAGTAGCACCTGTGCCGTGCAGATATTGCTGGTCGCCTTATCGCGGCGAATGTGCTGTTCGCGGGTTTGCAGCGCTAGACGCAGGGCGGGTCGTCCTGATACGTCTTTGGAAACGCCGACTAGCCGCCCTGGAATCTGCCGCTTGTAGGTTTCCTTCGTGGCAAAGTAAGCCGCGTGAGGGCCGCCGTAGCCCAGGGGAACACCGAACCTCTGGGTGTTGCCCACTGCAATGTCTGCACCCAGTTCACCAGGTGGTTTCAGCAGGGTGAGGCTGAGCAAATCTGCCGCCATTGTCACCAGTGCACCTGCCTCGTGTGCTCGCTGGATAAATTCTTGGTAATTATAAATCGTGCCGTCTGTGGCGGGATATTGCAGCAGTGCGCCGAAGATGGGCGGGTCAAACTCAAAGGTCTGGTGGTTGCCCACAATTACCTCAATCCCCTGCGGCTTAGCGCGAGTTTGAATCACGTCAATGGTTTGGGGATGACACGCCTCGGAAACCCAAAAGGCTTTGGCTTTGCCTTTGTGTAAGCCGTAGCTCATGGTCATGGCTTCGGCAGCAGCGGTAGCCTCATCTAATAGAGAAGCGTTGGCGATCTCCAGTCCGGTCAGGTCGATCACCATCGTCTGAAAGTTGAGCAGTGCCTCCAGTCGTCCCTGAGCAATTTCTGGCTGATAGGGCGTGTATTGGGTGTACCAGCCTGGATTCTCCAGAATGTTGCGCTGAATCACCGGGGGCGTAATGCAGTCTGAGTAGCCCATGCCGATGAAGGAACGGAAGATTTGGTTTTGGGTGCGATCGCCCGCAACTCTTGCAGCACCTCATATTCACTGCATCCGCCCGTTAGCTCTAGCGGCTTTTGCAGACGAATGGCAGATGGAATCGTTCTGTCAATTAGCGCTTCCAGCGACGGAAAGCCCAAAACCTCCAGCATTTCCTCAATGTCTGTGGGGCTAGGGCCGATGTGCCTGCGCTCAAACTCCCCCTGCGCCTCATCAAACGCCTGTCTAAATCCGTTGGAGGCTGGGGTATTTCCATTCTGGAAGGCAGCAAACGAGCCAACCTGAGCGTATGACACATCGGTATCGGAGTGGCTTAATTCAGACGAGCGATGCAGATCGAGAGAATCTGAAGACATGGAGGCAGTGCAGGGGAGAACGACAATTAAAGTGTCAGATCAGAATTGATCAGATTTCTGACTATTCTGCAATACTTTGCAATAAATAGCAGAATAATCGCTACTTCGTCTGCGGCTGTCTCAGTTTGACCAGCGCTATTCCCCTTCGACCTGAGACTGATATTCGCTGGCAGACAGGGCGCTGTCTAGTTCGCTGGCATCTTCAAACTTCACCTTGAGCAGCCAGCCCTCACCGTAGGGGTCTTCTGCCAGTTGCTCAGGTGCCTCAACCATTGCGTCGTTGCGCTCAATCACGGTACCTGAGATTGGAGCGTTCAAATCTTCTACCGCTTTGACCGATTCAACGGTGCCAAAGGTTTCGCCTTTGGTCAAGGCTGAGCCAACATCCGGCAATTCCAGGAAAACGATGTCGCCAAGCTGGTCAATCGCAAAGGCGGTAATGCCGATGGTGGCAATGTCACCATCCAGCCGAGCGTACTCATGGGAGTCAAGATACTTTAAATCTTCGGGATATTCGAGCGCCATAACAGGTTGCCAATAAAGATGTGAGGGGAATACCTCCAACAAAATTATTCTGTAAAAGCCGAAAAAGCTACAGTAGCCGACAAAAATGCTCACGGATTTTAGATTTGCTGAATCTGTAGTGACTTGCAGCGGTTTTCACTTGGATGAACCACAAATCCCTGTAGCGGTAGTCTCGATCTCGGTTTGCCTTGCCAGGAGAAACAATCTCAATCACGAGTGCCGGGGGTGGCATATCACGGGTAATAGTGGCACGGTTGGTGCCTGCCAGGGCTGCTTTCGATGCTTCTGTATGGACTAACAAATCAGGCAAGCGACACCGCGATCGCCGTCCTGTTACTTCGATTTCAGTTCCCCAAGTGACCCGCTCAACCGAAACGTGCCTGATCAGCTCTAACAGCAATTTCTTGGCAACGGCAAGATTTTCATCACTTTCGGGGGCATCTCGACCATCTCTCCGTCCACCAGCTCGTAGCGGGTATCAGTCCCGTCGTCGTAGGCAAGATACTCCTCAAAGGTGAGTAACTGATTGGAGAAAGTGGTCTGACTCATGGGTGCGATCGCCCCAACGATGAACGTACAGCGATTTTAACGACTCAAATCAGCGGCGGCAGGCAACCTCGAACTCAGCACCAACGGCTCTCAACCGTCCGCTGCATTTGAATTGTTAGACCGCGCTGGGGCTTTAACGAAGCGGCAGATATTGCACTTGTCCTTCCCATTCGCCCTCAAAACTTCCCTCCGTGATCAATAAAATCTCTTCGATCGCCAGCCCAACTGGGACGCTGCGACTAATCTCAAATACTCCTGGCATTTCTAACCCTACCTGTACACGCTCATAGGCATATCGGGTCATTGTTTCTACATCATGAGTCAGCAGAATCCGACCCTGTTGCGCTGCCCATTCCAAAATGATTCGATCATCAGTTGTAGATAAACCTACATCTTGAACTCTGACAATATCAATCTCAGGTCTTCGTCGAAGAATACCTCTAACAATTTGATTGTTAAAGTTCTCGTCCGCTAAAAGGCGCAGCATTTCAACTCAGGCTTTGATGGTTAAGTCTTGCCATTAGCCGATCGCGTATCCCAATTGGATTGAAACGGCGCTCGTTTTCTTGACGAACTTGAGCGGCACGCTCTTGTCGAATTTTTAGATAAGCATCAACTTCGGTTTTTCGCCGAAGGTAGTAACCAATTACCGAATACACATCTGCAAGTTGAAGAGATGGATATTGCTCGACAATCTCTTCTGCTGTAGCTCCCTCCGAGAAGGCAGCAACCACGGTATCTAATGTGACGCGAGTTTTTCCGACAAGAACCACACCATCCTCATTTGATTTTAGAGGAGTAGGCTCAAACTCAATCGCTAGTGTCATAAGCACCACCAAGTTCACTAATTTGATGGTAGCAGACCTTCGTGGAACTCAGGGCATATTGTTAGACCGTAAAGATAATAAGTAAACACTCTCAGTATTAATCTAAAAAAACAAAGTGTCTACCTGACAGATCTCCGTTGATTAATGATTTTCCACGTCGTAAAAGCTTTTCGCCCACTGCTACACAGCAGGATGCCATATGTGGAGATAAACAAACATCCCAGAGATCACTATGAATTTGTGCCGATACTGTACAGCAATAGCTCTGATTATCCTTCTTTTGAATAGTCTGTATCTCTCGATTATGGGTCATTAATAAAGAGATAGCTTGTATAGTCATTCGGTCAATCGTTTCTTGGTTAATCCTTAATGAATAACCGCTTAAATCGCACCAAGCTATTACACGATCTGGCATAGCTTTGAACAATTGCTGTAATAATAAAACCCCACAAAGAAGATCACGCGCAGCCGCAGCACAGCCAGGAGGATTAAGAGTTTGCACAATTTCTGCAATCGTATTCTTGCTAGGTAGATAGTCAGGTATAGATCGGATGATAACCATCCAAGAAGAAGGCACTAGTAAACCTGCAAACCTTTCACAATTATCTTCCTGCCAAACTTCTAACGTAGTTGCTGTAAAGTCATTTAATGAAATCAGCGCTAGTAAAACATACCAAAGTGCAAAGATTAAATCTGCTGCAATGCATACTTGATCTGCACCCGTAGCTCTTCCTATGAGAGCTAAATTATCTGCAACATACTTAGAATAGCGCGTCTTTGGGTATGTCGCTAGAGCGGCTAGAGCGGATTTGGTCGCATCTAAATTCTGCCAAATTGCTTCTTGTGAATTCGTGGTTTTCTCTAGTAAAGCTGCTAAACGCTTATCAATATAAGATGTAAACTCAAAACGTGTAACTTCAAGTTCTGGTTCTGGCAGAGCAGTTGGTAACAATCGAAGTAACTCTCTTGCCCGCAATAGATCTGGGATTGATAATTCATTTTGGCTAATGAGCCAATGAGATCTCGTGATCGCTTCAACGAGGCGAATAGGGTGCATCCCACTTTTGCAGCCCTCACCCTAAATCCCTCTCCCAGAGCGGGAGAGGGACTTTTAATCCGGCTCCCCTTCTCC
>JAAUQZ010000004.1 GCA_012033355.1 Leptolyngbyaceae cyanobacterium RM1_406_9 | reverse complement strand
AGTGGCAATCCAGGCGATCTGACGTGCGGTTGCCTGTCGCCTGCAATGCTCATCTAGCGCAAATTAGGGCGCTGGCAGCCGTTTTGCTCACTTCAGTCGCAAACTTTGCCCCTTCCACATAGCTGAGACTGCCGGAAGATGCTTCCTCAATTGCTGCGACTCCAACAATTTCTGGATCGCAGTTAGGAAGGTTAGTCAAACTGGTGCAATCGGCAGCAGCTATGGTTTGGGCAAGTTGGCTAAATTTCATGGCGCTAATTCAAGGCGGGCAGCGTAAACAATCGTACCAACGAAGCCTGCCCTTCTGCCTAGTTTGGTTTCGCTAATCCCATGTTGCCTGCCTTCTCGAACCAATTCGCGCCGATGCACTAATTCTGTTGGAGTCCGATAAATTGGAGAACGAGGTCGTTTACCGCACATTGCGGAGGGACATCATGCAAGAATCTACAGTTTTTCGTTCTATTCAAGCAGAAGCAGAAGCAAGGGCTGAGGCGAGGAAACAGCGAGAAATCGCCCTTAATTTTCTACGAGATAACTTGCCAGTTGAGGTTGTTGCTCGCGGTACGGGTTTGTCGATTGAGGAAGTACAGCAGCTTCAGCAGCAACTCAACGCATCTCCGCAAACCTAGATTTAATCCATGCTGTGAAAAGTTGCTGACAAGGACGTAGTACACCGTCAACAGGCAGACAAAAACGCTGCACATTCGACATGGGGTGTTTGAGGGAAGAAGTCGGCGGGCTGGACACGGGTTAAGCGATATCTAGCCTGACACAGCAGCTTCAGGTCACGCGCCAGAGTGGATGGATTGCAGCTTACGTAGACGATGCGGTTGGGTTGGGTTTGCAGCAAAGCGTGGATTACGGCAGGGTCGCAGCCTTTTCGGGGTGGGTCAAGCAGGACGATATCGGGGACGGACTCCTCAGAATTGTGTTCTGTGGCGATCGCCATCCCCGGCAAGAGATCTTCTACTGCACCTGTTTGAAAGCTGACATTCTCAATGCTGTTGAGGCAAGCGTTTAACCTAGCTTGCTCGACGGATTCTGACTGCACCTCTAGCCCGATTGCCTGCCGAACTTGCTTTGCCAGCGGCAGAGTGAGCGTACCAATGCCGCAGTAGGCATCCAACAGCACCTCATTTCCCTGTAAATTCAATTCCTGCATAATCACCTGAAGCAGTGCTTCGGCTTGTTCGGTGTTGACCTGAAAGAATGTAGTAGGGCGAATCTGGAATTCCAATCCGGCAAAGATCTCTCGGATGTAAGGACGACCTGCAATGCAGCGGGTTTCTGTGCCGAAGATGACGTTGGTGCGATCGCCATTCCGATTCAGCGCCACACCAACCAGTTGAGAATAGCGGCTAAGCCATTCCTCCGCCTGTTCTGAAATTCCCGGTAGCTGCCAGTCGGTTGTCACCAGGGTAAGCAGCATTTCTCCGGTGCGGCGACCGATTCTCAGGGCAAGATGGCGTAGTTTTCCTTGATGCGTCGTTTCGTCGTAAATCGACCAGCCGCGCTGCTGAAGATCTTGCTTTACTTCTGCCAACAGCGGATTGAGTCGCGTATCGTGAATGGGGCACTGATCCAGATTCACTAGATGATGAGTGCCTTTCTGGTAATAGCCTGCCTGCACCTGCCCAGAAGCCGACACACCCAGCGGAAAAGTTGCCTTGTTGCGATAGCCCCAGGGAGTTGAGGCAAGAACAGCATCAACGGGCGGGTTCTCGATGCCGCCAATCCGCTCTAGCGCGTCAACAATCTGTTCTCGCTTGACCTGAAGCTGGTAGCTATAGTCAATGAACTGCCATTCGTAGCCGCCACATTTATCAGAGACGCTGCATTCAGGCTGGACTCGATGGGGAGATGCTTCTAGAAGCTGATGGAGTTTGCCATGAGCATACTGGGGTTTGACACGCACCAGCCGCACTAGAGCGCGATCGCCTGGTACTGCATTGGGCACAAATACCACGCGCCCTTCCCAACGGCCCACGCCATCGCCGCTGTTGCTCAGGTCGGCGATCGCCATCTCCAGCAATTGCCCCTGCTGCCATTGCGGGGGCTGGCTCTGCCCAAACTTTTGACTGATCAAATCTGGCTGTCCTGGCTCTCTTCATTTCAAGGCTAATATCAATTTACCTGGATGGAGATACCTGTCGAATCTGCTCTTACTAAACGAGCGCTCAGATCTGCGACTTCTTCGAGAAGTCGCAGATCTTACCCCTTGTATCAGCCATACCTGTAACTGGGCTGACCTAACTTCCCATTAGGCTAGCCTCACCGTTCACGAAGCCAGCCTCACCATCCACGAAGCCAGCCTCACCATTCACGAAGCCAGCCTCACTGTTCACGAAGCTAGCCTCACCGTTCACGAAGTCAGCCTCACCGTTCGCTAGGTTGGCCTCATCACCTGCGAGGTTAGCCTCGCTCTTCATGAGGTTAGCTTAGCTACTTACGAGGTTGGCCTCACTGTTGGTTAGGCAAGCCTAAGAACAAGCTCGCCGTTTACGTCAGGAGGCAATGTCCTGATTGACTGACAAAACTCGTGAAAGGCTGATTCTCCCGTGCCGTAGGCTTCGACTGCGCTCAGCCTACGGCACCCGCGAAGCCGCGAATTGAGCGTAGCCGAAATCCACCCTTTGAAGATTTGTCAATCAATATGGCTACCGCTATAAGTTTAGAAAGATTATGCCTGCCGCAAGAAACTTTCTAGACTGGGTACGTTTACCCAAGTGCCAGTTTCGTTAGATTGGTGGGTCAAATCCATCAAAAGCTGAGAATAAAGTCCTTCGCGTAACGAAGGCTTAAGCGATTCGCCGCGTTCGATCGCCTCCACAAACCGATCGACAATCCGAATGAACGGAGCCAGCCGACCATCAGCGTAAGTCTTGGGAAACTCCAAACGTTGAGGAATTTCTACTTCGGTTAACGGCTCTCCTGCTTGACTCGCCCAGAGTCGAAAGCCATGCACATAATCCTTCTGGTGATCGCTACCGAGAATCAGGGTGCAGCGATCGCCATACACTTCCACCCAATGCCCTCTGCCCTGATAGGTAACTGCGCTCAGTGCCACCTGACAGGGCGTACCGTCTGCCAACTCCAGCATCAAGTTACACGTATCGTCGCTATCTACAGGTTTTACATCTCCTGCTGAGTCGAGTCGAGTGGCAATTCCAGTACTCAAATGGCCGCATAGACGCTGGACGGGGCCAAACAGCCAGGAAATGTAGTCGAATGTGTGTGAACCCAATGCTCCCAGTGCGCCACCACCTTGATCTTTGCGGGAATACCAGTTCCAGAGGCGGTTGGGGTCAGCCCGTCCTGAAACCAGCCAGTCGATTTTGATCAGGCGCTTTTGCCCAACAAAGCCATCTGACAGCAGTTCGGCTAGGCGCTGCCACGCTGGAACATAGCGAAACTCAAAGTCCATCAGTGCTGCAACGCCCTGATCTGTTGCCAGGTGGTATAGCTCGGCTGCTTCCCTTGCGGTTAGGGTTGTCGGTTTTTCTAGCAAAAGATGCTTTCCGGCTTGCAAAACCGCTTTTGCCATCTCGTAGTGCAGGAAAGGCGGAGTGGAAATGCTGACGGCTTTGACCTCTGGCAGGGCAAGAATTTCTTCGACACTTTGGCAGGCATAGGGGATGTCGTGGGCGGTGGCGATCGCCCTCGCCGTCTCCCCGTCACGATGGTAAACCGCCATTACCTGAGTGCGAGGATGTTCCTGAAATCCGGGAATGTGAATTTTTTGACCAAAGCCAGTGCCAACGACAGCAACACCAAGAGGAAATTGAGCCATAACAAATTGAACTGAGCTTTTGAGCGGGCGATCGCTAGCCTACCTTACAAATCACCTCTTCTGAAGAGGGTTCGGTCTTGTCTGCCAATTCTGCTAACTCTTGTGTCAGGTGTTGGTGAAGCGAGAGCGCTCCGTTTTCCGAGGACAAAGACTCAGAAGATAGAGATGGATTGACCAGAACTGGCTGCTCAGATGTTTCTATAAATTCCTGAGGTACTGTGGTTGAAGTCGTAACTTCGGGCAACAAGGCTTTGTCAGAATAAGGTAAAAGAGCAGCTTGAGTGATTGCTAAATTAGCGGCGAGTCCAATGCGGCTGCGTTCTAATACACCCAGTACTTGACGCGGATTTTCACGCGCCACAACGGGCAGTAGAAATAATCCTCTTGCCTCCATGCGGCAAAGTGCTTCAGTCACCGACTCATCTTCGTAGGCAGAGACAACATCTGCCGTACAAATCTCTTTAAGAGTCCGTTGAAATTTGCTTGAGTGGGTAGGGTACTGAGCAGTCTGATCAATATTCTGCTTGATATCAACCAGTGAAATAACTCCTACTAATTCTTGCTTGGAGTCTAATATCAGAGCGGTGTTAGATTTTGCCTCAACCATTCTCTGTCCTGCCTCCAGCCACACCATTGAATCAGGAAGTGCTAAGTAGGAGCGATCGAGGATGGAGCGATCGCCACTTTCTGCAACACTTCAAGCTCATCCTGTTTTTCTAAATTCATTCCCATTTGCTGAAGGTTGAGACCTTGAATTGAGGGGATTGACTTAAACTGATTCACCCCCCAAACGCTCACCCCAACGGCTGCCATCAGTGGCAAAATAATTAAATAGTTCTGAGTCAATTCAAACAATAAAAGAATTGAGGTTAGTGGCGCTCCCACAGTACCCGCCAAGACTGCGGCCATGCCAACCATTGCATAGGCAGGTGGTGGAGCAATTTCTAGCCAGGTTGAGGGGAGGGCGATCGCCAGCACGTTCCCATAAACGGCTCCTAAGCAAGCACCTAAAAACATCGCGGGCGCAAAAATTCCCCCGACAAAACCGCTGCCTAAACTAACTGCGGTCGTGACCAGTTTGACGAATAGCAATAGGCACAAAAATTGCAGCGGAAATTCTTTTCCTTCCAGGATCACCTGAAGCGTTCCATACCCAATACCTAGAACTTGAGGTAGCTGTAGCGCGACTAAACCAATACAGACTCCCCCCAAAATAGGCTGTATGGGCTTGGGCAAACCTCCTAGCCAGGTTAAGCCACCTATCCTGCCTTGAAAAACTGCTTGAGTTAGCTTGATCGCTTGAGAAAAGGCGATCGACACCAGGCTTGCCAGTAACCCCAACCCCAGATAGAGAATCCATTCCCAGTGGCTCAAGACCTGGTATGCAGGTAAATCGAAAGCTGGGTGAGCGCCAAAGGCAATTCGGGCAATTAGGGCAGGCACAATAGACGAGAGCAAAATTAGACTTACAGCAGGAGTGGTAAAGGTTGCACCCAGGACAACCTCTAAGGCAAAAAAGACTCCAGCAATGGGTGCGTTAAACCCAGCGGCTAATCCGGCGGCTGCGCCTGCTCCTAGCAGGAGGCGATATCGCTCTCTCGAAACCTGAAACAGTTGACCAAATAGAAACCCAATATTAGAGCCAACTTCGACGCTAGGACCCTCTGGACCCAGAGACGCACCCGTACCCAGAGAGACTGCGGCTGCAAACATTTTGATGCAGGGTCGCAAGGGTGAAATTTTTTGCGCCCCAGAACTGTTAAGCAACGCTGAAAAACCTTGTCCTAACCAGTCGCGAAACCACCAGGTCATCAGTCCCACCACTAATCCGCCTAGAGCAGGAATCACGGCGATCGTCCAGAGTCCCCAGGCAGAAATGCTGCCAAACAGATGTTCAAATGCCAGCGTCTCGCACCAGTCAATCAGAAAGTGAAATAGAACGATCGCTAGCCCTGCGCCACCACCAATGCAGACCGCCAAAATGAGGATCAGAGCCTCTGGGGAAGGCTGAAGGCGGTTTAGAAACCGGGTGAGGCGATCGCTCAGGGGGATAAGTTTCGGCAATTCTGGTAAGAGTACTTTGGGCTTAGGAATAAGAGTAGTCATTGATATAAAGGAGACCAGAGGAGCATCATCGAAGCTAAAACTTGGGTTTAGCCACAGCAATCAGCCACAAACAACGCTACCTTTCAGCAAAGCTGCTGAATCAGCGGTTTGCTCTAGCACAGTTAAGGAGAGTCACCGTAAGCAGTGAGCAGCGTGGGACGGATGCAGAGTTCGCTCCCTTTGCAGTCGCTGCATTTAAGCTTTAATAATTTGGGTTCTAAGAACTAGTATCCCTCAGTTATGAGAGTTTGGTTATAAAAGTTAACTAACTACAAATACAAATTTAGCCTTATCTAGCTTCTAAATTCAACTGCTGCTCACTTCCACAAATCATCTTTTTCACAAATCAGATGGGATTGCTATAGGTAGTTATACCGATTCTCATGGTTTTACGGATTCTATTAGAATGGCTGCCTTCTTGTGCTCCTGATCACTTTCGAGTAACACTCCCAGTAGGAAAGCTGTATTTTTTTTCCAAGACAACTTCCGTAACGGTTAATATTAGACAAACGTTCTTTCATTGCCCAATTCCCAAGAATTAGGAAAACACTCACACAGACTGAACTAGGGCGTTTTCATAAACCATCCCGTTTATCAATCAAATAGGTTTGCTGTAGAGTTTACTGAATTAACGTCAAAAAAAATAACTATAAAACTCTTACAGAATAGGGCTTACACGTAGTATAGTGATGACTCGTTTTCTAAAGAAAGCCTCCAGATCTCAAAGTAGCGATATTTGAATTAAGGAGTTTGTAAGCCGAGTTCCAAACTATCGAAATCTAAGTTTAAGGGTGCATCTCGAACTGATTTGCCTAAGATCAAGCGATCGCTCAAAGTCCAGTGATTCTCACCAGGGGCAGTTTCTCTGCTGAATTTATCCCAACTTCCCTCTGTAGGAAGGCTATCAATAGGCACTCCCATATACCTATTTTGCAGTCAGAGAAAATTCACATCCAGGACGTTTTTACCTGGACTTCAAAAGCAACTTCAGAGTATTTTCGTACTTTCCGTCTCGGAAATTACTGTAATCAAGTCATGAAGTTTCAATCAAGCAGCCCCTATCTACGTTTTTATACGTATAAAATAATACACACATCACTGTGACTCGGCGACATCACATTGCAGGCTAAATTTTGACGCTCCATTGCACTGAGAACATCAGCAGCATATACCTGTCTGAAATCTCTTGCTCTTCGTTCCGGTTCGACTTTTTGCAAAGGTTTTTACCATGACATCTACAACTGCATCCACCATAGTTTTCGTTGATTCAACCGTTGATGACTACCAGAGCCTGGTCAGCAGCGCTTCTCCGGGTACTGAAGTTGTTGTTCTCGATGCCACTCAGGATGGTGTCGCTCAGATCACTTCAGCCCTGGCTGGTCGTAGCGGCGTGGAAAGTGTGCAAATCCTCTCTCACGGCAGTTCCGGGCAGTTGCAGCTAGGCTCCACGCAGTTAGGTTCAGAAACGCTGAGTGAGTACACCGCTCAAATTCAAAGCTGGTCAGGCGCATTGACCGAAACGGCTGACATTCTGCTCTATGGCTGCAATGTCGCAGCAGGGGATACAGGCAGCCAGTTTATTCAACAATTTGCCACTCTCACGGATGCCGATGTTGCTGCTTCTACCAATTTGACTGGGAATGTAGCTCTGGGCGGCAATTGGGATCTAGAAGCAGCCGTTGGTCAAATCGAAACTTCCTTGCAGCTTGACCAAGCCATTCTAGAAGGCTACGACTCTACCCTGGCAGTCCTCTTCCGTGAAGACTTCACAGGCACCGACGTTGTGAGCCGCCCCTGGCTGTTTGGCAGAGGGGTAACAACCTCTAATGACCCCTTCTTAACTGCCAGGGGAATCGTCACCCCATCAGAGGGTGGGCTTCCGGGTACTGCAACCCCCATTGATGCACCAGGTCAAGGCGCACTGCGGCTAACGAATGCCCAAACCGACCAGGCAACTTTCGCCATCTACAACCAGGCAATTCCCTCAAATGCGGGGCTTTCCATCACCTTCGACTTGTTCTCCTACGGCGGGTCAGGTGCAGACGGAGTTAGCTTCTTCCTGATTGACGGCAGACAGTCTCCTCGAGTTGCAGGTGGGTTTGGCGGTTCCTTAGGCTACGCCCCAAGAAATACGCCACTCAACGTCAATGGCTTGGTAGGCGGCTACGTTGGCATCGGGTTTGACGAGTTTGGCAACTTCTCTGCACCAACAGAGGGACGCACGGGTGGTCCCGGTCGCCGTAGAAATGCAGTAGCAATTCGCGGCAGTCAAGCAAACAACTACGAGTATCTGACGGGCAATTCCTCGCTGCCAGGGCGCATCGACAACCCCAATGCGACCAATCGAGAAGCGGCACGGCGCAGAATCAATATTGAGCTAGACCCAAGTGGCGTGGTCGATGTGCGGATGGACTTCAACCGCGACAATGACTTCAATGACGCTGGTGAACTGGTGATTGACTCGTTCAATGTTGTAGAGGCAAATGGCGCTCCTTTGCCTGCGACGTTCAAGTTTGGCTTTGCCAGTTCAACAGGTGACTCAACCAACATCCATGAAATTCGCACGTTTCTAATCGAAACTACTTCTGATGATGTTGATCCTAATCTTCCTCCGATTGCTGCTAATCGAAGGATTGAGGTTGGTGTCGGCGATATAATTCCTATCACCAGCGTTGTTGCAAGGGATAGCGACGGCACCATTGCTTCATACACCGTGAGAACGATTCCCCCTAGCGCTCAGGGTACTTTGTTCTTAGGCGACCCCAATGCTGGCGGTCGAGCGGTCACGGCTGGGCAACGGATTGCTCCTGGTCAAATCAGGCAACTCTTCTTCCGAGCTACCAATCAATTCTCAGGAGCTACTTTCACATTCGACGCAACTGATGATGACGGGGCAGTTAGTGAATCTCCTGGTACAGTCAACCTAGTTTTGGTTCCTGGTGGGGAACCAGATCCAGACAACAATCCTCCTGTTGTTGCCAACAGAACGTTTGAGGTCGAGCCTGAAACCACGCTGAGATTGGTCAGGGGTCTAGCTGGAACCGATAGCGATGGTGAGATTACCTTCTACCGCGTCTCCAGATTGCCTGAAGCAGACCAGGGCGTTCTGTTCCTGGGCAACCCAGCCACAGGTGGCAGAGCCCTTGCTGCCGGACAGGGTATTCGACCTGATCAGGTAGGGGAACTCTACTTTCAGGCAAATGAAGATTTTACAGGTACCAGCTTCATCTACGTCGCGCTTGATGACGACGGGGCACGCAGCGTTACGCCTGCCACCGTTACGCTTAACTCAACCGATCGGATTCCCCCCGGCTCCCCTGGCTGTGGTCCAGGAGTTACGCTGACTGGAGATGATAACGACAACACGCTGGAAGGCGGCGATGACAATGACACGATTTCTGGTGGGGGCGGTGATGATACGCTGCGAGGGTTGGGCTGCGACGACCAGCTGAATGGAGGCGATGGAGACGATCTCCTATTTGGTGATGATGGCAATGATGTCCTCGTGGGCGGCGATGGCAGAGACATCCTGCGAGGGGGAGCCGGAGATGATTTCCTGCGAGGGGGGTTGGGTACCGATGTGCTTAGGGGCAACAGCGGCGACGACTTGCTTTACGGCGGCGGCGGCGACGATAACATCAACGGCGAGGGTGGCAATGACCTGATCCGAGGCGGCAGTGGCAATGATCGGATTAGGGGCGGGGAGGGAACCGACCTCATCAGCGGCGGCACGGGTGATGATCTCATTGACGGTGGCAATGGAAACGATGGGTTAAGAGGCAGTGAAGGCAACGACATTATCAGGGGGCGATCGGGAGATGACCGCATCAGTGGCGGTGAGGGCAATGACCGCGTTGACGGTGGAGTTCGGGATGACCGCCTCCGAGGCGCAGAAGGCAATGATGTCTTGATTGGTGGGGATGGCAGCGATGTCTTAATTGGCGGTTCTGGCAATGATTATATGTTTGGCGGCACAGGACCGGATGAGCTTTTAGGGCAACAGGGCAGAGATTTATTCGTCTACAGGTCCTACGATGATAGAGGAGATACTATCCTGGACTTCACAATAGGGGAAGACAGGGTTGACTTAAGTCGAGTTTTCCGAGACCCGGTTTACAGTCTTGAAGGAGAAGCCGCCTATCGCAGCTATGTAACTTTATTCCAGCAGGGGGCTGACACGATTGTAAAGATTAGGCTGGATGGCGATGTAACCGCACAATCCAGGTATTTCATCGCTTTGCAAAACATAACGGCGACTAGTCTCTCTTTCTCTGATTTCGTTGTCTGATCTCCGTTGTCTAAAAACTTGTGAGAAGCGCACTTCCCCAAAGGAGTGCGCTTCTCAAGGTCTGGGCTGAGTGTTATCTCTGCTAAGCGTTCTCTCTACAGATTAGATAGAACTTTACGGGCAGTATCTAGAGTGCGATCGATGTCTGCCTCAGTGTGAGCCAGAGACATAAATCCTGCTTCAAACTGAGACGGAGCCAGGTATACGCCATTCTCCAACATACCGCGATGAAAGCGAGCAAACTTGTTCAGGTCAGATTTTTTAGCGTCCTCATAGTTATGCACTGGCCCTTCTGCAAAAAAGAAGCCAAACATACCGCTGATCTGACCGCCACAGGCAACGTGTCCTGTTTCCTGGGCAACTCGCAGCATTCCATTAGTGAGTCGCTTGGTGATCTGGTCTAGCTGCTCATAGCTACCGGGTTGCTGTAACAGTTGCAGCGTCTTGATCCCTGCGGTCATGGCTAGCGGATTGCCAGAGAGCGTTCCTGCCTGATACATCGGTCCGGCTGGGGCTACCATTGACATGATTTCCCGCTTGCCGCCATAGGCACCGACGGGCAACCCACCGCCGATGATTTTGCCCAGCGTCGTCAGGTCTGGCGTAACGCCAAATCGCTGTTGGGCACCGCCATAGGCAATTCGGAAACCTGTCATCACTTCATCAAATACGAGCAGTGCGCCGTTCTCTTGAGTGAGTTCTCGCAACCCCTCCAAGAATCCGGCATCAGGGGGAATAAAGCCTGCATTGCCGACCACTGGCTCTAGAATCACGCCTGAAATTTCGCCAGGATTTTCAGTAAATAGAGTTTTGACGGCTTCTAAGTCGTTAAATGGAGCCGTTAGTGTATTAGCGGTGGTGGACTTGGGTACCCCAGGAGAATCAGGTAACCCTAGCGTTGCTACACCTGACCCCGCTTTGACCAAAAACATATCGGCGTGACCGTGATAGCAGCCTTCAAACTTGATCACTTTGTCACGTCCGGTGTAAGCCCGCATCAGGCGTAAGACAGCCATGCAGGCTTCTGTCCCAGAGTTGACAAATCGCACCATCTCAATGCTGGGAACGGCATCAATTACCATTTCGGCCAGGACATTTTCTAGATAGCAGGGTGCGCCGAAGCTGGTGCCTTTTTCTAGCACTTCATGTAGCGCCTGTAGCACTTCGGGATGGGCATGACCGCAAATTGCAGGCCCCCAGGTTCCGATGTAGTCGATGTATTGATTGCCGTCTACATCCCAGGCATAGGCACCCTTGACGCGATCGAACACAATCGGCTGCCCACCAACTGATTTAAATGCCCGTACTGGAGAGTTGACCCCTCCGGGCATGAGCTTTTGGGCGGCAGCAAAAATTTCTTCTGATTTGGTAGTTTTCAAAGTAGTGGATGTAACCAAAACTTTCTCCTTTCGGCTCTGATTCTACTCTCTAGGCTAAGGGACAGCGACGATTTAAGGTGAATTGTGAAACGAATTGTTTCACCCCGAATTGGATTTGCTCCAAGCTATGGGTGCAGGTTGTTTAGGAAATCGGGTAGTTGCAGGACGTGGAAGTAGACCAGAATTGAAACGATGACTGTGTAAAGGGTAGAACCTCCTAGTCCAATCAGTAGATCCCGTTTGGGGTTCTGATTTTCCTGTTCCATAAACATATCAACTGCGCCAAACTGCATCATCACAATTCCTAAGACGTTTGAAACCCAGTAACCTACGACCGTTCCTGGCAGAAACCAGTTTGGGTTGAGCCAACTGATTGCGTAGCCAAATACCAGGGCGATCGGCAGGTTAAAGAATAAATCATTCCACCAGGAGAGGGGAGAGAGCATATATCCAATGCCCACTAGCGCTCCACCCCGCAGCTTTTTGAGTAGGTCTGTCATCGTTTAATTTGCGCTTCTACTGGAAGAAGGCGTATTCACCACCGCAATTCTTAGTAGTAGTTTCCAAGCTTGCGGTGGTGAACGGCGGTGAGCGCATCGGCTTTGGAAACTCGTCCGGCGTTGACGGTGCTGTAAACGATCCAGTGGTCGCTCTGCTCCATGCGGCTGGTGACTTCGCACTCCAAATAGGCAAGTGCTTCTGCCAGGATGGGAGAGCCGTTTTCGGCACTGTAGGTTTTGACTCCAGCAAAGCGATCGGCTCCAGGGGCAAATCGCTTGAGGAAGTGTTTCATCAAGCCGCTGTGGTTGCCTTCTTCTAGAACGTTGAGGACGAAGCGATCGCCCACTTGCATCAAGGATTCGATCGCCCGGTCTTTTGCAACCGCAATAGTGAAGCCCAGCGGCTTAAAGCTCGCCTGCATCACCCAAGACGCTAACATGGCACCCGTCAAATCGCCTTTTTGAGCCGTGATGATGTAAAGTCCGCTGCTAATTCGTCCCAGCGCTTTTTCTAAATCTGCGTCAATGGATTTGATTTGTTGAACGGTGCGATCGCGCGTCAGGGCTTGCCCCAAGTCAACTCCTGCTTCTTCACAAAGCTGATAAAGCGACTCACTGGGAACATCTTTGACCCGAATCGCAGGGAATGCCTCAACTAAACCTAAATCCCGGAAGCGATTGAGCAATGGATCAACGGGTTCATCATCCCCCCCATAGGATTCAAATAGCCCGATCGCCTGCTTTGCTTTGGCGGCAGCAAGTACGGTGCTGATTGCGGCTTGGGTTGAGGTGGCAATGTCACCAGACGCAGGTGGCATACTGATTACCAGTCCAGAGGCGTGGCCGACCATTTCCTGTAGCTCTTGCGGGTCGGCAGATTTCAAATCCATCATTTCGACCGCAACCCCGGCTTTGGTGATGCCTTTGGCGATCGATTGGGAGAGGCGATCACTATACCCATAATCGGACACGTAAAACACTGCCACCGTTTTGTCAGACTTTGCCTGTTCCTGGCTCCACTGGCGATAGCGCCCTGTCCATTCCGCCACGTTATGTTGCAGTAGCGGACCGTGGCCTGTTGCAATCAGGTCAATGGCTTCTAGTTGATCCATCCGCTTTAGCGCCGACAGCACCGAGCGAGCATTGGGAGCCATGAGGCAGTCGTAATAATAGCGAAAGTCGTCTTCAATTTCTGATAGCTCCTCGTCAAAGGTGCGATCGTCGCAGTAGTGCATTCCAAACGCATCGCAGGTAAAGAGAATCTGCGTTTTGTGGTCGTAGGTAAAGATGGTGTCGGGCCAGTGTAGGTTGGGCGCAATCACAAACTCCAGTTCGTGCCCGTTACCCAGGTCGAGGCGATCGCCATTCTTCACAATCCGCTGCTTGAAGGGCTGATGCACTAGGTTTTCAAGGAACTGAATCGCCACCTTTGAGCCAACCACAGTCACGTCGGGCGCAAGGGCAAGAATGTCGGGCACCAAACCGCTGTGGTCAGGCTCGGTGTGGCTGATGATCAGATAATCAATCTCGGCTGGATTAATCGTCTGTTTCAGCAAATCCAGGTAAAGCTGACGAAATTTGGCGTGGGAGGTGTCTACCAGGGCAACCTGTTCACCCCGAATCAGAAACGAATTGTAGGTCGTGCCGTTTTTCAAGCCAAACTCGATGTCAAAGCGATCGCGATCCCAATCAAGCGATCGCATGGTCAGCGTTTCTGGCGCAATTTCAGCCGTTTGCATCGTTAGCCTGCGCTGGGTGCGATCGGTTAGTACGACCATGAGCGGTTTCCTCCCCGCGATGCGAAAAAATACCTACCCTTCTATCTTCCCTTAAGTTTTGGGATCAGTCAGACCGATTCCTTTTGGAAAAGTTATCAGTCTGTTAGGCATCCTGAAATAATGTGAATAGGCTCTACTTGAGGGAAGCTATGGAGCAGTCATCTTGCCTGCTTGGCTCGGACGGGCAAGATGCCCATCCCACAATGGATTCAGGAGTTATACAGAGCCAATTGGAGTGAATGGTGGTTAGCTTGGCGGCGATCGCTTTAGCAGGGGGACAAAGTTCTCGCATGGGGCAAGACAAAGCCTTGCTTGAGCTTGACGGCATTCCGCTGATTCAAAGAACCTATCAACTTGCTTGCCAATGTGCCGATCCTGTTTATGTGGTGACTCCCTGGATAGAGCGATATCGCCACATTCTTCCACCAGACTGTGAGTTTATCCAAGAAATTTGGCAACCTGGAGAAACTATATCACACGGGCCACTAGTCGGTTTTGCTCAAGCTTTGCCGCACGTAAACACCGAGTGGGTTTTGCTGCTAGCCTGCGACTTGCCGTATCTAAAACTTGAAGTTTTACAGAATTGGATATTGGAATTGGAGAATGTATCTTCGGAGGCGATCGCCCTTCTCCCTAAAAATCCTCAAGGCTGGTGGGAACCCCTTTGTGGCTTTTATCGCTGTAGTTGTTTACCCGAATTAACAGAGTTTGTAGAAAGTGGGGGGCGATCGTTTCAAAAATGGTTAACTCATCAACCTGTCCAAGAACTCACTTTAGATAATGTGCAAATGTTGTTTAACTGCAATACACCGGAAGAGTGGGCGATCGCAAAAAGTAATTAAACAGCGTATTTGTATAGATACTACGAAACTATTTGCAAGCATTCGTTGGAATCTATTTAGGCATTGGTTAAATAGTAGTCCTAAATCATTTGTGAAAATCCTCAGAGGAAGCTAAACTACTGCACAGTCTATTCTTTAATGCAACCAAGCGAACAATGGAAGAGCTAATTGAATTGATTCAGAGCAATTCAGAACCGTGTGAACTCAAAACGGGCACTTGCGGTGCAGATGGTTTTACAGGAGTACACCTATTTTGCGATTCAAAATCATCAATTCGTTGAAGAGCAGAATCGGTTCAATTAGATCGAAATGGAATTCGGCATTGATTTAGCTACGGAAGCCGATGTGCTTATTGCTAAGACTGCCGATTAGTAAAGTTGTTGGGCAATAAGCTCAAAAATTCTTGAAATTTTTGCATAGCAAGCGTTTCAGGGGCTTTCTAGTAAAACCCTTAAAACCTAGCCTGTACAAGCGTTTCAGCGGCTTCCCCTGTTATTTGCCAACAGGTCTAATCTAACATTAAAGTAAAGCCGAGTTGAGTATAACAATAGAGCTGAGTTATGGAGCTTACTAAAGGTCAGCGTCAACAATTACGAGAAGCCATAATGAGTGCCTATGGTAGTAAAGGCGCTCTTAAAATGATGCTGCTAGAGGAAATGAATGAGCGGCTTGAGTTTTTTGCTGGAGGAGCGAACTATGGTGAAACAGTGTTTGAGGTCATTAACTGGGCAGAGGAACAAGGACGGCTAGAAGAGTTGCTCCGAGCCGCTTACCAGCGCAATCCAGGGAACTTGCAGTTTCGACGGTTTATTGAGTCTTATGGAATTTTTCCAGCATTTGAGAGTGGACAAGCAACAATGCCTGTAGGTCCGGACTTCACTTGGCGAGGTCCAACAACTGACCGAGAACTAGAAGGCTTTTTGCAGCCCAAACCTGACTTGTGGGATGTAGCATTTCTAAAATGGGGACTTGCTCACGCAAGTTCTGTATGCCGAATTGAACGTTCTGGTGTTGGTCCGATTGGGACAGGATTTTTGTTGCAGAATGACTTAATCCTGACAAACTATCACGTGTTAGCACCGACTATCGATTCAGGTTTAACCGATTATGTAAACGAGATTGTAGTAAGTTTTGGCCGTCTGACAGCAGAAGATGGGAGTGAAACCGTTGGTCAAACGTTTAAGTTGGCAGAACAGCCTATTATTCGTTCAAGTCCAGTTGCTGCGTTAGATTTTGTGGTTTTACGGACAGAATGCAAAATTCTACAATCCCAGGGAATTCTTGCCGTAGGGTATACGTTGGACAAATTGAAGAAACAAGACAGCATCAGTATCTTTCAGCATCCTGCAGGTGAAACTATGAAGCTAGCACTCAGCCGGAATGGAGTGACGTATATTGACGAGCAGCGAGGACTTGTTCAATACATCAGTAGAACTTCATCTGGTTCTAGTGGCTCTCCCTGCTTCAACAGCGATTGGAATGTGGTTGCGCTTCACCATGCTCAGAAGGCAACTACGTTTGGAGTTGTTTGTGAAGGAATTTTGTTTAGTGCAATCTATCAGCAAATTTCAGATATTCTATAACAGAGGTATATGGAACTGGATCTAGTGACTGTGAAGTTAAGAAAGATTGCTATTTCAGGCTTAACCGTATTATGAGCCGCCGCATTGTAACTTCAAAGTTGGAAGGCTTGAGCTCGAAGCCTTCCGTAGATACCTACTTCGATAAAGTCTTAAAGTATATTCCCGCAGATGTCAATGGGGCATGGATTGCGGCAACAGGATTGATTAAAAGTGTGAGTGATGTTCCTCAGACTACAATTCTCTGGATTGCCTTCGCTTTTGGAGTTGTCGTTACTGCAATTTGGACATTACAGCAAACTGTAGAGCCAGGAAAACGACCCGCAATTACTCAGACCCTGCTTTCCACGGGAGCCTTTGCTGTATGGGTATTTGCATTAGGCGATCCCTTTACGTCATTGAATTTTTATCAGCCATTGTACGGGTCACTGATGCTTATTGCTTATACCCTAGTAGTCGCACTAGTTAATCCACCGGAATCATGACTAAACGCAGTAGGATGAGACGATAAAGGTTCATGAAACTTAGCGGATCACAGTTCAAAAGGCTGAGGGAGTCTCTTTTAAGTGTGTTTCTTAAGGAAGAAGGTTTAGATGACTTCCTTCTGGAAGAACTAGACGTGCCCCTCCAATCAGTGATTGAAGGTGGAACATATCCTCAAAAAGTACTTGCACTCATTAAATGGGCTGGATCAGAAGGACGTTTAGCTGAGTTGCTTGTGGCAGCAAGACAGAATCATCCAGGAAACATCGAGTTAAAAGCACTTTTTTCACCAGACAGTATTGCTTTTCTTTCTCCCTGGTTTGAAGTAAACACAGAAATTCTTAATCTCCATTGCCTAGAGAAATTTGATGACTTTCGTCCCTTTTATAAAGAGTTGGTCGAAATTCTGAAGGAATATAAGGTGTTCAATGACTTTATTCAAGCAGTTATCTCAACCATCCCTGATCTAAAGGGAAATCGTCGAGTGATCGCCCTAACTGATTTAGAGAACAGCGCATTGCCTGCTTCAGTTCGGCTGTTTATCTTATTGCATCTGTTTGTTCAAGTCTACCCCCAGGTGGACAACAAACCTGGGTTGGTTCAATTTGCTTATCGGTTGTTCTGTAACTGTCCTAGCACTTCCTTAAAAAAGCAGCTACTAAATTGGCTTCAGCAGATTGAAAAGCAGTATTCTTATGGGTTGGTTCTTGAGAGTCCTTTATATCGGGAGAAGATTCAGCCATCTCCTATCCTTGAAATGTGCTTAATGGTAAAAGTGGCTCCCCCCCAGAAAACAAAGCCTAATCAATTTTTACTAGAAGGTTTCTTAGGTATTCTTGATCTGAACTCAGGCGCAATTCAAGAGATTGTTGCAACGTTTGATATTGATCCAGAGCAAGAACCAGACGAGCAGCAAGAAAAGGGAATTCCTCGCCCTCTACAACGTATTCCGAGCGAAGTGGTACAAATGATCAAGGAGAGTGAACAACGCTTAATAGAGGAGGCAAGAGATCGAAACAGCAAGCCCCGTGGATTAATTGTTGAGATTTTTCTCCCTTATAAGTACTTGGGAGAAGCGGTTGATCAATGGAATATTGAAGAAGCTCACCAAAGAGTACCAATTGGGCGTCGCCATCGAGTTGCCCTTCGCTCTTATGAACGCTTTAGTGAGCCTGCCTTAAGAATAGATAATGAAGATAGGTGGGACAAGATTCATGTACTTCTAGAGAAGCTAGTGGATCAAGACTTAGAACAACACATTGAGCCTATTGAAGAAATAGATTTAGTAAGTTGGAAAGCGATTGCACGTCGGTTGCAAAATAAGATTGGATTAAAGTTAGTCTGTGGTCTTCCGGAGAGTGTCCAAAATCGTGAAAATCTCTTTGCTGCCCTCGCTCTGGAAAGCAGTGTTCCCATTGCGCTTTGGAGTCGAGCAGGAGATATTCCAAATATTGATCTATATGAAGCATTGGGCAAATTTCTAACTGTCCAATCAATGCGGAATCTGGGTGAATTTCTAGAACACGTCCGTCTTGAGCGAACGGAAGCTTATCTTGCAGACCATCCTCACTTGAGTTTGGGGCATCATCTAGCAGTTTTCTGTGATCATCCAAGGCGGCTTCCAGAATTCCTTCCCCTATCAGAATTTGGATGAGAGTTACTCATGAATGAATGGCATATATTTCAGGGTAATCGTGCTCCTCACAATGGAATTGAGCGGTTATTGGAAACCAAACCGCCAAGTTGGCGACCGTTTATTCGTCCTGAGGATCAAGTTGATCCACAAGAGGACAATCAGTATTGGGAGCAACTACGGAATCTCGCTAGTTTGAACGAGCAGGATCTTCATCAGGGACAGGTTTTTCGAGTACGACCCAATCAAAGCAGCGTTATTGACGCTGTAAACGCAGGACTTTACTTGCGACGCCCTCTACTGGTCACAGGCAAGCCGGGGTCAGGTAAAACATCCTTAGCTTATGCAATTGCCTACGAGTTAAATTTGGCACCTGTATTACTCTGGCCTATTACAACCCGCTCCACATTACAAGAAGGGCTATACCAATATGATGCGATCGCTCGTTTACAGGATGCTCAGCTCCAAGGAGGAGAAAGCCAGTCAGCTTTCAGTGATGAGGTGGACAAATCACAACTACTTGAGAAAAAAGAGTCTTATCAAGACATTGGACAATATATTCGACTAGGGGCGCTAGGAACTGCGTTTCTGCCTTCACGGTATCCCCGAGTCCTATTGATTGATGAAATTGATAAAAGTGATATAAATCTTCCAAACGATTTATTGAACTTATTTGAAAAAGGCGCATTTGGAATTTCTCAACTAGAGCGGCTGTCTCGACAGGGAAGCCAGACTCAGATGGTTCAATCAGGGGACGGACTGGATGTGAAGATTGAAAAGGGACAAGTATCTTGTCAAGCCTTCCCTATTATTGTAATGACCAGCAATGGAGAGAGAGACTTTCCACCCGCCTTCTTAAGACGGTGTTTACAAGTACAAATGCCTGATCCAACGAAGGAGGATTTATATGATATTGTAGAGGCGCATTTAGGGGAAGAATCAACAAATGACTTCCGAGATCTGATCGAAGACTTTGCCGCACGGAACGAGCAGGAAGAAGGAAATTTAGCGACTGATCAATTATTACAAACGGTTTATCTGCTTAGACAAGATGCTGATCCCGAAGTGTTGAAAGCTTTGTTGTTCAAAGCTTTAAGCAGCGGAGATGGTAATAAATAAGATAACT
Organism: Leptolyngbyaceae cyanobacterium RM1_406_9; assembly: GCA_012033355.1. Taxonomy (GTDB): domain Bacteria; phylum Cyanobacteriota; class Cyanobacteriia; order Elainellales; family Elainellaceae; genus JAAUTN01. The sequence continues at coordinate 28,652 of JAAUQZ010000004.1, read as the reverse complement.
CATGGAAGAACTGATTGCTGCGTTGTATAGTGAGATGGAGTTAACAGCAGAAGAGATTGCAGATGTTTTCTGGCTGGCTCTCATTCGACAGCAATCTACCAGCGATGCTCCAGCAAGAGCAGAAATTAGACAACGAGGCGATGACAATTCTCGTAAGTTAGGTTTGGAGAAAGATAGGTGCAAGGATAAGTCAAAATCGCAACTACCCAGAATCGGTATTTTCTCAAAAGGCTCTAGTGTTACTGCACAAGCATTATATGAATTAGGAGCAAAGCCGTTCAAGGTTGTTGACCCACCTTCTATCCGGAATCCCCTAGCACTTGCCCGTGCTTTGCGACCTCTTATGCGATATGTGCCTTCCGGTATAGAAATGCTCGATGAGTCTGCAACAGTTCAGCGAATTGCAGAAGAACAACTCTGGATACCTGTCACCCACCCTACTCTAGATCCTTGGTTAGATTTAGCTTTAGTGATTGACTCCAGCAGTTCGATGCTAATTTGGCAACGGACTATCTCAGAGCTTCAGTCCCTGTTGAGCTATTGCGGAGTCTTCAGGAATGTACGAACCTGGAGCATATCGGTTGAGCCTCGAAAGAGAGCTTACGACTCCGAAGGCAATTTGCCTCAGAATGATGAGCAGAAGGTAGGAGTCATTCGTCCTGGCTTCGGTAAAGAAGCTACACAACATACACCTCGTCACCCTAAAGAGCTAATCGATCCAAATGGTCGTCGCCTAATTTTGGTTGTGACAGATTGTGTTTCCTCCATGTGGTATGAGCAAGCTATTCTCAACGCCCTGAAGCTTTGGGCTGATCATGGTCTGATGGCAATTGTACAGATGCTGCCAGAATGGTTGTGGACTCGAACAGCCCTTCGCACTGCTTCAAAGGTTCAATTTTATGGGTTAGAGCCAGGAACAGTTAATCAGCAGCTATCAGCCGTTCGACCGTTTATACCAAGATCAAGCAGCGCAAAAGAAGACGCTCAGAATATTCAAATTCCAATTTTGACCTTAGAATCAACGTTTATCGAAACGTGGAGTCAGATGGTTGCTGGAAGGGGAAATGTATTGGCTCCTGGTTTTGTTTTTAATCCAGCATTTCAACAATCTGCTTCTCCGAAATCTGGATCTCAAGATTTTCAAGCATCTGCAAAAGAGAAGGTTCAAAACTTTAAAGTTGCGTCATCTCCAATGGCTCGACAGTTGGCAAGTTTGTTAGCTGCATCTCCTGTCATCAATTTGCCTGTGGTTCGTTTAATTCGAGAGACGATGCTACCTAAATCTCAACAGGTTCATGTTGCTGAAGTTTTGTTGGGCGGCTTACTTCAGCCAACGAGCCAGCCAACTTTGGAGATGAAACCAGATGACTTAGAGTATCGATTTCAAGACGAAGAGATTCGTCGATTACTGCTTGAGGGAACCCCCGTACCTGATATGGTACGAGTTCTTTCTACTTACGTTCAACGACAATTTGGTCGATCATTGAAAGAGTTCATTGCAGAGTTACAAGTTTATATAGAAGGAGATAACGAAGAGCTAGTAGAGCGCGTTCGACCGTTTGCCCAGATGACAGCGGAAGTACTCCGTCGCCGAGGTGGAAGTTATGCTGAATTCGTGCAAAAGGTAGAACAGCACTTTAAGCTGGACGAGTCAACAGGTTTAACTGATCAAGCAGAAGTCCCAGACTTCACTGAGTCTCTACCCGATGAATCGCAAGGTTCAAATAATCAACCACAAATCTCCGACTCAACAGCGTCTCCACCTCTCCTTGAGCGTATCCAATTAGGACTTTCAAACTTCGCTCCAACCCTAGATTCTTCTAGGCGCAGTGTAATATCTCGTTTTGGACGAAGAGTAAAGACTAAACATAGCCTGCGAGCCTTTACTGTTCAAATTTGGCATAGAGTCGATTGGCGAATTATTGGAACTGGATTTTTCTTTCAGCCTGAAGGCAAAATTCTGACTTGTGCCCATGTAGTTCGTGATGCCAGTGTAGAAGATGAGGTTGCTCTAGGTGTGGAAGTTCGGGTTCGGTTTAATTCCGAGCAGGTTTCATCATCTCGTCAACAAGAATACAGAGCTAGAGTCGTTGAGACATTTCATCAGATTCATAACAATTACTTTTACGACGATATAGTTGTAATCGAGCTAATTGACGCACCCGTATCATTGATTAGCAAACAGCGAATGGCAAGGCTCGAACCTGCCTATCATCCTGGGAAGTATAATTCTTCTGGTAATCCATTCCGAAGCTATGGATACAGTTCGGCTGGTCAATATTTAACTTCAGCCTATGCAGATGGGGAAATTTTAGGACCCATAGAAGGTCCTGCTGAAATTTATTTACGTGCTCACCCCTTGGAACTGCGATCGGATAGCATCACGCGGGGCATGAGTGGAGCAGCCATATTGGATATGAAGCGCGATCGTGTTGTTGGAATAATTACCCATCAACTCTCTGTTCAGGGAGGAGCATTAGGAAGAGGCATAGCATTCGGGGCAGACGCTAAGATTGTGCTTCTCTAAGACACATTGGTCTCATGCAATTGGAGGTTATTATTTAGGCAAGCGATACACATAAAGTTCAGGTTTCTTGAATTGGTTAAACGTCTTTGCGGACGCACTGGAGCATAGTGAGTGGCAATTCGAGGTCGAGAATATGTCAAGTGATGAAGATTTCTTGCTAGAATCTGGTCTTGTGCCTAGTGCAAAGCTTGCTCAAAAAGGCTGGGAAGCCGCTATCCGTCATACTCCTGATTTGTTTGAATATCCGATTCCCAAGCCACCCAATGAGTGGACTGGACGAGAAAAAGTTTTGGATGATATCAGCAAAGATTGGGAAGATTTTGACCACCTGGTTGTTGGATTGATTGGTTTTGGAGGAGAGGGGAAAACAAGCATTGTTCGCTCTTGGGTTCATAATCGTCTACTTTACGAAGATTCAACTCTTCCTAAACCTGAAGCAATCTTCTACTGGGACTTCTATGAAAGTCGCAGCATTGATAGATTTTTTGAATCTGCAACGGCTTACTTGGGTGCAAGAGACCAGCTTGAGGAGGTAAAATTTGCCCATGAACGAGCTAACCTTTTAGCCGGAATGATTTTAACGGGCCGCTATCTCTTCATTCTAGATGGATTAGAAGCAGTACAATATCAAGATGGAGAAGATTATGGACTATTACAAAATCCTGACTTAAAAGATTTCTTAACCTACTTTGCCTCTGGCGAACATGAGTCCTTTTGCCTGATTACTAGTCGCACTCCTCTCATTGATCTGATTGATTACATCACCTATATCCATCGAGATGTGAATCGCCTAAAGACGAAGGATGGTCGAGAGTTGCTGCGGTATTTCCTTGAGAACAATGGGACAAATGAACAGATTGATCAGGTTGTTGAAGGTTGGGACGGTCATGCTCTAACTCTAAGTTTGATTGGAGCCTACGTTAGAGGAGTTTACGACAAGGATTTGAGCCGTGTAGATATCACCGGTTTGGAAGATATTCAACCTCTTGAAATATCTGGAGATTCTCAACACAAGCACTACTACAATCGAGTCAACCAAATAGTGCGCTCCTACAATGAATATCTGACTCCACAGGAGCGAGAATTCTTAAAAGTTTTTAGCGCGTTTCGGATACCTGTATCTCGGCAAGCACTGGATCAAGTCTTGAAGGCTGATCCTGAAATGGTTGAGCGACTGTCTCACTACCGTATACTTCGTCTTGACTCTAAAGAAGAAGGATATACGGCTCATCCTCTGATTCGGCAGTACTATCTAGATCAATTAAAGAACAAACCTGAGGAAGCCAAGATTGTTCACAGGCGCATCAAAGAATATTTTTTGTCTGAGAATAGCAAAACATTCAAACAGAATCCGAGCTTGCAAGATTTGATGCCTTTTATTGAAGCAGTACATCACCTCTGTGAAGCAGGAGATTATCACGAAGCCTATCGCATTCTCTCTGAACTAATTGATCAAGATAAAAATTACGTACTAACTTTACAGCTTGGTGCGTATGACACTCGCTTGAAGCTGTTATCAGAATTTTTTCCTGATGGAGATATGCTGAAACCTCCCTGTGGAAATCAGCTAGAGCAATATTTCGTCTTGAAGGAAATTGGATTTTGCTTAATGGCTCTAGAGCAATTAGAAGAAGCTCGCTCTTTTCTTGAGCGTGGCATTCGAGTGGCTGAAGAGATGAGCGACACAAACAAGCTTGTTCATGCGTACAGAGATTTATCTAGCGTATATGTCTATTTAGGTGAGTTAGCTCAAGCTTCTAACATAATCCGCAAAGCAGCTAACTTTGATCAAGATTTAACAGAGCCTCATCAAGCTCTCAACTCACTTGCATTAGAAAGTTGGATTGCCTATTTGCAGGGAAATTTAGAAAAAGCAAAGAGATTATTTGAGAAATTAGAAGACGAGCAATGTAAATTAGAACCGAACCAACCCTATCTTTATAGAAGTCGTGGCATCTTTCAGGCTGACTATTTGCGTCGAACAGGTAGAATTCAAGATGCCAAATATGTAGCAGAAGCCAATTTAAGGATCTCTAGAAACAAACGGTGGCTCGAAAGGGAGAGCCGTTGTCATCGCATTTTAGGAGATATAGAGTCTGAATCTGAAAATGATGCTGATGCTCGTATTCATTATAGTCAAGCTCTTAAAATTGCTAGAAGCATCTCTCACCGCCCGATTTTAATTGAAACACTGAGGGCGCAAGGAGTTTTCCTAACTCGCCAAGGCGAACTAGAAGAGGCTCGCAATGACTTAAATGAAGCTTTGAGCTATGCAACAAAAGGTGTTTATCGCATTAATGAAGCGAATATTCATGTAGGGTTGGGATGGCTTTGCTTGAAAGAAGCGGATCAGTTTCCTGAGAAGTCGAAGGAGAAACGATCGCAAGCTAAAGCAGAGGCAGAGCGATCGCTACAGATGAGCAAAGAGATGGGCTACTACTGGGGCATACTTGACTCTGAGAAAGTGCTAGAGGCAATTTGAGCGAATGCCAGAGAGAATGGGAGTAAGTCAGACTTAACTCATTGAAAACTGTAACTCCCATGACGACTAGAGAAGAAATTTTACAAAACTACGACCCCAGCGGTATTGGTGTTGATAACGGCAACTTGCTGGGTTTACCCTTCGATTATGATTCCGCTAGCATCATCATCTTTGGCGTTCCCTGGGAAGTAACTGTTTCCTACGGGGCAGGCACCGCTGCTGGGCCGCAGGCTGTGCTGGATGCATCTCGCCAACTCGATCTGTTCGACTTTGACAATCCGGATGGCTGGAAGCAAGGGATTTTTATGGCTGAGATTCCTCGGTCGATTCAGCAAAAAAGTGATGCGCTGCGGCAGGATGCGACCCGGATTATTCAACACATGGAGCAGGGTGGACAGGTTGAGGATAGTCCAGAATTGGTTGAACTGCTGCAACGGATCAATCAGGAATGTGAAGCGGTTAACCAATGGCTACTTGAACAGTCGCAAACGGCGATGAGCCAGGGTAAACGAGTTGCAGTGATTGGGGGTGATCACAGTGTGCCGCTGGGAAATTTGCGGGCGATCGCCCACCACCATTCCAACTTCGGCATTTTGCACATTGACGCTCATGCTGACCTGCGCGAAGCCTATGAAGGGTTTGAGTTTTCCCACGCTTCGATCATGTTTAACGCGCTAAAGCTGCCCCAACTTTCCAAATTGGTGCAGGTTGCCATTCGCGACTTATCTCACGATGAGGTGAAGCTAATTCAACAGTCAGATGGTCGAGTGTCTGCTTACTACGACCCGATGCTAAAGCAAAAGCTGTACGGCGGCGTTTCCTGGTTAGAGCTATGCAAACAGATCGTCGCAGAACTTCCCCAGCAGGTTTACATCAGCTTTGACGTAGATGGTTTAGATCCAAAACTGTGTCCCAGCACAGGAACTCCAGTCCCCGGTGGATTGGAACTGGAGCAAGCTTTTGCCTGTTCCGAGAAGTGGTTCACAGCGGGCGGCAAATTATTGGCTTTGATGTCGTCGAGGTTGGCAATTCAGAATGGGACGGCAACGTAGGAGCCAGAATCGTTTATAAGCTCTGCAACTTGATGAGCCTCTCCTAAATCACAGTTGGGTTCATTGGGTCTGAGGCAAACGCTAGCCACAGTGGAAATTGCAGCAGCGACAGGTTCACCATGTCCTCAGATTCATCGATGATGATCAGCGGCAGTTGCTTTTGGCGAACCAGGCGATCGGCCCGTTGCGCCAACGGTTCCGGGGCTTCAAATAGAACGATGCCTTGCTCTGCACCAAAGTCACCTCGTGAAATGCCGAGGCAGTCCTGCAAGCCCCTGCGCCATTCGCCCAATCGTTCGGGAGAGTTGGCGAGAATGAGAGTCCGGGCGCGATCGCCATACAGTTTCCGCAAGATTGAAATCGCTGCCGAGACAATCAGAATATTTTGCAAACGTGACCCCATCGTTCGCAGGGCACCCCGTCCACCCTGAGCAAAAAACCAGTTTGACACCCGTTCCGCATGAATGGGTTCAAAGGTGCGCCGCAGTTGCCAGGGCGGACCGTAGTAGTCAGGCATGGTGCGGTACTGGTCTAGAATTTTGCGAATTTGTCTTGCCTGGTCTTCAAAATTTCGTTCGGCAAATTGAGGCGTGGGCGGCTGGTCATCCTCAAACTCATCCTCTCGAAAGTCGCGATCGCGAAAATCGCGGGAAGATTCTTGTACTTCTGGCTCTCTAGCAGGCGCGACTAGCTCTAGCTGCTCAGCCGCCGTCGCCAAATCTTGTAGACTGCCCACCAGGTAGTCTTTAAAACCCTGAACTCGAATCGCCAGATCTTGAGAGGCTCCTGCAAAGGTCGTCCGCATTTCTGCACGAATTCGCTCTTGTCGGCGCTCAAGCTGCTCAACCGAAATTTGCAGAGCCTTCTTGCGCTGCTCCAGTTCACTTAGCCCTTCTTTAACCAAACGCCCCATCGCCATTTGCATATCTGCCATCTGTTCTCGCAACATCCGGTCATAGGAAGCTTGCAGGGCAGCAACTTCTTTTTGTAGGGCTTTTTCCTGTCGCCGCAAATCCGCGACTCGCTGGGTGATGACAGTCACTTCATCACCTAACGCCTCATGGGACATTTCTTCAGCAATGATCTCATCGCCACCCGCCGCTGCTTCAATGGCTTGTTCCTGGGCAACGAGGTCATCTAGGGGTTTTGCAATAAAGTTACGGCTGGGCGAATCGTTGGAGTTCATGGGCAAGGGGACAGTAGTTTTGAGGTTTGAGTTCTAGATTTTGAGCTTTAGGAGCTATCGGGCAAAGGTTCTCGTCCTGATAGCCGTTGCGCTCAGGTGTTGGAAATGGGACAGTGCTGCTCCAGACATTGCTTCAGCATTTTAGGATCAAAGAGAATCGGCAGAAAATGAATGCTTTTGACCTCTTTGAAATAGAGCAAAATCGGGATGCCGTTCCAAAAGATGCGCCAGTTTTGCCAATCGGCGTAGGGAAAGCGGCGAATTAGCGTATCTCCACGAGTGATGTCTAGGGCGGTAGGGGTAAACTGGAGCCGCAGGGTAGCCGCTTGAAACATCAAGAACACTCCTAAAAGGGCGATCGCCCCACTTAACCAGGGTTGTCCTAGCTCAATCGGCAGCGCAGTTAAGAGCAGTGCGATCGCAATTAGGGCGATCGGCAGCCGATAGCTTGGAGCCAGCACAGTTGTTTCAGTCGTTGGAGAGGGCGTGACAGTCACAAGCGCAAATCCCTTCAGTTACAGCGTAGTTCCAGTCATCTCCATTCTAAAGGGTGATGCTCCTGGTGCTTCAACTGAGGCGGAAGGCAATGGGCTAAAAGCCACCCAAAACAGCGCTACCCGTGCCCTGGAACATCAGCCAGGAGAGAAAGAAATTGAAAATAAAAATGGCTAGAAGGGCAGTCACGACGGCTGTTGTCGTGGATTGCCCCACTCCTTTTGCTCCTCCGGTGGTAGTCAACCCCCAGCTTGAACCGATCACCGCAATCAGCCCGCCAAACACAAAGGCCTTAATCATGGCGCTAATCAGATCCCAAATGTTGAGGAAGTTTCGGGCTGAGTTGAGGAAAACCGTCGAGGAAATGCCGTAAAGCGATTCGGCAATCAGTAGACCGCCCGTCATCCCCGTGATAAACGCCAGGATGGTGAGAATCGGCAGCATCAGGCAGCAGGCAATCACTCTAGGAATAACCAGATAGTCAATCGGGTCGGTTTTGAGCATTTGCAGTGCGTCAATTTGCTCCGTCACCTGCATCGTGCCGATTTCAGCGGCAAAAGCAGAGCCAACCCGCCCCGCTAGAATAACTGCGGTCAGCACGGGAGCCAGTTCTCGCGCTAGAGAAAGGGCCAAAACACCTCCAACGGCGGTGCCTGCACCCAGGTTAATAAATTCTCTGGCGACTTGAATGGTAAACACCATGCCTACAAAGGCTGCTGTCAATAGGGCAATCAACAGTGACTCTGGTCCGACTGCGGCCATTTGCTCAAGGGTATTGCGGCGATGAATTTTACCCGCTATCAGGTGGACGATCACCTGTCCCCCCAGCAGCGTGGCGGCAAACAATCGCTGACTCCATAGCCCCAATGCAGAACTCTGAGCATCACTCAATGGTGTTGTACCTCTAAACTTTAGTAAAGGTCTAAGTCAACGTGGTTAACGCAGATAAGCAATGGGCTGACCCAAGATGCTCCTCAATGTAAACAATAGCGGATTGTTGCCACTGCATCTTGGGTAGCGCGTACACTGCCTGTCTCTAGTTTTCAGAATGCAGCAAATTCCTTTAACGCACTTTCTGGGGTGAAAATATCGTTCGGATTATGAGTTGAATTCACAGATCTTCAACAAGCTTTTTAATAGAGATTTAAGATTTCTGACATCTCGTCTAGATGAGGGCGATCGCCCCTATCGTAGAAACTGGCAGGCATAGCCCTCATCCATGCCGCTTCAGCCTATTCCCCCCTTGACCCACTAGAGCATCAGCCTCTCTATGAGTACTTTGCCAAGCTTTCTGCGTTCAATTCTGATTACAGGAATCTTTAGCTTTATTGCTCCTACCCTATTCGTTGTAGGAATCTTGGTGTGCCTCTCCGGACTGGGCTATGTTCCGCTATTTAGCCCCATCAGTCGGACTGGACTAGAGCAGATTACCCACTTCCTGTCAGTGTTTGGCAGCGGCAGTTCCGTTAACGGACTGCTGGTAATCGGACTGGTTTGCAGCCTGGTTGGGATTTTATTTGACACCTACACTTTCTACCGTCACCAAAACTTGCGAAACAACTAAAGGAAAGGCAAAGGGTCAAAGGGGTAGCGGTACGACAAGCTTCACCTAACCCACCCTCACCCCTCATCCCTCATCCCTCATCCCCCTCACCCCTGCGGCTCTGGAATAGTAATGTCAATCTGAGTGACTTCGACATTAGATCCCAAGCTATTGAGGGGAGGTTGAATGGCAGCCGCATTGCCAACTACCAGTGTGACAATGTCTTCTGGCTTCAAGTGTTCCTGAGCAGCCTGCTGAACATCTTCAATGGTAGTTTCCTCAACCTGACGCTGATATTGAAAGATGAAATCAGCAGGGTAGTCGTAATATTCGTAGCGCATCAGCCGCGCTAAAATTTGCCCCGGATCTTGGAAGTTAAAGATGAAGGCATTCAGCACAGAATCTTTGGCGCGGGTTAGTTCTGCTTCGCTGATGGGGGCTGTGCGAATGCGCTCGATTTCTGCTAGCACAGACTGGATGAAGGGTACGGTCGCGTCAGTTCGGGTTTGTCCGCCGCCGATAAAAGTACCGGGGAAGTCAAATCGAGGATTCCAGTAAGCATAGACAACGTAGGCTAGCCCCTGGCGCGATCGCACCTCATTGGTTAACCTGCCGCCAAACCCGTTTAGCACCTCATTAACGACGGTCAGGGCAGCGTGGTCAGGGTTGTTTAACTGTCCGCCTAAATGCCCAATTTGAATGTAGCTCTGGGTCAGTTGTGGCTGATCGACCAGAAAAATACCTGTCTGTGCCTGAGCGACTTCAGGTAGTTCCAACTGGGCTTCAAGGTTAGGGTTGGGCTGCCAGTCACCAAACGCTGCTTCAATCAGCGATCGCATTTCTTCACTTTCAAAATCACCCACAATCCCCAGAATCATATTGTTGGGGTGAAAATATTGCTGATAAAAGCCAAGAATGTCGTCACGAGAAATATTGTCGAGGGTGGCATATTCTACGGTGCGGGCATAGGGGCTTTGTGTGCCATAGACCAGCTTTTGAAATTCACGCCCAGCCACCTCATCAGGGTCATCGTTGCGACGGGCAATTCCACCGCGAATCTGGCTTTTGAGCAAGTCAACCCGGTCTTGAGGAAAGGCGGGTTGGCGAATCACCTCGGCAAATAGCCCAAATACCTCCGTTAGGTCTTCGGTGAGGGCACTGAAACTAGCGGTGCCTGTGGTTGGGTCAATTCCCGTCTCGACGGAGGCGGCCCGCTGCTCTAGCAACAGGTTGAGTTCATCAGGCGGATGTTGCACGGTGCCGCCACTCCGCATGACGGAACCTGTGATGCTGGCTAACCCAACCTTGTCGTTTGGCTCAAGCCGTTCGCCCGTATGAAACATGGCGGTGCCGCCAACCAGGGGCAGTTCGTGGTCTTCCAACAGATACACGATGATGCCGTTGTCTAGCTCAAACCGGGAATAGTCTGGCAGTTGAATTTCAGGAAGCGGCTCAAACTCTAGTTCGGTATAGTGACGGGCTGTTTGCGCCAGCGCGGGCATTCGACCCAGACCAAGCAGAATCATGGCGATGGTAGCCAACGCAATGAAGCTGTAGCGAATTAGCTTTTTGCGATGTTGGCTGCGCTGGAGTTGATGAAACCATTGCATGAAGGAGGCTCCTGAAATGAGGGGTAAGGGAGGGGAGGCTGAAGTCAACTAGAAGATGGGGTGTAACGGTAGGTGCGTTAAGGCTGGGCTTGCGTGAGCAGTTTGCCGATGGTTAGGTTCTGCGGCTGGAACGTTTCCTGAGCCACTCGCTGTACGTCCTCAGCGGTGACAGCGGCGATCGCCTCCAGTTCACCAAACAAGTTGCGCCAATCTCCTGTTTTGCCTCATATTCGGGCAGCAGGCTAGCCATGCCCTGATTGGAAGCAAGCACTCGCAAAAGTCCGGCTCGTGCCTGGGTTTTGACGCGATCCAGTTCTATCGCAGATACGGGTTCAGTTTTCAGGCGCTCTAGCTCAGCATCCATAGCAGCCGCAACTTCGTCTACGGTATGTCCAGGAGCGGTCAGGGCATAGATCAGCATCAGAGTGGGGTAGCGATCGCCCGGAAAGCCGTTAGCACTTTGAATGCTCAGCGCAAGCTGCTGTTCCTCGACCAGAGATTTATAGAGACGGGAAGTGCGTCCAGACGTGAGAATTGCGTCAATAATTTGGTATGTCACGTTGTCAGGGTCACTAATTGCAGGACGCTGGTAGCCTTCCAGATACCAGGGTTCGGCAGGAAGTTCTAGCGTCACTTCTCTGGCTTCAGTTTGGGTGGGGGCAACAGCCATGACTTCAGGTGAACTGTCTCTTGCCTGATAGCGTCCAAAGTACGTTTCCGCCAGTCGTCGTACCTCGTCAGGGTCAACATCTCCAACAACCGCGGAGACGATTTGATTGGGCGTGTAGTGTGCCTCAAAAAATTCCCGAATGTCTTCGCGGGTCAGGTTGCGAATGTCTTCTTCGTAGCCAATAATCGGGCGGCCGTAGGGATGTCCTGGAAACGCAGTCTCCAGAAAAGCCTCGATCATTCTACCAATGGGCGAGTTGTCGGTTCGCATCCGCCGCTCTTCCAAAATTACGTCTTTTTCTTCGTAAAATTCTCGGAACACGGGTTCCAAAAATCGCTCCGATTCTAGAGACATCCACAGTTCTAGCTTGTTTGATGGAAAGCTATAGAAGTAGCGGGTCGCATCGGCTGAGGTCGTCGCATTTAAGCCAACTCCACCTGCTTGCTCGACAATCTGCCCCATCTGATTCTGCTGAACATAGGTTGCGGCTTCGGCTTTAAGAGCTTCAAACTGAGGCTGAATGCGGGCGATCGCCGCCTCATCTCCAGCCGCCCGTGCTGCCTGAAGCTGCTCAAACAGTTCATCCATCTGCTCCAGCACTGGGGCTTCCGCCTCATAGTTGGTCGTGCCAATGCGGGTCGTCCCCTTAAAGGCGAGATGTTCAAGATAGTGAGCCGCTCCCGTTTTGCCATCTTCCTCATAGGCGGCACCCACGTCTACATAGGTCATGAAGGAAATCACGGGAGCTACATGACGCTCCAGCACAATAAATTTCAGCCCGTTGTCTAGCGTAAATTCGGTGACGCGATCGATCACGTCATCAATGTAGCTGCTGAGGTCAACGGTTTCTGGTTCAGCCTGGGTAGCAGTTTGGGCGAGAGCGACTTGGGGCGTTCCCAAAAACAGCAAAACGGCTGCTAGCACCGTAAAAATAGCCCGGTTCCAATCGATGCATCGACTCCGGCTAGTGCGGTTGCTGCGATCAAACTTTGAGAAAACTGACCAACTCAATAAGTTCATGAAATCAGTGACAAACACTACCAAATCCCAGCATAAAGACTTTTCAGAATTCAGTCATTAATCCAATCCAACTTTGGCATCTGGAACCTTAGCTTTTCTGCGATCGCCCCTCTACAAATCCTTCGGGAACAGGAAGCTGATCTAGATATTTCCAGCAAACCGTGCAAGCGGGTAGGTTATGGGCGGTCGCATAGGGTTCGTGTACAGTGTCTAGCCAGTGAAAGAAGGCTTGGAAGTTTTGGGCAATCTCAGACGGACTGCTGTAAATATCTCCAAGCTGGAAATGGGGCGATCGATTTTCAATCGCAAAGGGGCAGGCGTGAAACTTTCCCTCAGTCGTGAGTACCGGATAGCAATGGGGGCAGCGAGAGTTGGCTTTGGGCCGGGTCGCTTCTCCAGTAAAGGGTTCTACGCCTCGCCCTGAGTCAACCACATCCGGATGACCGATGGCGATCGCCCCTGGATGCTCTGTCTCATACTTCTCTAACCGCTCCAGTGACTTTTGGGGCATTTGGGGCGCACCATCCCCTGTGGCAATGGAGTAGTTCAGGGAAGCAGTCGTCTTACCCAGCGGGTCAGATTCCAGGATCTGTAGCAATCGCTCCGCCTGAATGCCGTTGGAGTAAATCACGATCGCCCCCTGATAGCCCCGCTGCCGCAGGTAGGCGATCGCCCATATCACATTCTCAGGATTCAGCGTCGGTTCGCCTCCGTAGAACTTAATCGCGCCTTGCTGATGCAGCATCACCGTCCGCAATGCAGCCTCCAAATGTTCGGGGGTGTATTCGCTGTACCAGCCCTTCGGACTACCAAACACAGTACAGAATGAGCAATCCCGATTGCACTGATTACCGGAGTAGAGGTGGAGTTCCATCAGGCGATCGTCGGTGATCACGCCTTTATCACGGGGTCGTCGTTCGTTAAAAACCATAGTGGGGTGTAAGGTGACTACCTACAAAGCAATTTGTTCTTCCCAGGCTTGCTCCAGTCGTGTGGTGTATTCAGCATTGACGACAGGAACAGTCGTAGAAGTGAGTTCATCCAGAGGAATGCCATAGCTCTCTTCTACCTTAGTCAATTCAGACTGGAGTTCGGGGGGAAGCTTTTGAGGACTTAGCAAGGGTGGATCGCCCCACACTTCTGGCTTGAATTTTTCTAGTTGCCCCTCAGGGCTAGCCAGAATATCTGCCAAAATCATTGCGCCTGCGGGGTTGGCAGCATTGATGGGAATGGCGGTGAAAGAGGGATCATTCAAGGAAACTCCTGGCATTGTAAAGGCTTGCGTCGTAGCGGGAAACTGCCCATTCGCGATTCCCTCTGCCACCCTGGAGACAAACACAGGCATCATCCAAATCTCACCGTTGGCAAACAGTTCTTGCAGACGGCTTTGCGTAGGTGGATAGGTTTCGCCGCTCCGCCAAAGGAAAGGTTCCAACTCCTGCAAATATTCAAACACTTGAGGTGACTTTTCGTTCCACAATGCTTCGTTAAATTCAGCTCCAGCATACTGCTCATAACCTCCTGTCACGCCATAAAGTGCCGTCAGCAGGAAGCGACTCCCATCAAACTGAGGGGGGGCAACATAGGCAAAGCGTCCGGGGTTTGCCCTGGCCCACTCCAGCAGTTCTGCAAAAGTGGTGGGATGCTGTACTCTGGCGCTGTCTGCCGCCATGATGTAATAGCTGCCCGTGTAGGGCGCAGAGTAGCCTTCAATCGGCAAGCCAAAGTCAGAATTCACCGCCGGATTATCGGCATCGTAATATTGGCTGCTGGGCAGTTTGTCCCGAAAGGGCCCAAACAACAGATCTCCCTGTTTCATCGTGCGAAAGTTCTCACCATTGATCCAGATCAGGTCGATGCTGCCGCCTGAGGTTTGCCCGGCCTGCACTTCTCCTAACACCTTGTTAACCGCTTCTACCGTGTCGTTAAGGGGAACCCGATTGAGCGTGATGCTGTACTGGCTTTGGAGCGATCGCCCACCCACTGATCAGCATAGGCGTTTGTCTTATCGCTGCCGCCCCACATCGCCCAATTGACAGTTGACCCCTCAGCAGCCGCCACAATCTCATCCCAAGAGGCGGCTGAGGGGTCAAAGCTGACTGTCTCAGAGGAAGAATTTTGTTGCGTACAGTTACTGGTTAACGTGGCTAAACAAGCGCTGGTCGAGAGCCAGAGAAAATGCCGACGGTTGAAGCGGAAATAGGACGTAGGGATTGGGGATTGAGGGTTGGGGGTTGGGTTCATTGGGTTGGTTTTGGAGTTGATGCAGATGAGTTTTGAGCAGATGAGTTTTGAGCAAGCATCGGAGGGAACTTACGGAACCTGGACGGGATAGGGCACGGTGCGATGGGGAAAGCACCAAAGGGCTGAGGGTGGGAGATATGCCCAAACGGATTGTCCGACTCGAAAATCTTGAGTAGGAGTCACCCAAGCTTGTAGGGTTAGCTCTGGGGCGATCGCCAGCGTTAATCGCCGTTGCGTTCCGGTGAATCGGTTGGCGATTACGGTGGCAGGTAGGGTGTTTGCTTGCGATCGCCCTTCTGCCAACACCTGAATTTGCTCAGGACGAATGGTGACTTGTACGCAACCGTCGTGGTCATACTCACTCAACAAAGTTAAATCGTTAGATCTCCATTGCCGACCGTGAGCCTCAGCCGCAAAGAAGTTAACCCCTCCCATAAATCGAGCAACGGTTTCATCACAGGGCTGTCGATAGATCTGTTCGGGGGTGTCAACCTGGCGCAAACAGCCCTCAAACATCAGAGCAATTCGCTGAGACATCACCACGGCCTCTGCCTGATCGTGAGTCACAATTAACATCGTCACTCCCGTTTGAGCCTGTAATCGCAAAATTAAGTCCTGCATTTCTTCTCGCAGATTGGCATCCAGGGCAGACAGGGGTTCGTCTAACAGCAGCAGTTTGGGGTGAATAATCAGCGATCGCGCCAAAGCTACCCGCTGTGCCTGTCCGCCTGAAAGTTCTGACGGCTTGCGATCGGCAAACCCTTCTAGCTGAACCTGACGCAGCATGGCGATCGCCTTTTCGTCTCGCTCAGCCCGACTGACCCCGCGCATCTTCAGCCCAAACGCCACATTCTCACCCACTGTTAGATGGGGAAACAGCAGCCCACGCTGTAGCACCAGCGCAATATCCCGCCGCTCAGGAGGAACTCGGTTGAGAATTTGACTATTCAGGGTAATCGTGCCGCTGTCAGGTTGTACGACCCCAGCAATCATTTGAAGCGTTGTCGATTTGCCGCAGCCCGACGGGCCCAAGAGCGCCAGAATTTCACCTGCCTGCACCTCAAGCCACAAACTTTGAACGGCAGTGACTCCTGAAAACTGTTTGGTGAGTTCCTGAAGGTGAAGATGAGGTCTGAGGGATTGAGGGTGAGTGTTGCACTTATACATTTCCAAACCCTCCCAACGCTGTATCGTTTTCCAACGCCTTGCTTGCCAGCAATAAAAACAACAGTCCCGGTATGACGGATGTAATTGCCACTGCCGCAACCAGTCCGTTGTTGCCACCTTGCAGCAGGGTAAACAGCACCATTGGCAGTGTAAATACCCGTCCTGCGCCGACAAAGAATGTCAGGAGAAACTCATTCCAGGAAATCAAGAAGGCAAACAATGCACCCACCACAATGCCAGGAGCAATCAGCGGTAAAGTGACTTGTGAAAGCACCTGAAGCGGAGACGCACCGAGCGATCGCGCCTGAGTTTCATAACCCGTATCAAAGTTAGCAAACACACTGGTTAACACCAACGTCATGTAAGGAATGGTTGGCATCAGATGTACCAAAACCACGCCCAAAAGTGTACCGTTTAACCCCAGCCGAATCAGCACAAACTGAATGCCCATTAGGGTTGCTAACGGGGAGACGATAATGGGAGTCAACAGAAATAGCTTGAGTGCTTCCTTGCCCGGAAACTCCATCACCCCGATCGCCCGTCCTGCGGGAAGCCCAACTAGTAGGGAGAGTATCGTGGTGATTAGGGCGATCGCCAAACTTTGCAACAGTCCTTCAATCACCCTAGAGGTCGGTGACACGAGTTGCAACCAGTGCTGAAGCGTCCACTGATTGGGAATGAGTTGGGGAAAGAACCATCCCTGTGCAAAGGACCAGATCACCAACGGCAAAAACGGTAGAAACAACACCACAATCACAAGAATAATGAATGACTTTCGTAACATCCCAATTCCTTACGCATCCTTTGTGAACTGACGCTTCTGACCACCGCGCGATACCAGCCATGAGTACGCCACGATCATCAACAGTGAGAGAACTGATAGGATGATTCCCAGGGCGATCGCCTCAGCCCGACGAGTGATATCACTGTCGGTAAACGCGCGATAAACCAGCACTGGCAACGTGCGTGGGCGGGTTGACCCTAGCAAAAAGGGAACCTCAAATGAAGCAAAAATATAGCCAAACACAATCAAACTCGATGATAAAATTCCGGTTCTCATCATCGGCAGTGTCACATTCCAAAAACGCTGCCAGGGAGTTGCACCGAGTATTTGTGCTTGCATTTCGTAAGCAGGATTGATACTTCTCAGGACTGCCAGCAAGATCAATGTGATAAAAGGAACCTCTTTCCAAAGAAAATGCAACAATACACCCATGTTGGCAGTATCATTCACCAGGAGTGGAAAGTCCTGGTCAGACTGAATCCAGCCCAGTGCGTAGAGCGATCGCGAGATAAATCCACTCGGCGACAGCAGCAGCAAAACGCCCACAATTCCGACGAGATGAGGAATAGGCAACGTAATTTGACAAGCAAAGCTGGCCCATCGTCCTGCGGTTCTCAGAAGTAGGGCTAAACCAATACTTATCAGGGTGGATAGCCCGGTGGCAACTACCGCGATGTAAAGGCTGAGACTGAGCGATCGCAAAAATTCTGGATTCGTCAAGGCCGCTTGATACGCAGTTAACGAAATCTGTCTTTCCCCTAATAGTCCAATTGCCCCAACACTTTGAAGCAATGCCAGCACCAGCCCGCCGCCAAACACTAACCCAACAACTCCGACTGCCGGAAGCATCAGCAGATAAGCCTGCCAGGGAAAAGGCTGCGTCAGGCTTGGCGCGGGATGATGTTGAGAAGCAGGTTGGAGCTTAACGAAAATCATGACTGATGCTCAATGAATGAGAGGATACAAAACGGTTCGCCAGTACAGCAGGTATAAGCGTAGCGCTATAGTGATATGAATAATTCATGTAAACAAAAGTTTGCTGAATTCTCCCTGAGAGTTAGATTAGCTTCTAGATTTCCTCCTCTAGCCAGGACATAATCTCCTGCCACAGTTCTGGAAATTGCTGCCGACTTCGCCGCCACCGCGCCATTCGCTCAGCCGCACTGGGACTGTCTTCTGCATCGGCATACCAGCGGTTAGCGGTAATCCAATATCCCGCCGTCCAGCAGAGCGATCGCACAGCAGGATACACTCCAAACGCAGCAAAATGGCGCTCAATTCGACTGGCCAGCGGCTCTCCCAACGCATTGTAGTAACACCGCAAAAAGAAGGCGCGATCTTCAGGCGGTAAGCGATAGTTTTGTCGCCGTCGGACCGTGACAGGAGAAAGAAAGTGTCCCAGATCTCCGGCAGGTGAACCAATCTCAGCCCATTCCCAATCGATTAAATAGGCTTGGCGATCGCTGATCACCCAGTTCTCGTAGGTGTGGTCGCTGTGAACTAAGCAGCGATGGGGATAGGCTTCTAAGAGTCGCTCTGCGGATAGGTGCGATCGCGCCTTATCTAAGACTGCGTGCAGCATTTCGACAATTTCTGGTTCTGCATTGGGCGAATCCAGGTAAGGCTGAGCATAGCTCTTGGCTTCGTGGTAAAACAGCGTCAGCGGCTGCTCAACCACTGGCACCGTTGGCAGCAGGCGATCGACTTGATAACCTGCGATCGTGGGCAAACGGTGAAGCCGCGCTAGGGTTTCGGCACACTTTTGTAGATGAGCGCGGCTATAGTCGAGTGAACCGCCTTCCAAATAGTTGGTGATTAAAAACGTGTAGGGGAAGTCTTCAGTCGGTTCTAATTTTGCAGTCCGTAGCTGATGCCCAATGCCGGTTTGCTGGAGATAATTCAGGATAACCTGCTCAAATTGGGTAACGCGCCGCACGTCTCCTGCAAACCGCTGATTCGGAGTATTTACCGCCACTCGAACTAGATCAGTCTGGTTCAATCTAAAAATGACGTTAGCCTCTCCATGCGCCAGAAGTTCTAACTTTGAGTGACCGTGCGATCGGTTGAGATGCGCCTCTAATTGTTGCCTTAGAACCTTCAAATTAAGAGGTCTAGTGAACATCAGCCAGTGAACTTGAGCAACAGACCTAATGATAAACCTTTTCCTTTGGGGCAAGAAATCATAGCGATAGCCATATTGATTAGGACATTTTGGTGGCTCTCCCGTCCTTCTAGGCGGATCTGGACAGGGGGCTACAATCCTAACTGAACCGTCGTAATCAAAATATGTGCCGTCTACTTGGATATTTAGGGACTCCCATTGCTCTGGATCGGTTGCTCTACAAACCAGAGCACTCTCTAGTTGTGCAAAGTTATCAGCCGCGTGAGATGACGGCAGGGCTGCTCAACGCAGACGGCTTTGGCGTAGGTTGGTATCACTCAAATCAGCAGGTGCCACCTTTCCGCTACCGCAGTGTGCTACCCATTTGGAATGATATCAACTTGCCCTCTTTGAGCCGCTATGTAGAATCAGGCTGCGCTTTAGCTAGTATTCGCAGTGCAACACCAGGATTAGCCGTTGATTTGAGCAATTGTCAGCCTTTTCAGCAAGATCTCATCTTGGCAGTTCATAATGGCTACATCGAAAATTTTCGACAAACCCTGTACCGACCCCTGCGCGATCGCCTGAGTGACACGCTGTATGAGTCGATTCAAGGAATGACGGATTCCGAGCATTTGTTTGCCCTGCTGCTCAACGAATGGCACAATTCCCCCGGAATCAGCCTGGAAGCGGCACTGCACAATACGCTGGCAACCGTCTTTGACCTGGCCCAGCTTTACCAGGTTTCAGTAGGCGCGAATTTGATTGTGGCGGATGGGCAGCGTCTAGTTGCTTCCCGGTTTTCTAACCGATCGCCCGCCCCATCGCTCTACTGGCTCAGGGATGATCCCGTCTTCCCTAAGGCAGTTGTGATTGCCTCGGAGCCGTTATTTGCTGGTGATTGGGTTGCTTGCCCAGAACGCAGCATTCTCAGTGTGGGAGAAGATCTTGATATTCAAATCCAACAGTTCTGAAGCGGAATTTGGTAAAGATGCGACCGATCGCCTTGCCAATTTCCTCAACAAAAATAAAAGCAATTCGGTATCTACCCAGTTTTTGAGTGAAGACGTGATTGATCGCGTCTCTACAAGGGGAATAGGCGATCGCAGACGACAGTTACAACAGCAGCTTCAGGCTTGCCGAGAAGCAACGCTAGGACTGTTTGACGGCATAGATTACAGCGCCCTTTCCCGCCAGGCGCACCCCGACTTCAGCCCAATTGGGTGGCATTTAGGACACATCGCCTACACCGAAGCCTTTTGGATTTTGGAAAAATGTGCCGGACAGCCGCCCCAATTTCCGCAGTACCACCGCCTATTTGCCGCAGACGGACTGCCCAAAGCAGAACGAGCCACTCTGCCCACTTTGCCAGAACTTCACGAATACCTGGATGCCATTCGCACTAAAGTTCTGACCTACCTCAAAACCGCTCCCGTAGACCAACAAGAACGCCTCTGGCGCTGGCTCCTCCAGCACGAAAGCCAGCACAACGAAACCATTACCCTGGTTCTCCAGCTTCAACAGACAAAAGTATCAGGAATCGGCGATCGCCCCCCTCCTCCGTCCTCATCCCTCCGTCCTCATCCCTCCGCCCTCATCCCTCCGTCCTCATCCCCGCTGGCTACTTCGAGCAAGGCAGCAACGCTCTAGATGCCCTCGACAACGAACGCATGGTGCATCCCGTTTACCTGGACGACTACTGGATCGATCGCTACCCTGTCACCTGTGGGCAATATCGCCAATTCATGCAGGCAGGCGGCTATGAAGAATCAAACTGGTGGTCAGAGGCAGGCTGGCATTGGTTGCAGCAGCACCCCGTCGGCAAGCCGCTGTACTGGTCAGACAACCCAGAATGGGAAGATCATCCCGTTTGTGGCGTGAGTTGGTATGAAGCCGAAGCCTACGCCAACTCTGTCGGCAAGCGCCTGCCCACCGAAGCCGAATGGGAAAAAGCCGCCAGTTGGAATCCTGAACTAGAGCAGCGATGGACCTATCCCTGGGGCGAGGCTTTACCTACCTCCCGACACTGCAACCACGACCACTGGATCGGACACACCACGCCCGTCGATGCCTACCCTGCCGGACGAAGCGCCTACGGCTGTGAGGATATGCTAGGCAACGTGTGGGAATGGACAGCAGACTGGTTTACAGGCTATCCCGGCTTCAAACCTTTCTTGTACGCAGGCTACTCCCAGGTCTACTTTGACGGACAGCATAAAGTTTTGCGGGGCGGCAGTTGGGCAACCCGTCCTTGGGGGCTACGCTCCGCCTTTCGTAACTGGTATCACCCCGGTGTGCGTCAAATCCTAGCAGGGTTTCGCTGTGTAAAGAACTAGACCTAGCAAGCCTCAGTGTTTGTACTTGATTGCGGGCAGATTCCAGAATAAGCCTCAGTAATTGCTCACTAGTTCCACTTGCGATCGCCAGTTAAATTTGTTACCAACAAGTCTTTACTAGTAACTGTGAGATTGACAATGCAACAGGCTTACCCGATGGCTTTAGGAATATTTTTGGGACTGCTCCTTTCCAGTGGAATTGCGGCTGTAATTATGCGAAATAGTGTGAGCGAATCTCAAGCAGTCGTTAACACTAATTCACAGGTTGCTTCTGTAGTTGTGTCTGATCGTTAGCTCTCCTACAGAATGCTGCTTCATACCAAATCTGTCTGTAGAGTAGCGGTATCGGTAGGGGCGAAGCATTCGGTTACAATTCTTGCCCCTAAAGCACAATTCTTTTGCCGAATGCTTCGCCCGTACATCCAATAGTGATTGTTTATGAAACGGATTCCGTATTAGAAGCGTGTTTGGCTACCAAGCTCTAGTTTGGCAACGAGGAAATAATGAGCAAAGAAAAGTGCCTAGCGCAATGCCGGGCACTTTTTCACTACTGAATTATAGGATCAGGCGATTACACCGCTACCTGACTCCGCTGCACCGTCGCCAGCGCTTCAACCAGACTGCGAACCGCAGCAATCATGGCTACTTCGCTGTTCAGTTGATTGATTGCAGAGCCTACGCCTACCCCGGATGCTCCAGCGGCGATCGCCATTGGCACCGTCACGTTTGACAAACCAGAAGCACACAGCACAGGTATAGATACCGCACGAGAGATTTCATAAGCTGCCGCTAGAGTGGGAGCTGCTTTTTCGATCAGTCCCAGCGTACCCGAGTGGTTGGGGCTGCTGCTGGTGCCCCCTTCGGTTTGAATGATGTCGGCTCCAGCATTAACCATTTCTTCAGCAAGCTGCACCTGTTGGTCTAGTTCCAGGATATGGGGAACAGTTACAGAAAGGGTGATTTGAGGGAGGAGCGATCGCGTTCGATGAGTCAGTTCCAGTACCTCTGCGGCTTCAAATCGTCGTCCCTGAGCGTAAAACGCATCAAAATTTCCGATTTCAATCAAATCGGCACCTGCTTCAGCAGCAGTGACAAATTGCTCTGGTTCGACCGCTGAGACGCAAATCGGTAGCCGAGTCAGTTGCTTTGCCAGCCGCACCAGATTGGGGTCAGCCGCCAGGTCCACAAACGTTGCGCCACCTCGATCTGCTGCGTTGACAATGGCCGCAACCCGGTCAGCATTGAAATTGGTTAAACCACTGATGACTTTGAGGGCATTGCCTCGGCTGAGGGAACTCTGAAGAGAGGGATGAAGGATCATAAAATCTTCCCGAATTTGGCAAATTGTAGGATCATTTTGCCGCATTACTGCCAATCTTGCTGAAGATATTCTGGTTTTTCCCAACCCGATTTCTGCGAAACATGGAAATTCCCGCCCTACCAGCACGCCAGCACTACCAACCTAGAAAAGAGATTTAACCAGATGGACGTTAAGGAACTGTTAGAGCGCTACGAAATGAAAGAGCGCAATTTCGCCAAAATTAATCTCCATCGAGCGGTAATGAGGGGAATTAGCTTGAGTGGCGTAGACCTGAGTGGGGCAGATTTGTCTGAGGCCGACCTGGCAGGTGCGAATCTGCGCGGCTCTAGCTTGAGCGGTGCAAATCTGGCGGGGGCAAACTTGCGTGATGCCATTCTAAATCAGGTAATTCTCATTGACGCTGATTTATCTGACGTTGACCTGACGGGCGCAAACCTCTGGGGCGCAAACTTGAGTGGACTTAACCTTCACAGCACTAAACTAAAACGGGTCAACCTGAAGGGAGCGAATCTGTATCGTTCGATTTTAGGCAGCGACTTGAGAGGTGCAAACTTAACCAGCGCGAATCTAAGTTGGGCGATTTTATCAGGAACAGATTTAAGTCAGGCGATCTTAACGGAAGCTGACTTGAGTGGCGCGAATCTGTGGGGGGCTAATCTGAGTGGCGCAAAGCTGAGAGGTGCAAATTTGAATGCAGCAGATCTGGGTGAAGTGAACCTGGCAAATGCTGACTTGACTAAGGCGCAATTGATTGGGGCAAAGCTGACAGGTGTAAACTTTGCCGGAACCTACCTGAATGGGGCAGATTTGCGCGGCACCGGGTTGACAGAGGCAGACTGGCGTGGAGCGATTGTGTTTGATCGGGTAATTTGCGATCGCTAGCTTGCCTGCACAATGTTCTCCTTATCTTCAGGAACTACGCAAGCAGAACGCAAACCAAGCGATTTCTGGGTCAACAAGGGGCTTAAGCCTCTTGTTCCGCAGAGAATGTGCGTAAGTTCTGATGTTGTTACAAAAACCTGGTCACTTTCCATCCCTGGCTTGATCTGTGATGTACTCTAAACGAGAACGATTTCCTGCATTAAGGAGAGATTAAACAGGGAGCTTTGCCATGTCCAGATTGACTGAAGCTACATTGAGTCAAGCCACCCCCATTAATGTAACTTCCAGACCCACTAGAATTAATAACCGCGTGGGGGGCAGCAACTTGAACGACTACTATCGTTTCAGGTTTTCCATTCGCGCCAATTTCAACCTTGCGCTCAGGGGGTTAGCCGCAAATGCGGATGTGGCATTACTTAATCAGGCTGGGCGAGTAATCAAAAGATCGGTTAAACCGGACAGACAGTCTGAGGTGATTCGACAAACGCTTGACCCAGGGGTTTACTTTATTCGAGTTTATGCTCGCGATCGCCAGCAAAACACACCTTACCAACTGAGCGTTGCTTCCACTACCCCACGCACCTTTAATATCAAATTTGATTACCGATTTGACACCAATCGCTGGTTTACGCCTGGAAAACGAAGAGTGCTAGAGGCAGCCGCAAGTCTTTGGGAAAATATTATTCAGGACAATTTTCCTACCGT
The DNA here is from genome assembly GCA_012033355.1 of Leptolyngbyaceae cyanobacterium RM1_406_9. Lineage (GTDB taxonomy): Bacteria > Cyanobacteriota > Cyanobacteriia > Elainellales > Elainellaceae > JAAUTN01. The sequence goes on along the minus strand of JAAUQZ010000004.1, from coordinate 4,527 downwards.
TCCCACTGGCACCAGAACTCCTAATGTATTGAATCCGCAGACGGGGCAAAACATTCGAGAATTTGTCACAAACTACCCAATTGATGACTTGGTTGTGTTTGTAGGAGCAAGAAACTTGCCCTTCACGACACTGGCTCAAGCCAGATCATCCGGCTGGAATCGCACCGAGCGACGCTACACGGGAGCAGACTTTCAGCCCTGGATTGGGTCAATGACGTTTGACTCAGAAGTTAACTGGTTTTTTGACCTCACTCCCACGACTGTCCGGGATCTTCCCTCTAACCGTTATGATTTTATCTCTGTTGCAGCCCATGAATTAGGGCACATCTTAGGCTTCTCGAATGGTGCGGGAGGCATTGATGCATTCAGGAATCTGACCAACGAAAGCACCTTTATTGGCCGTAATGCTAGAGCCAGAAATGGCGGTAGACCGATTCCTTTAGAGTTTAGAGGAAGTAGCCACATTTTAGAAGGCTATCAGTATGGCGGGTCAGGTAGAACACTGATGGAAGCTCGGATTATTCGAGGTGTGCGAACACGCCCAACCGTTTTGGATGCCGCCATTCTCGACGACATTGGCTATCAGATCAATTACCGCGCCACCTTCAGAAACTCTGCTCCCCCACGTGTTGCTAGGCAGCGGTCTAGCCTGGATATTGTTGCTGGTAATTCGGCCTCAACCTATGCCTACTGCGGTTGCTCAAGCTGCCTCACGTCTAGCAGAATCAGGCGAGTAGGGAGGGATAAGGGAGGACAGAGGACGGAGGAGTTAGTTTGACAGCTGTTTTTGGATGGGTAAGCCAAGAGCGTAGGGGTGGTTCGCGAACCGCCCTTACCGGGGTTTGTGGTGTGTTCAAGTGGAAATTGCTGTAAGAATGGGCAAGGGGTGAGTGGTTTTGTCTTACCCTTTTGCCTTACCTGAGAGCCTTCACGGATGCCAGAGGCAGCGAAAAGCGAAAGGTACTGCCCTTGTTTAGTTCGCTTTCGACTTCAATCGTGCCGCCCTGAAGCTCGACCAGGCGGCGGGAGATGGCCAGCCCGATGCCCGTGCCCCCAGAGTGGCGATCGCGCGATCGGTCTGCCCGCCAGAATCGCTCAAACACATGGGATAAATCCTCTGGGGCAATTCCCAAACCCGTATCCGCCACTGCAATCCAGAGCTTATTCGTACCCTGGTAAACCTGAATTTGAATGGAGCCAGACGGGGTGTAGCGCAACGCATTGCTGAGCAAGTTAACCAGAACTTGCTCAACCCGTCCGGGGTCCGCCAACACCAGAGGCGTATCGGGAGGGTAGTGCAACTGAATTTTGGGACTATTTTCTTCCAAAAGCTGGTCAGAAAACTTTTGCACCAGCGAGGTCAGCATTGGCTTTAAATCGACGGGCTGCACGTCAATCGGCAAGTAGCCTGCCTCCATCTTGGAAAGCTCTTGCAGGTCGTTAACTAGCCGCCGCATTCGAGTTGTTTCCCGGGCCAGCAAATAGTAGACATCCCCCGATGGGTCAATCGTGCCGTCTGCCAAACCTTCCAGGTATCCTTCTAAAACGGTTAGTGGGGTTCGTAGTTCGTGTGTCAGGTCGCTGACCAGTTCTCGTCGCCGCTGCTCTACACCCTCTAGCTCAGCCGCCATGCGATTGAAGCTGGAGGCCAACTGGTTTAGCTCTGGAATTTCGTAAGCGGGAACGCGCTCCTCCAAATTTCCAGTAGAAAACTTCTTGGTAATTTCCTCCATCTGAATTAGCGGCTGCACAATTCGTTTAGAAACCAAATAGCTCAAGCCGCCAGCGGCAGTAGCTCCTAGCACGACCGACCAGACTGCACCACGACTCCAGGCTGACTCAAATCCTTGAATCAGTTGAGTTCTTACCTGACGCACGCTATAACCTTCCCCTTCAATGCGCTCCAGGTAGACCACAAAAAATCGGGGTGAAGAAAATTTTCCGATAGTAGTTAGTGTCAACAATCCCACAATCATCACAATGACATGGGAAAGAAATAGGCGCGATCGCAGTCCAAGCTTTGCCATTGATTAGGGCGGGGGTGGAGGGCATGGATGCAGGTGAGGAATGGAAAAGGGATTATTAGCTACCAGCTTAGCCTGCTGGGGTGTCTTCAAATTTGTAGCCTACTCCAATGACCGTTTTGACAAACGTGGGATTGGCAGGGTCAGGTTCAATCTTTTTGCGGAGTCGGGCAACGTGAGTGTCTACCACTCGCTCGTCGCCGTAGAAATCGCTGCCCCAGAGTTTTTCAATCAGTTGAGTCCGGTTCCAGACGCGACCGGGGTAGCTCATGAATGTCGTTAACAGTTCAAACTCCAGGGCCGTCAGGTCAAGCGGTTCCGACTGCTGGTTGTCCAACTGGCGATGTGCGAGTCGCTGATCCATATCGATGGAAAAGTGCTGAGTGTGATAGGTTTGGCTTTGCCCACCCTGGCGCAAGGTTCGCCGCAACAGCGCCCGCACCCGCGCAACCAGTTCTCTGGGGCTGAAGGGCTTTACCATATAGTCGTCTGCCCCGGTGGAAAGACCGATAATGCGGTCCAGTTCTTCGCCTTTGGCAGTCAGCATCAGAATGTAGGGATCTTTACTTCCTGGCTTTTGGCGAATCCGGGCACACACTTCTAAGCCATCTAATCCAGGAATCATCAGGTCGAGAATAATCAGGTCGGGCTTTTGTTCCTGAAAAATCTCGATCGCCGTGATGCCGTCTCGACAGGTACGGCAAGAAAACCCTTCCTTCTCTAAATAAAGTTGGATGAGCTGAGCAATTTCAGCTTCGTCTTCAACGATAAGAATATCCATGCTTGAACGCTTAATTCACCAGAAAAAGTTGCTCGATCGTAAGACAGATTAAGCCAGATTGTGTAAATTGGTTTGAAGTGTGGCTATGAGTCCTGATTATCCACTGGTACAGATTACTGGCATAGACAGATTACTGGCATAGACTATTGAACTCAAACAAGATCCAACACTTGGGTGTGGCATGAAAACAGCAATACGCCGGGATGAGATGGAAGTTCTGGGACATCGACTGCAAACCCAGGTGCAAATGCAGTTTCCCTTAAGGGTTCCGCTTCAGGTGAAATGCGCGATCAGGCAGCAAACTCTAATTATTTTGGCTCAACACGCCTATGAGGTTTCGCCCAACCCCTGGAGAACGTTTGAGGTTTTTGAGCAGACGGTACGGCAGTCCTATTCTGATCTTATTCGATTGGCGATCGCCCCACCCAAAACCCTGGCGGTTCGGTTTTATCTCCGCATTGCGGGTGAACATGAACCCTACGCAGCAGACGGATTTGACCTGGAGCCATTCCAAGTAGAGACTTTGAACGGGGTGCAGCAGGCTGAAATTTCTGGCACTAAACCTCAGAACGCTGCTGTATTGAGCTTGCCTGCCGTTTCAACAGCCCACTCGGAGGCAAGCACCGCAAAATTAGCTAATGCGGATTTGGTTGACAAACTCACTGAGGCTGAGGAAGCTCAATTGCTTGAGCCTCCTGAAGTCACTGAAACTGTGAGCTTGAAAACGGACTCTTTGGAGGCTGGTCATCTGGAGACTCATCGCTTAGAGATCGAGCAGAAGGTTGACCCAAAGGTTAATCACTCGGAGACTGAACGTTCAGAAGTCGGCAATTCAAAGAACGCTCAGCTTGCAGTGCAACCCGCCGTTGAGCAAAGTGCTGAGTTAGATTCTGAGCAAAGCACAAAGGTAGCCCCTTTATCTACGTCTCAAAAGCCCGTCTCTCGCTTGCCGCTGCCGATGATGGGGCTGATGGCTGCGGCAGGACTATTTGCGTTAGCTGGCAGCCTGTATGCGCTGACCCGCCCCTGCGTGATTGGTGCGTGTGTGCCGCTGCAAACGGCTCAACAGCTTAGCCAGGAAGCCTCTCAACTCGTGCAGGCTAATTCATCTGCACTGGATGTCAACGAGGCTTACCAAAAGCTGGCAGAGGGAAGCTATCTGCTGGGCACAATTCCACGTTGGTCAGGGGAATATACTGAAGCTCAGGCTTTGCTGCAAGTTTATGGAACGCAATCTGAAGCATTAGGGCAAGTTGTTGCGGCGCTGCAAACCGCAAATGAGGCGGCTCATGCTAGCCAAAACCCACCGCATCCGCTAACCCGATGGGAAGAGATTCGGGCAATGTGGGAAGAAGCGATCGCCCTTCTAGAGAAGGTTTCAGCCAATCATCCGATTCATCCACTGGCGCAGCAAAAGCTGACAGAATATCAGGCTAACCTCAGCATGATCAATCAGCGGATTGTGATTGAGCAGCAGGCTCAGGACAAAATTCAGCTTGCCAGAGACACCGCCCGTTTAGCGGAAGCGCGTGAAGGCGTAGCTGAATCGGTTGAGGGTTGGCAGCTAGCCCATATTACCTGGCAAGTTGTAGTCAACCTGTTGCAGGAGATTCCCAGTGGCACGATGGCTTATGCCGAAGCCGAACAGCTTTTGGCAATCTATCAGCCCAGGCTAGAAGAAGCACGCGATCGCCGCTTGCAAGAAGAGATTTCTGCCAAAGC
>JAAUQZ010000256.1 GCA_012033355.1 Leptolyngbyaceae cyanobacterium RM1_406_9 | reverse complement strand
GGTTGGGGGATGAGGGCAAACTTGCAAAAGTGGGATGCACCCGAATTTGCCATTATCAGAATTGATACAAGAAACAACATAAACAGCGTCTTGTAATTCATTTTCTGCTGTCCTTCTGGCAACCACGATGGTTGCATTCTGTCAATTGAAAGCTCTGTTTGTGACTCTCGTTCTAGAGCTTTTGCTGCAAAGACCAATGCTCGATGAATTGTCCCATGATCTGGAAAAGGCTTTATTCCATAAGTTTTGCTCGAAACGCCCTGTTGTTTTTGGATGGGATTGATAATTAAATCGCGCGATATGGCTGCTTCCCAGTAGGTATCGAACAAGTATTCGATTTTGTCAGCAGAAGTTGTGCGTGACTGCCAAGCTTCTAACGAAAAAGTTCTTTGCGTCTGCACCAAGCCAAATATAGACAAAAACAATGGCTTAGTCAGCAATTCCTGGAGCGTTGCATCTTGCTGAACGGTTGGCCACACCTCCTGCAAGTCAAACTGAGCAAAGTAGTTCTCAATTTGCTCTGGAGCTAGCGCCTGCAAATAAATCGCTCCATACAGGCTTAACGGTTGCTGCACTACCTGCTCAAACTCTTCTCGCCGACAGCAAATCAGCACGCCGCAGGGACGCTGCTCTGAGTCTTCAATTAACCAGGCATTCAGCGCAGTTGCACAGGCTCGTTGATGCTGTGGGGCGACTTCATCCAGTCCATCCAGCAGCGGCAGCAGTTGATTTTCCTGTATCCATTGCTGCGCTAGCTCCTTGCGAATTCTATACTTGACGTTTAGTTCGCCTACCAGCCAGTCAAATATTGGCTGCTTTGGGTCTTTCCATGACGACAGGTTGACCAATACGGGAATGGGTTCTGCTTTGTCCTCTATTGCCCGCTCCAGCAAATCCTCTGCCAACTCCAGCATCATCGTGGTTTTGCCTGCTCCCGGTTCACCTAAAATTAGCAGTTGACGAGCAATCTCTGGATGATTAAAAACTTCGGCAATCCGAGTTTCAGGAGGTAGGGCTACTGCTGGTTGAGATGCCTGCATCAGGGTTGCGCTGAACGGACGCTCAATGCGGTAATCTTGCCGCTCTATGCCCAGCGTTAGCCACACGGCATTGTGTAACGACTGTGCGATTCGTTCTCGCACTTCTGTGATCACAAGTTGCAGCAGTTTGTCCTGAGTCGCGCTATCTCGCTTGACTGGTGGGGTGCTTAACTTTGACGGTGCCCTTCCCGTCGGCTTCAGTCAATCGGAATTGGCGATCGCCATCACCCGCTGCGCCAGCCTCAAAAACAAAGCATCCTGCTCATGCTCCGGCAAACTGTTCACCGGATTCTTGAGCGAATTTGCCGCCTGAAACACACTCAGCGACAGTACTTCTGGCCCCGTTTTCGGATCAGGAAACCTGAACTTTGCCTCCTCAAACAGGCAGGGACTTAGAATAATTGGCAGAATCTTTACGCCCTGCTCCTGTGCCCGATGCAGCAAGACGGGCAGTTCGCTGTTTTTGATATACTTCGATGCCAGAAATGCCGGACTGACCAGCAAAATTGCAGCTTTCACCTGGGGCAGCGTAGTTTGAATTTCATTGTGCCAGCGATCGCCAATCTCCAGCCTTTGATCAGACCAAACGCTAATCCCCTCCTCTTCTAGCGGGGCCAGATGCATCAGCAGACGCTCAAGAAAAGCCTGATCTTTGTGCGCGTAGCAGATGAACACTTGCGCGGAGCTAGACATAATGAGGGTAAGGGGGAAGAACTGACTTTGTTTTACACTACCGTTTCTGAAATGTCCGTAAGTTCACTACGAAAATCTTGTCTCAACTGAGCAGTGTCCAGACAATTGCTTGCCTGATTAAGCTGTGCGATCGCAATGTAACCCGTCGCAATCGCAATGTAAGCCATCACAATCGAGTGAGCGGGCATTGCAATTGAATGTTAGGCGATCGCAATCGCATTGCAAGCCATCACAATCATATTGCAGCAGTTGCTATAGAGTAATTGAGCATCGCAATTAATGATTGAGCGGCTGCAACTTAGATGTTAGGCGATCGCCAAGCTTCAGCATGAAGGCAGTCTCCTACTGCTAGGCAATGGGTAGGAAAGCCGTAGGGCGTTTAGGATAGAGAAGGTTGAGCGGCTTGGAGCATAGTTGGGTTAATGGATTGGCAAGAAGTTTCGGGCAATTGGATTCTGGTGCCCCCTCGACCGACGGCGATCGTACATTTTCTGGGGGGCGCATTTGTGGCGGCGGCTCCTCAAGTCACCTATCGCTGGCTGCTAGAAAACTTGGCGCGTCAGGGCTACGCGATTGTGGCAACGCCGTTTGTGAACACGATGGATCACACGGCGATCGCCCGTCAAGTCCTGCAAAACTTCATCGTTGCCCAGGACTACCTGCAAACCAACGTCTTCAAAAAGCGCTATTTCCCCGTCTACGGCATTGGTCACAGCATGGGTTGCAAGCTGCATTTGCTGATTGGTAGCCTCTACCCGCAGGAACGAGCCGGGAATATTTTGATCTCGTTTAACAACTTCCCAGCAAGGCGATCGATCCCACTCGTTGAGCAATTTGTCCAATTCTCGCCCGCCTTTGCAGTTGAATTTGTCCCTTCTCCTGACGAAACCAACGAACTGATTGAGCGACAGTATCAGGTACGGCGCAACTTACTGATTAAATTCACCAACGACGAGATTGATCAAACCAAAGATTTGACCGAAGCATTGCTCAATCGCTTTCCTGACATGACTGCACTCAAAATTCTCAAGGGCAGTCACCTGACACCGCTGGGGCAAGAGGTTGGATGGCAAACGGGCGCTGTGTTTACACCGCTGGATGCGATCGGTCAGCTTTTTAAGCAGGAAGTTTACCGGGATTTGAATCAGCTTAGGGATGCAATTTTGCTCTGGCTTAATCCTTTATCAGTTAGAAGTTGAGGGAGTTTACACTCGTTGCCAACCTTATGCTCAAACGCTCCCGTCCTCCCCTTATTGACCTATGACTCAAGCGACTCAGCAAAGAAAGAAGCCTTTTTCCAGCTTTACTTACCGAGAAGCCTTTAAGCATTTGGGAATCACCGAGCTAAAGCGATGGCAACTGACAGCAGAACCCGTTCCCATCAGTGATTTCTTTCATAAGCGGTTGGAGCGGCTGCAACGGTTTGACCTCGAAAGCCTTGAAGTATCTAAAACGCTGCTGATTGATGCCATCTGTGAAGAAGGATTGGAGGGCTATGAACGCTTGAAGGTGTGGAAGGGGGCTTACCTGGAAGGGGAAAAAGTTTGCGGCAATGTGGACTACCTGATTGCTGAGCGACGAGCCTATCTGGAAGCTCCCTTTGGATGCGTCATTGAAGCCAAGAAAGATGACTTCGAGCAAGGCGCTGCCCAGTGTTTGGTAGAAATGCACACCTGCCAGTGGGTGAACCGCCAGATGGAGCGGGATATAAATATCTACGGTATTGTCACCAACGGTGAGGGCTGGAAGTTTTACCAGCTAGCACACCAGGGTGAAGTGTCTGAATCGTTGCTGTATGGCATTGGTGAAATGTCGATTTTGCTTGGACTGTTGCGGCTGTTCTTTGGATGGTGCGATCGCAACTTACATTCCAGTGTTTGAGCGGTCTTCATCATTCTTGCAGAAGCGGGAATGGACGATTATGTGACGATGCTGGCTTAGGAAAACCATCAGCATTCACAAAGCCTCCTCTTTCCCCTTTAGAGAACTTAATTTTGCAGACTCATGAGTGGTATCGATCGTGAAATTATATCGTGACTGCTTTAGATTTTGCCTCAGGAGACGCTGGTTCAAAACGCAAAACCATAATTTGCTCTGGACGTAACCCTACAGATTCATACGTGCGTCCGTCACGGTCACTGAATTCAACTTCAAATGCTTTGCCATTCGCCAATGTCTCAACCACTGTACCAACTTGCCCACGCCACAAATTGTATTGAGGAAGATCAACCGTCAAGGCTACGACATTCAGCAATTTAATATTACTCATTGCGCTCGATACCTCTATTGAACTCGCGCTACATCAGCCTCACTCAGTTTTTGATGTAGTTCCACCAAATTTTTCAAGGCTTCGGCTTCATCACTAACTAACGGCATAGCGAGTAAACTGACGCTTAAACGCAGAGTGAAACCCTAAAACAATATCTGAATCGGGAATACCCATTTCAACTAACCTCTCGGCGACAGCTTCCTCAGTGCCGTTGTATTGAATCCAAATCTTGCCGTTTTGGATATCAAAATGCATCACAGGCCCAAATATTCGCTTATCTCCCTGCCAGCCGACATAATTTAGCTGATAGTGGTCATGAGCTTCGTCGAAGATAAGCTGCGGTTCCACCGTATCGGTAGGGGTTGAAATCTGTGCGTGTTCTGTCAGAATTTGCTTAATCACTTGTCGATAGTGAGCTAGCTTATCCATTGTTCAATCTCCTCTAGCTTTGGGTCATAAATGACAAGCTTGACTTGATTACGAATCAGTGACCGTTGGATAAAAGGCATCTGGAAGAAGTCTTGGTAGGTTTCAACCGGAATAGCTAGATAAACTATTCTGTCTATCTAAGCGAAGAGTAAACGACCTTTAGACTCTGGGACAGTGCGCCCAAGCCGTTGAGCGGTTTCAATCCACTCTTGAATCACAACCTCAACATTTTGTACGGCTGCTTGATACGTCTCTCCATCTGCTGCACATCCTGGTAACTCTGGCACTTCAGCAATAAATGCCTGATCTTCATCACTCCAATAAATGATCAATTCATAGCGAATTTTCATCCTGCCCTCCTAACTGATATTTCAAAATGATGGTTCGCACTTGCTTAACTTGATAAGCTTTTGCCTGACCCTGTTTTGGCTGCAAATTTAAAATCTCCTCAACTCCCTCTTTCGTAAAGATATGATGGCTGCCTCGAATTCGTTCTTCAAAGCCCAAATTACTGAGCAATTGGCACAACTGATCAAAGGGAATGTTGGCATCTGAAGTACCCCTGAGAATCTTGATGAGCAATTTGTCTCGCTGGCTCAATCTTCTGCTCCTTCAGGCTTTGTAACATCTTCCCCTAATTCCTCCCATAGTTTTTGACACTCCTTCACCAGCGGAATGCCTAGCTCAGTTGCCAACGCCAACGCCTGCTCACAATACTCTCGCGCTACATCAACCTCACACTGTTTTTGATGCAGTTCTGCCAAATTTTTCAGGGCTTCAGCTTCGTTAGCTCGATCGCCAATTTCTTGAAAAATCGCTAGTGCTGCAAGAGAGTTTTCCAGTGCTTCTGGATACTGCTCCAGTTTAATTTGCGTTGCTCCCCAATTCACCAATGCAATGCCTTCGCCTTGTCTGTCACCGATTTCCCTAGCAATGGTGACATATTGCTGGTGGTGGGCGGTTGCCTGCTTATACTGTCCTAGCGAATCGTGTACAATCCCCAGATTCCCTAACACAGCACCTTCGCCCTGCCTGTCGCCAATTTCCCTAGCAATGCTGAGAGATTGCTGGTAGTGGGTGATCGCCTGCTCATACTGCCCTAGTGAATCGTACGTATTTCCTAGATTGCCTGACGCAATGCCCTCGCCCTGTCTGTCGCCAATCTCCCTAACAATGGTGAGATATTGTTGGTGATGGGCAATCGCCCGCTCATACTGCCCCAGTGAATCGTATGCAATCCCCAGATTGCCTAACGCAACGCCTTCACCCCGTCTGTCGCCAATCTCTCTCGCAATGGTGAGAGATTGCTGATGGTGGGCGATTGCCTGCTCGTATTGTCCCAGAGAGTTGTACGCAATCCCCAGATTGCCTAACGCATTGCCTTCACCCTGGCGATCGCCAATCTTTCGACTACTGATAAGAGCCTGTTTTGTTGGGCGATCGCCTGCTTGTATTGCCCTAGAGAATTGTACGTAATCCCCAAACTACCCAATGCAATACCTTCACTCTGGCGATCGCCAATCTCCCTAGCAACAGTCAAAATTCGTTGATAGTTATCAATCGCCATATTCTGATTTCCCAAACAGGAATAAGAGTTACCGAGATCTAAAAAACACTTAATTCTTGTGCTTAAAACTGCTTTATTCGATAAACGAGCGCTGATTTGGATAAGTGTTTGATAGTTTCCCCACATAAATAACTGCAAACGTAGTGGTTGGTTTATGAACTCAACCTGAGCAGTATAAATCTCACTCGCTCTCTCCCAATCTTCCACTTCGCAATAATGATTAAAGGCTTCTAGGTAGCCGCGCACAGTTTCAATGCGTTCGGCGTTGGAGGGAGCAGTGTAGGCTGTGCGCCATAATGAGCAGCGGTGCGTTCTGCGGTTTCCCAGGTAGAAGGATTAGCTTTGAGTTGGGCGTAGGCGCTGTCGCGGATCAGGTTGTGCTGTTGAATCAAGACTTGTCCAGACTGGATGTCGATATCTTCAACCAGGTTAAGCGATTTGAGGGTAGTGAGGGCGGCAGTACGGTCTGCGTCAGAGGCATCTTCCAGCATTTGCAGATAAAACGATTCGGCGACGGGGCGACGAAAGACGGCGCAGCGCTGGAGCATTTGGCGGGGCAGGTCGGGCAGTTGTTGAATGGTTTGGTTCACCCACTGACGTGCCCGCTGTTCTTGACTCTGACGCAGGGTTGAAGGGGTTTGGCGCGGGTTGGACTGTTGAAGACTGTAACACTCCGTCCAATATTTGCTGATGCTGCCCCCAAACAAGCGGCTGCGGATGTCGCCCGCGATCATTTTGAGGATCAGCGGGTGTCCTTGAAAGTAGTGGGCGATCGCACAAACATAGTCGCGCTCAGTGTCAGTCAAAGGCTCGATGCCATAGTTGCGGAACAGGTCGAGCCAGTGGGCAGCTTCCAGTCCGCGCAGGGGAGACTCGTGTCAAAGCTGGTCATAGCGATAGATCCGGTCTACCAGGTCGGCGGGGAGAGCCTGGGAGGTGAGAATCAGGCGGCTCTGACTGCGGGGCGAGTTGAGCAGTTGCACAAAAAACTCGACCCAGACGACATCGGCAAACCCATAGGAGCCATCGTCGGACTGGTGCAGCAAATATTCCAGCGAGTCAAGCTGGAGCCAGTAGGGTTGCTGCTCTAAGGTTTTGAGCAGGTAGGGCAAAATTTGCTCGTCGGGCAACTGTTGGGCGGTGTCGTCGCCGATCGCCTGCAAAATGGCGATCGCCCCCCGCGTAAAGTCGGTTGACGGCACACCAATGTCAAAGGAAATTCGGTGAAATTTGATATCGGAAGGGAGGGAAGGGCGATCGCCCCTGCCACAATTCTCATTCCCCAGCAGATCTGCCGCTAATTTTTCAGCCAGGGCAGTTTTGCCGATGCCCGTCATGCCGTGAATGATTAGCAGATGGCATCCGGCAATTAGAACGTCGGTGAGTTCAGCAATAGTTTCCTCGCGTCCCGTCCAGGTTTCAGACCTGTAGGTGGAGAAGTGCGGCAAAGAGGGAGGCGTGAGGGGTGGAGGAGTGGGGGCGATCGCCGGATTGCCCTTATCAGGTTCATTACCAGGAAATGTAGTGGGTGCTGGAACGGTGTGTTTGATTGCGGTGGAATCGCCAGGGAAGGTAGGTTTTTGGGTGGGTTTAGCGCGATCGCGCATCATTCCCAACAATGCCTGTTTCGCATCGTCTTCTGATAGCCCTATCAAATCGACATAAACAAGCGGGCGCAACATCCCGTCAGGTTGGCAGTCGGCTACGCGGATGGGGATGAGCTTGCGTTCAAGTGATTGTGGATCGTTAGCAAACGCCGCTGCCCATTCTGGCTGCGTGTAGGCAGAAGTGAGATAAGCCTCAGATAACACTGCGATCGTCTTTTGCGTGGTTGCGGCTGCCCGCTGCATATCCAACACAAAGTTACCGCCGGGGCGAAAATCCCACGCTTGAATCAGCACTGAATAGCCTGCTTCTTCGAGTGTCCAGGCGATCCACTCTGCCCAGGTTTTGTCGGCTCGGTTGTAGCTAACAAAAAAATCCTTCAGGTCTGATGGCGACATAGTGGCGGCAGCAAAAAGAGCGAGGGGCGATCGCGCAATTCAAACCATGCGGGTTTGACATTAGTATATCTAATGCAAAGACAGCAAACTGTGGATAAGGGGGCGATCGCCCCAGATCTGCGACTTCTTCGACTCGACTTTAGCCATTTATCAGGAGGAGGAGAGCAGATGAATCAACTGTTCACGTTCTGCCTGGGGGAATAAAGCCAGAGTAGG
>JAAUQZ010000255.1 GCA_012033355.1 Leptolyngbyaceae cyanobacterium RM1_406_9 | reverse complement strand
CAATCGCACGCAACTTTGCACTCAACTTGTATCGCAGCAATGGGTTTCATAACATGGCTCAAGCTCAACGTCTTGCAGGCTTTGGTCTTAACATACTCAAAGACTTATTTAGAATGAAATAACCCTGCCAAAAAATCACATTCCAAGCTTTACGGAAAAAGTGAAAGGCAATAATACAGTTCGCTGTCAAATTGGGGTAATTCGTCTTAAGAAGGCAGCTTTGGGTGGACAAACTGAATTGTCTGAACCTTACAAAGTTGCTTTAGAGCAGATTGAAAAAGAGTATTTGGAAGAAGATCCTAGATCTTCTGAACAACGGTTAGTTCATACAGTCAGCTTCAACTTCTTCAACGCTTTACAAAAGGAGTTTATTTATCGTATAAGCAAGCTTAGAGATCGAATAAATGAAATTGATAGTATGAAACGTCCTACTCGAAAACATCAGGTTGAAAAACATACTAAAGAAAATTTGCAGCAAATTTTACAAGGGCAGCTAGACCAAATTAATGCCTTACTTGACATTCCCTAACCTTAACTACCTCAAAAACCAGATTTCTATAATTAAATCAAATCAACCCTCCTCCTCTTAAACAGCTATGGCACAAATCACCATTGACATCCCCGACGACCTTGCTCAACGGCTTCAGCAGTTTCAAGCCCAACTGCCCCAGGTGCTAGAGCTGGGTTTACAGGAGTTAGAAACCCAACAACGCTCCGCTAATTTTCTCGACGAGCAAGACATCATTCTTCTTCTTGCCAGCCAGCCCACCCCAGAACAAGTTCTTGCCATTCGCCCTTCCCCAGAATTTCAAGCACGGGTCAGCGATCTGCTAGCTCAAAGCAAGACAGGCATCCTTTCTGCAAAAGGTGAAGCTGAACTAGAGCGCTACCTGACCTTAGAGCATCTCGTGCGTTTGGCTAAAACCCATGCCCTGGCACAGCTCCAGGCATCATGAGTACCTACGTGCCCGCCGCCCTACGCAAGCAAGTCATTGAACGGGCAAACAGTCGCTGCGAATATTGCCGCTTTCCCCAAAGTATTACCCTCCTTGCCTTCGAGATGGAACACATCATTTCTGAAAAGCATGGTGGCACCACAACCCTCGACAACCTTGCCCTCGCTTGCCCCTACTGCAACCGTTCAAAAGGTACCGACCTCGGCTCTATCGACCCAGACACTAACCAACTCACGCCCTTCTTTAATCCCAGAACTCAGACTTGGCAGGATCACTTCACCCTCTCAGGCGCTACCATCGTTCCCGGAACCGCAGAAGGCAGAGTTACTGTCCTGATTCTTCAGTTCAACCATCCCGATCGCGTGCAAGAGCGAGCAGGGTTAATCGCGATCGGGCAGTATTTTTAGAGGCTTAATCGCCATTGGGCGTACCACCATATTTTTGCTAAAAATGAATGAGGCTAGCTGACTTTAGTTACGCCAAGCTCTAGCAGCGCAGGAAGACTTATCCCAATCATTTGAAGGACAGGTAGCCGAACCAACCCAACGTCACCTGGCGGGAAATCCTTTTGAATTTATGGATATCACCGAAAAAGCCTTTGAAATCCATATCGTGGCTCATCTGTGTCAGGTTCACGGCTATCGTTTGCGGGTATCCAAACAAAAAAACGGCGCTAGAGACTCCCACTATCAGAAATTCCTATGTCTCGATTGGGAAATTCTCCTAGAGTTCATCACCGCCACCCAACCCGACACCTGGAAAGCGCTCGAAAAGCAACACGGTACCGCTACCGTAGGCGATAAGTTTCTCCAACGGCTCACCCGTGAAATTGAGCGGCGAGGCACCTTAGACGTGCTACGCCGAGGTATCAAAGACTACGGCTGCTACTTTCAACTCGCCTACTTTCAACCTGTCAGCACCCTCAACCCAGAACACCAAATCCTCTACCACAAAAATATCCTCAGCGTTGTGCGCCAGTGCCACTACAGCGCCATCGAGACAAAAGATGCCCTGGATATCGTGATATTTCTCAATGGTCTACCCATCTTTACCCTGGAACTAAAGAACAAACAGACTGGGCAAACTGTGGAAAACGCTCGTGAGCAATATGCCAAAGATCGCCAACCCTAAGGTGAACCCCTACTTCAGTTCAAACGCTGCCTTGCCCATTTTGCAGTAGACGACGATGAAGTTTACATGACTACTCGCCTAGAGGGAAAACAAACCTATTTTTTGCCTTTCAATCGGGGCAACAACGGCGGTGCGGGGAATCCACTAAACCCCGATGGCTATGCCAGTGCTTACCTGTGGGAAGACCTCTTTGCCCCTGATAGCGTTCTGGAACTCATCAGTAGCTTCATCCATTTAGAAACCGATGAACGCAACGGGGCCAAAACTGAAAAACTGATTTTTCCTCGCTATCATCAGCGTAGTGCCGTGCAGCAGCTTATAGCCCATGCCCAACAACAAGGCGCAGGTCAGCACTATTTAATTGAGCACAGTGCCGGAAGCGGCAAGAGCAACACGATCGCCTGGTTAGCCCATCGGTTAGCCTCTTTACATAATGACCAGAATCAGCGGGTGTTTGACTCCGTGATTGTGATTACCGATCGCCGGGTGTTCGATCGACAATTACAAAACACCGTTCGTCAGTTTGAGCAAACGCCTGGGGTCGTTGCCGTTATTGACAAACACAGCGACCAACTGATGTTAGCCCTCACCAGTGGGGCTAACATCATTGTTAGTACCCTGCAAAAATTTCCCGTCATTGTTAACAAAGTCGAGCAGCTAGAAGGACGAAATTTCGCCATCATCGTGGATGAAGCCCACTCTTCCCAAACTGGAGAAGCCAGCAAAAGCCTAAAGGAAGTACTCCAGGTGCAAACCCTCGAAGAAGCCGAACAACTGGAAGCGATCGCATCCCCTACCGATGAAGACCTGATCAACCAAAACATGGAAGCACGGGGACGGCAACCCAACCTTAGTTTCTTTGCCTTCACCGCTACACCCAAACAAAAGACCCTGGAACTGTTTGGCACACCGCAACCAGACGGCAGTTTTTATCCCTTTCATTTCTACACGATGCGGCAGGCGATCGAGGAGGGCTTCATCCTCGATGTGCTGCAAAACTATACAACTTTTACCACCTACTTTAACCTGCAAAAAAAAGTGGCTGATGACCCCCCACGTAGAAAAAAAGCAAAACCATCAGCCTGCTGAAGCGCGAAGTGGAATTACACCAGTACACCATTGACCAGAAAACTGCCTTGATGGTGGAACACTTCTGGGATGTGCGCCATCAAATCCCTGATGCTCAAGGTTATGGGCAAGCCAAAGCAATGGTGGTTACCCGCAGCCGCTTCCATGCAGTGCGCTATAAACAAGCCTTTGATGAATATCTGAAAAAACAAGGCTACCCTATCAAAGCCCTGGTTGCTTTCTCAGGTACAGTCAACCATCAAGGTTTAGATTATACCGAAGCTCAAATGAACGGCTTTTCTGACAAGCAAACGGCTGAGCAATTTAAGAAGCCAGAGTATCGAGTCTTGATTGTGGCAGAGAAGTTTCAGACAGGCTTCGATCAGCCCCTCCTGCACACCATGTATGTGGATAAGACGCTTAGCAGCGTTGCTGCCGTCCAAACCCTGAGTCGTTTGAATCGCACTCACCCTCGTAAAGCCGAAACGATGGTTTTGGATTTCGCCAATCAGTCTGACGATATTCAAGCTGCTTTTCAGCCTTACTACGAAGCGACTCTACTCAGCGAGAGTACTGATCCCAATAAGCTCTATGACACTCAAGCCTTACTTAAGGAATTCAATCTCTACACTGATGAAGAGGTCGCTGAAATTGCAGCGCTCTATCTCAGGAAAGGCGAAAAAGCCAATCAACTTCAGCCCTTGCTGAGAAAAGTTGTTGGGCGCTACGAGTACATTCCTGAATCCGAACGACGATTGGATTTTAAACATCGACTCGGCTCTTACATTCGCCTCTACGCTTTTTTGTCTCAGATTGTTACCTTCAAAGATCCCGACTTAGAACGACTCTACCTATTTGCCAGACTTCTGTTACGTGCCCTGCCCCAAGAACGAGAGAAAACAAGCTTACGAGCCGCAGAGTATGCTGACTTAGAAAGCTATCGCATCCAGAAAACTTTTAGTGGCAGAATTGGCTTGCAGTCCGAAGCCGGAATCCTTAATCCACTTTCTGATCTAGATAGTGCTGTTATTAAAGATCCTGAAAAAGCTGCTCTATCGGAAATCGTTACTGAAATTAACCAGCGATTTGGCACCGACTTTACTGAAGCTGATCGAGTATTCTTTGCAGAGCTAAAAACTCGATTAGCCGATAATGAAAGTCTTCAAGCCAGTGCCAAAGCCAATACAAAAGAAAACGTTCAACTCCTCCACGATGCTCTGTTCAATACCATTCTTCAGAGCATGATTGATAGCAATTTTGAGATGTTCAAGCGGATCAATGACAATGACGAATTTGAGCAGATTGTCAAAGCAAGAATATTTGATCAGGTCTATCAGGAGATCTTAGACAAACTTAAATCTAATTAACTTGTGCTACAACGCCAAAAGCAACGTGTTGCTTTACGGTTTTACCGAGCAACGGCAGAAAAAGATAAATTTTTGCTTCGCCTTCATACTGGTATTGAGGCTGCTGGTGAAGATTCGTAGGAGGTTTGGAGAGAGCCATCAGCTATTCAGTCTAAATTATTATGGTTGAATGCGATCGCCCTCCTGATTGCTGGGCCTTTAGCCGATCGCGTGTTTGAGCATAAAAAATGAGAATTGTAAGCTTCAGAGAATTGTAAGCTTCAGAGAATAGTAAACTTCAGAGAATAGTAAACTTGGCGGTAGTGCAGCATCATAGTGTTTTAAAATGGTAAGATTACCTGCCGCCGCTTATTTTAGTCGTTGTACAACAAAACGCCTGCAATTTCTTAGACATCGCACAAACCTACGACATTCTGCAAACTAGATTTAAGAGAATTTACGAGGTGTTATGTAACGGCAGACGAGGGCTACATCTCTACAGGGGAGATGTTAATGACTCATAAAAACTTACTCCTCAAGCCAAGTTCCGCATCATGTCCTCTTATCGTCGGCATCGGGCGCTGTTAAATGTTTATGCTAGCGCCCGTTACTCAAAGTTCCCCCCTTTGTATCTTCATTCTTCTACCCCTCATTCATCTCAAAAGGAGGAATCATGGCACGTTCAGCGCTGTTTCGCAAGTTTACACATTTGCTGCAAGCGGCACGTTCAGAAGAGGTCAACACTCGATCTGTATCCGCCTCTACGCATCAAAAGCACCGCTGGTCGCGGCGGCGGTTTCTGAAATATTCGGCTCTGACGGGAGGAGCGGCGATCGCCACCACATCCCTATCTAAATTGCCCCAGCTACAGCCTGTGATGGATTACAACAATCCTAGAGTAGCAATTATCGGAGCAGGTATTGCCGGATTGAATGCAGCCTATCAACTGAAAAAGCTGGGAATTGTAGCCACCGTTTACGAAGCAAGAGCCTTTGTGGGTGGGCGGATTCAGTCTCGCGCTGTGGTGAATGATCGTTTAATTAATGACCTGGGTGGTAGCTTCATCAACATCGACTACGAAGACACTCTGGCACTGGTGGAAGAATTTGGGCTAGAGTTATTCGATCGGAGCGAAGCCTCTAGCCAATCTGAATTTCCTGAAAGCGCCTATTACTTTAATGGCAGAACCTTTAGCGATGCAGATTTGGTTAAGCTCTTGCGTCCGCTAGCCGACCAACTAGCGATCGATGCAGCCCTGCTGAATGAAGACTTTGACACCTACGCGCCCCAGTTTGACCAGTTGTCCGTCACCGATTATCTCAACCGCCATAGAGATAAAATCCTGGCTCCCGTCATTCGCAATCTGATAGAAAACATAATTCGTACCGAATATGGTGCCGAACCGAGAGAGTCTTCAGCCCTGCAATTGCTCTTCACCGCACTACTGGTGGATGAAGGCACAGTATCACCGATTAACAGTGACGAAACTTATTACATCAAAGGAGGCAGCGGTAGACTGATCGAAAGCTTAGCAAACGCTTTGCCTGGGCAAATTCGCGTCAACTCACCTTTAACAGAGTTGCGATCGCAAAATCGAGGATTCCGTCTCACGTTTAGTGGCAACATCGTGACTGAAGCCGATTATGTCATTCTTGCGCTGCCCTTCACTGCCCTACGTCGTGTCAACATCCAGGTAAATCTGCCCAGCACCCTAAGGCGATTCATCAATGAAGTGAATTTAGGTCGAAATGAGAAACTATTCGCCGGATTCGATCGCCGGGTCTGGCTGCAAGATCAAGGTTTCACCCTGGATGCCTGGACAGACTTAGGATTTTCCTCAGTTTGGGAGGAAATCCAGCACCAACCTGAACAAACTGAAGCATCACTCACCTTCTTCCTGGGTGGAGATGAAACTCAGGTTGCAAAACGCAATGTCAATGGTTTAGCGCTCCGGTTCTTGAATCGGCTCAACCAGGTGCTTCCGGGTGTGCAGAATGCTGCAACGCGGCAGTTTTATCGGACTAACTGGGCAGACGATCCTTATATTGGTGGAGGATACACCACTTTCCGCCCAGGACAATATCTGGAATTTAGTGAGTTTCTGTACATCGAATCTGACGATCCTGAAGAACGGCAGGATGTATATGTGGGTAATCTGGTATTTGCTGGAGAACACTTGAGTGATGAGTTTTACGGTTACATGAATGGCGGTGCCCAAACCGGGCGACTTGCTGCCGAAGTGGTTGGCAGATGGCTGCGGCGAGCTTCCTTACCCCAACAAGTCGCCTGAGTAATTCCTCTTTCTCCTGGTTTTCCTGGTTGATTCTTCTGGTTCCCAAGCTCCAGCTTGGGAATGAGTCAACGAGTGAAATCCGGCAGGTAACCACGTCAAACTGTTTTCGATCACCAATGACGCAATGTGCAACTTCTTCAAATTCTTTTACCCTCGTTACCAAGTCAGAGCTTGGTAACGATAATCTGGAAGCTCCGGCTTGCAGATTACATAGTGTAATGACCCATACCCCATAACTCCATACCCCAATCACAACAGAAGTTTAAGCACTTCAATCAATTGCCCCACCTGTTTTTCCCACGTCCAATTCTGCATAAAGTAAGTGGCGTTGATGCCACGCTGCTGGGCTTCCTGGCGGTTTGTGTAGATTGCTTCTAACACTTCAACTAGTTCTTCAGGGTCAGATTCTCCCCATCCTGCAACACCTGGACAGGATTGAGTTGACTTTACCTCAGCCTGAGTTTTAAGTGAGTAACAGTGACTTTCATCAATCAAATCTAAGTGTCCCGTGTTGGCAGAAAGGATAGTGGGCACTCCACAGGCAAGACTTTCCATCGCCGCTAGGTTTGTTCCCCCTTCACAGCGATTCGGGAAAACAGCGACATCCGCTTCTCGCAAAATTTGCCCGACTAAATGATTGGGAATCAGCCCCACGTCCGCACAAGCAGCAGCCGGAATGCCATTCTCAGTTAACCAATCGTGAATTTGTAGCCGTCCATTGGTACTCACTTTGGGTAAACCAGTGATATTTCTCGCCTGCTCTAACTCAGTCATGGTTTGCGGCCAAAAGTTGTGCCATGCGGTAAGCAACAGCGCTTCTGGGTGACGTGAGTGAAAGATACGAAAGGCTTTGATGACAATATCTTGCCCTTTGCGATACTCCAACTTGCCGCCGGAGAAAATGGTGAAGCGATCGCCCAACACGCCCGACCGGGGCGCAGGGTGAAAAATAGTTGGATCAATTCCCTGAGGCACGGTGCAAACGTGAGTGAGTCCATAGCTTTTTAGCACTTCAGCATTCCAGTTTGAGCCAGCCAAGATCAGGTCATAGGAATTTGCCCGCGCTAAGGCAGTTTGGCTCAGTTGCGTATTTTCAAAAAAGATCACGCCAACATTACGCTTACCGCTGACTCGTTCCAGTTTTGGAGTCGTTTCAAACTGGTTGCCCAACGCTTTGAGCATCAAAAAGTTACCCGTTAAGGCTTTACCTGGATTTTGCTGAAGGATTTGCTCAATTCGCTGCGGCTCGTCAAACAAGGGACACAAGAGTGCCTGATGCAGCGGATTGAAGTCCGCCGAAGTAAGCGGAGGCAGTAGGGCAATAGGCCTGAACTCACGGGTTTTGAGCAACTGTAGTGCTAGATTTGTGCCGTAGATGCCCCATCCGGTAGCGGCGCTGAGTTCCCAACCGATGCCAATGGGAGAAGGGGCTAGGGGCTGGGG
>JAAUQZ010000254.1 GCA_012033355.1 Leptolyngbyaceae cyanobacterium RM1_406_9 | reverse complement strand
CAGGCGGGAATCGCTGAGGAGCAGGGCGGGATCATTGAGGAGCAGGGCGGGATCATTGAGGAGCAGGGCGGGATCATTCAGCGGCAGTGCCCTAACTTGCTTTCATTCCTCGCGCCCTACTAGAGTTTCCATATTGGAAGACGTAAATCTTGCTCATTGCTTTTGTAGTGGCAAGGCAAGCCTGATTTTTGTGGCTTATTCCGGTAGAAACGGCTGTCAAGAAATTTTTGGGAAGGATTTTACCCTCGGTGAGGACTCTACGTTAGCGTAGGATTACGATGTGATTCTTGCTGGTATTTCGCCATCTCCAAAATGCTGTTTCTACGACTCTCAAAATGGTTGATTCTTCTAGGTGTGGTGGTGCTGCCTCTGTCGTCTTGCGCCAACAGTCCGTTAGGAGAAACGCTACAGCGATCTCTGGCGGCTGATCCTCAGCTAGAGGAAAATCCGGTTTTGTTTGGCGGCACGTCCACCCCAGTAGAAAGCAATCCCAATGAAGTGACCGAACTGCCCGCCAACTTTCCCGCAGAGATTCCCCGCTATCCGGGTGCTGAATTGGTCGAAGTGGCTCAGCCCAATGGCGATGATCCCAACCCACAGGTGCAAACACGCTGGCAAACTGCCGACTCGATCGAGCAGGTGCGACAGTTTTACCAGGAAGCGTTTGGATCAGACAGTTGGAGCGTGGATCAGTCAGCAGAAGAGGCGATCGCCGCAGTGCGAGACGGTTTGCAGGTGACGATCGCACCCGCTAATTCAGCAGCGCCAACCACTGAAACCCCGACCGAATTTACGCTGCAATATAGTTTCACCAGCGATGCAGTTCCTTCTAGTTCGTCGGACAACTCGGACGATTTATCAGACAATTCATTAAATGACTCAGACAATTTAAATAATGCTTCAGGCAATGCCAACGAAACTGTGGCTGTTCCGCAGCCAGGTGATCCTGACTTCATTGGTCCAGTAATGCCACCTGATTTTGGCGCTGGGGCAAATCCTGAAACTGCTGTGCGTCCGACCTTCCAGCGCTTTAGCGATATTGATCAGGCTCCTGAAGAGTTGCGCCAGTATGTTGCAGACTTAGCGGAGTTGGGCGCTTTTGGCGATCAGTCCAGTAGCCAAGCTGCCAATAGTGAATTTAAGCCCAACCAGGAAATCACCCGACGGGAATATGCGCGTTGGCTGGTGGCAACTAACAACTTGATTTATGGCGATCGCCCCGCCAGTCGCATTCGTCTCGGCGGCGGCAGTTCTCAACCTGCCTTTCAAGATGTACCGCGCAGCGATCCCGACTTTGCTGCAATTCAAGGACTGGCAGAGGCAGGGTTAATTCCCAGTCCGCTTGCCGGTGACTCCACCACCGTCACCTTCCGCCCAGACGCACCGCTTACCCGCGAAAACCTGATCCTCTGGAAACTTCCAATCGACACTCGCCAAACTTTGCCCAATGCCTCACTAGAAGCAGTGCAGCAAACCTGGGGCTTTCAGGATGCAGCTCGAATTGATCCCAAAGCGCTACGGGCAGTTTTAGCAGACTTCCAGAACGGCGACCTGTCAAACATTCGTCGCGCCTTTGGCTACACTACGCTATTTCAACCCAAAAAGACCGTGACTCGCGCCGAAGCCGCCGCTGTCCTCTGGTATTTTGGGATTCAGGGCGAAGGAGTGTCTGCCAGGGATGCACTTCAAACTGAGCAGCAGACCCAGCCGCCGTCTGAACAGTCGCCTGCACAGCAGACCCAGCCATCTAGCCCGTCCCGTCAATCTGGTTTACCATCCAGATAACCTATCCCTGATTCTTATGTACAGGCTAAAACAGCATTGTCTAGCAGCAGGGGTGGCTCTTTTGCCATTTCTGTTTCCGATTGCCGCGAAAGCAGCCACATTTAGTCAGGTCTATGTGTTTGGCGACAGTCTCTCTGACACGGGCAACGTCTACAGACGAACCCTCCGCCTTTATCCGCGATCGCCCTACTTTAGAGGGCGCTTTTCTAACGGGCCAGTTTGGGCTGAATATGTCACCCGGCAGTTGGAGGTGGAACTCGATCGCGACAATAACTTTGCCTACGGCGGCACCACCAGCGGCGAAGGCGATACAGTTCCGCTGCTAGAATTTCCTGGACTGCAAAAGCAGGTAAGAAATTTTGTTGACGACAATCCGGTTACTGATCCCACCGCGCTCTATCTCGTCTGGTCAGGCGCAAACGACTATTTAGGTGGCAACATCACAGACCCTAGAATTCCATCCAGCAACCTCTCCAAAGCTGTAGAAACCCTCGCCCAGGCAGGCGCACGAACAATCATGGTGGGCAATTTGCCGGATTTGGGCCGCTTGCCCTCTACTCGCCTGGCGGCTGAGTCTGCCGAGTTAGATCGTTTAAGTAGGCAGCATAATGTGTATCTGGGAAGATTTTTACGGCGGTTAGACCGCACCCTCGACCCGCAGGTAAATCTGCTGACGCTGAATGTGGACGGGCTATTTGACCAGGCAAGGGCCAATCCGGCTAAGCTCGGCTTCACCAATGTCACTAGCTCTTGTCTTGCAGTATCCTCCTGCCGCTCAACGCCAAGTTTGCAAAATCAATTTCTGTTTTGGGATGACATTCACCCAACCACCGCCGGACATCGCCAAATTGCTCAGCTAGCGATGAATCTGCTGGCTGAGCCGTCTCGTGAAGTGCAGCCCCAGCCTCGGACTGCCGTTGCAGATCGCTCCATCCAAGATTTCACCCAACCCCCTCAATCCGAGAATCAAGCTGCATCAGCCAGCGTACCTGAGCCGACTCCAGTAGCAGGGCTGTTCACAATCACTATGTTGACAATTGGGCTGCGGCTACGACGCAGAGCTTTACGGCGTGTTCCTTCTTCAAATTTAATGCCCCGTTAACAAAGGGCTTAAGCCCAATGGCACTGACTAAGGGGGCAAGATCTGCGACTTCTTCGAGAAGTCGCAGATCTGAACGCTGCATTTTTACTCATTTCAGTATCATTCGGCTTAAGCCTTTGCTTCGCAGCAGAATCCATAAGTCCTGTTCCCATAAAAACAATATCAGCCCCGATGTAACAACCTGTGAACCTCAATTAGCCGATCCCCACGATTCCCTACAATGAGAGTAAAGGTTCCGTTGAGTAGTTCGGCGAAATATGCCCACAACTGTTGCTGATGTCATGAGCCACGATCCCATCGTGGTAAAGCCCCAAACGCCGCTTAAAGAGGCCATTCGCCTGATCGCCGAAAAGCGAGTGAGTGGATTGCCAGTCGTAGACGATCAGAACCAATTGGTTGGGATCATTTCAGAAACCGACCTGATGTGGCAGGAAACAGGAGCCACTCCCCCGCCCTACATCATGGTTCTAGACAGCGTGATTTATCTGGAAAACCCCGCCCGCTATGAGCAGGAACTTCACAAAGCACTGGGGCAAACCGTCGCCGAGGTGATGACCAAAGACGCGATCGCCACTAAGCCTGACCAGCCCTTGCGCGAAGCAGCCCAGTTGATGCATGACCGCGATGTGCGTCGATTGCCAGTGGTTGACCCCGCTGGTAAGGTGGTCGGCATTTTGACTCGCGGCGACATTGTGCGCTTTATGGCAGCAAATCAGGATTAGTGGAGAGTTTGATGAGTATTACCCCTGAGTCGGTTGAACAACTCCTGAGTTCCGAAGATTTTGGCGAACGGTTGAGCGCTGTAAACCAGATGCGACAGCTTGATCCGGCGATCGCCTTTGATCTAATCCAGGTCGCGGCTCAAGATAAGAGCGCTCGTGTGCGCTACGCCGCTATCAGCCAAATTTCCAGTTTGGGCAAGCAAGATTTAGAAACAGCTTTAACCCTTTTGCTCGATCGCTTGCTCAACGATCCAGAACCAGATGTCCAGGCTGCCGCTGCCGACTCCTTAGGGGCACTAAAACTCACCGCTGCGTTTGAAGATTTACAGCAGCTTTACCACAGCACTTCTGAATGGCTAGTTAAATTCAGCATCATTGCCGCTCTTGGGGAATTAGGAGACAGTCGCTCCTTTGAGCTATTGGAAACCGCACTGAACGCAGACAATGAGCTGGTCAAAACAGCGGCGATCGGTTCCCTGGGCGAACTGGGAGACAGCCGCGCTCTGCCACTGCTAATTCCCTTCGCTTCCAACCCCGATTGGCAAATTCGCTACCGACTTGTGCAAGCCCTGAGTCATTTTGACGATCCAGAAGCAACAGCAGCTCTTCAAAATCTTGCCCAGGATGAAATGCAGCCCGTCGCACAAGAAGCAGAAACGCATCTTAGTCGGTAATTTCATATCGGTGGCGTGTAATTTCACCCAGGGTTTGTATTCAAAACAACAAACTTGAAGAGTCGGTGAACTGCCACATACTGCTAGTGACAAACCTTCGGCAAATGTGAGTACATGAAAAACGTAGCTCACGTATATTCACCTAGCAATCAGGTTCAGCTTCTATCCAACCCAATCTCCCTACTTAAGTAGGATCTGTATTTACCTCACTCCATCTACCAACAGCGAGAATTGTCTTTCAGAGCAAGTACCGCTACTGAATACAGAGGGTTTGGGTCTGATGGATAGCTGATTCAGCTATACGTAGCTGCACTAGGGAGTGCGGCCTACCTGTCAGCAATCTGACAACCTACTCAAATTTCTACTGAATTTTAAGGAAGACAGCGATGAAGCTTCGTGGATATCTTTTTGCAGCCGCTACAACTGCCACTGCCGTAGCAGGACTAACAGGTGCTGCTCAGGCTGCCACTTTTGGCAACAGCGGTATCTCTTTTGACACCGATACTACTGTAAATTTTACCTTCAAAGAATCTCACGGTAGATTCCGGTCAGACCTAGGCGTTCAAGAGGCAGGTATACCTGGCAGCTTCAAAACTCTGTTTAGTGAGGAAGCTCCCGGCTATGATGGCCATGCCAACGACTGGGCTGGAAGCTGCGGTGTTACAGTGCTAAATTGCAACACCTCCTTCAAGTTTGAAGCAGGTAAGACCTATTCCTTCGTGTTGACCAGAAACTCCGGCACCAACGGCGTGCGTGCCAATCGGGTTTTCTCCACCAACTCGCTCAACAGCAACAACTACAAGCAGGCTAATTTCACGGGTGATTTGTTTGCTGGTGGTGCCACCATCGCCTTCGAAGACATCGGTGGAAATCCAAATGCGTCTGTTTGTAATGACAAGGGCAGTAACCCTAAAGCAGATTGTGACTTTAACGACTTCATGTTTACTGCTGAAGCTGAAGCCGCTGAATCTGTGCCTGAACCTGCAACGCTTGCGGGTCTGGGTGCCGTAGCGGCTGGTTTTGTTGTGTCTCGTCGTCGCCGCAAAACCGCTTAAGTTGCTGAGGGTAACGTTCTTTAGATAACTTGCATGAGTAGGTAGCGTAGCTTGCTGCGCTACCATTCATTGCCGCAGACAAGATTTAAGGCAGGAAAGGGGGAGAGCGATCGCCTTCACCTCCCTTCATCTCCACAATTTCCCTAATTACTCCTAGTACTGACAAATCACTAGCAATACTGCCTTCCCTATCGCTTCAGTTCATCAAGGGTTTGTATTCAAAACGACAAACTTGAAGAATCGGTAAACAAAGTTACCACGCCGATGACAATCTTGCGGAGAGTGTGAGTAGATAAGAACATAGACCAGTACATTCACTTAGCCTCCGAATTCACTAAAAGTACTAAACAGCCAACCGTTTAACAACTTTGTATTTGTCTGATCGCATCTACCTTCGATAACAGAAACCTGGCTTTCAAGCTATAGGAGCGATTGTTGATACGGTTAAAACACGGAAAAGCTTCGGTCTATTTTTTAAGACGGTTCAAGTAATGCCCATCCGCCCCGCGCAGTATTACTTGACACTCACAGTTCAACCATTCACCCAATTTCTACTCCGACTTAAGGAAAACAACAATGAAGCTTCGTGGATATCTTTTTGCCGCAGCTACCGCCATCACTGCCGCAGTTGGTTTGACCGCTCCCGCCCAAGCAGCAAGCTTGTTCAACACGGGTGGGCCAATTTCATTCGGCAAAGACACCAGAGTAGAGTTTAAATTTCATGCCTCTCACGGTGCATTCCAATCTACTCTCTCTATCTACGACGAAAACCGGAATCCGCTTGAAGTCCTGTTTACAGAAACGATTCCACGTGACCCTCTGCCAGGTAAGAACCCCCAATATAACAAGGTAGATTCCATCGGCACCTGTGGAATCACTGTAAACCCTACGCCTTGCGTCACTACATACCGCTTCCTGGCTGGCGTTCAATACTATCTAGGATTGAAATCTGAAGAAACCACTACTATCGTTTTCTCGGATGATCCGGTTGGAGGTAGCACCCCAGGCGGCTTTAAGTTTGTTGCAGATGTTCCTTCTGTTTCCTATCCAACCCGATATGCACCGCCCACTGGGGCTAACTTCAAGTCTTTGGTGCTTCAAGATGGCGAAACCGCAATCTTTGTGAATGATCCTTCCACCGTTGACATAGATGCAAACGATTTTGTTGTAACAGCTAAGTCTGTACCAGAGCCAGCAACCCTGGCAGGTCTGGGAGTCGTAGCGGCTGGACTAGTAGCTTCTCGCCGTCGCAAATCAGATCAAACAGCTTAATTCAGCAGCGTGGCTAACAGTTTGAACTTTGAGCTAGCTAGAAGGACATTACCAACCTCCTAGTTTTAGTCTCACAGGACAGCGAACTGACTTTTGAGACTAAAAATCTTAAACCTTAGAAAAGTTCATCATGTCTTTGACGGGAGTTGGAGCCGTAGGGGTGTTCCAACTCCCATTTCTTATGTCCTTTTCAGGTGACATAGGCTTCAAGATAGATATGTTAATATCTAAGATATACGGACTTAACTTTAGTAAATATTACTAGGGTTAGCTGTAAAGCCTGTTGTTATAGCTTGCTCTGACGATGGCTACTTGGGTTAGTACGATATTCAAGTCAGGCTGCCCCATAGCTGAATCTACGGAGCGATCTAGCTGTTGTGTCTGAAAGCCTCCAGAACCGAGTATGCTGCTGCACAAGCTCAGGAACTGTTTGCTCTACTCCCCTGAAACTGCGAGGTTTTTTTCGTGATTGCTATCTCACTGCGCCCGACCGGACGCAAGTGGGGCACAGTTAGTTTCGCCTCCACGCTTCACCTCTGTCCCGTTTTGGATCTGCTCATGACGGATGTTCCGGCTCGATGGCGAGCGGAAGTCAGGCTTGGGCTACAAGAAGCTCTTGTTAATGCCGCTAAGCATGGCAATAAGTTAGATCCAAACAAAACGGTTTTAGTCGAGTTTTATATCCTTGAGAATGAGTACTGGTGGGTCATCTCAGATCAGGGACCTGGCTTTTCTCCTGCTTGTTCTTGTGCAGTTGACCGTACAGATGCTCAGGATGTCCACCAGGTTGGTGAGTGTGGCAGAGGGCTATACATTCTTCATCAGGTTTTTGACCAGGTTCACTGGAATCAGCAGGGCACGGAATTAAGGCTTTGTAAGCAAATTAAAGGTCGTTCTAAGATTCCCCTGGTGCATTAGCTGCTAACTGATGCCAAGTTGTCAGGGCTAGCCGATGAACTTCACGCCAGGGTATGGCGTGTTTTTGGGCCAAAGTTGCACAGTCGTCATACTCCGGCTGAACATTGGCGATCGCCCCACCATCCTCCCAGGCCACCTTCACCCTAATTTCTCCTAAATCTGTCTGCACCGTTTGAATCTCTCGCCGCAAAATTCTGCGTTGCTGTGCCGTGTGACGGATTCCTAATGTCGTAGTTTCCCGAAAAATCACGGCTTCGCAGTCCTGCACTCGCTCTGGATGACAGATCACAGTCAGCAAAATGCCAGGGCGTGACTTTTTCATTCCGATCGCCTGGGTAAAGACATCCACTGCACCTGCTGCAAATAGGGCATCGAAAACGTAGCCGATCGCCTGAGGATTCAGGTCATCGATTTGCGTTTCTAGAACGGCGATGGGCTGATGTGAGGGATGAGGGATGAGGGATGAGGGATGGATCGGTTGGTTGAATGGAGGGTTGAAGGGGAAGTCCGTGATGCTTTAGAAGAGGGTTTGGAGAGTGAACGCATTGTTGCTTGTTCGGTGTGTCCTGACTCTTCACCGAGCCAGAGGCGCAAAATGTTAGGGATGGGGAGGTTGCGGGAGCCTGCACCGAGTCCGACTTTTTGTAGCGTCATGGCGGGGGGAGCGCCAAACTGGACGGCGAGGGTGGTGGCGATCGCCGCTCCAGTCGGTGTCACCAGT
>JAAUQZ010000253.1 GCA_012033355.1 Leptolyngbyaceae cyanobacterium RM1_406_9 | reverse complement strand
TTTTTGGGAGAAGGGGAGCCGGATTGAAGTCCCTCTCCCGCTTTGGGAGAGGGATTTAGGGTGAGGGCTACAAAAGTGGGATGCACCCATCGCTTCAAGCTGATCGATAGCTATGAAGAAGCAGTTGATTCTAATTCATTAACCTCTCAGTAATCGCAATCCGCTCAACGTTACGATTACCGTTGAACCTTCATGCCCCAAAACTCCCAACGGTAGGGTGATATTACCTGCAAAGTTTGCAATCAACAGAATCACGACGAAGCCGAGGGCAAACACAATGTTTTGTTTAACCACACCTTGAGCGCGACGACCCAAACGAATCGCGTGTTCTAAGCGTTCCAATCGGTCTGCCATCAAGACAATGTCTGCGGTTTCCAGTGCCACGTCACTGCCTGCGGCTCCCATTGCAATGCCAACCGATGCCTGAGCTAAGGCAGGGGCATCGTTAATGCCGTCTCCAACCATCGCGACTGCCTGATACTGCCTCTGAAGTTTGCGAATCACATCAACTTTCTCTTCGGGCAGAAGTTCTGCATAAATCTGATCAACGCCAACCTGTTGAGCAATGCTGTGAGCCGTGCGAGAGTTATCGCCGGTCAGCATTACAATTTGCTCAATCCCTAATCGTTTTAGTCGGGCGATCGCCTGTGCTGCTGCTGGTCGTACTGTATCTGCAACTGCAATGATGCCTAAGAGTTCTCCGGCATAGGCAACCCAAACCACAGTTTTGCCATCAGCTTCCCACTGCTGGCTCTGCTCTATCAGTGTTTTGGCAACATCATTCACCTGCGCCCGGACAAACGCGGCTTTACCCACGATCGCGCTTCGATCCTCAATTTCTCCAGTGATTCCCTGTCCTGCTTGAGCTTGAACGTTGACGGCTGCTGTCCAGGTCAGGTTCTGTTGATAAGCGCATTGTGCGATCGCTTCACCAATGGGATGCTCGGATAAACTTTCCAGTGCCGCCGCCACTTGTAGGAGTGGGTCAGTGGATGGCTGAGTGGAAAGAACATTAACGACTTGAATGTTTCCAGTGGTCAATGTTCCAGTTTTATCAAAGGCGATCGCCCGCACTCGTCCAATCCGCTCCAATTGCGCTCCGTTCTTGAATAAGATGCCATGTCGCGCTCCATTAGCAATCCCAGAGAGAAGCGTTGGCATAATCGAAGCCATCAGCGCACAGGGTGAGGCAACCACCAGGAAAATCAATGCCCGGTAAATTGTCTCTTCCCAATTCCAGCCCAACAGAAACGGCGGTAACGTACCGAGTAAAATCCCGGCGATCACAATCACCTTGGCATAACCACGCTCAAATTGTTCAATAAATTGCTGAGATGGTGGTGCTTCCGTTTGTGCTTGCTGAACCAGACGAATCACGCGCTGAATTAAGCTACTTTCAGGCGGTTGATGAATTTTGAGTCGCAGTGCCCCATTGCCATTTATCGTGCCTGCAAACACTTCATCTCCGGTCGTCTTTTCCACCGGAATGGATTCTCCTGTAATCGACGCCTGGTTCAGGGTACTGAATCCTTCCAGGACTAAGCCATCCGTTGGCACCAGTTCTCCCGGTTTCACCAGGACTTGATCGCCAATTTTCAGCTCAGAAATTGAGATAGTTCGCTCCTGTCCGTTCCCCACCACTCGTGCCGTATCAGCAGTTAAGCTCATCAACCCCTGAATACTCCGCTCCGTTCGCTGCATGGCGTATCCTTCTAACGCTCCACTGATCGCAAAAATTAGAATCAGAACTGCCCCATCCACAATCAGGAAATACTCTCGTCGCCAGAGTCCCAAACCTGCGGCTCCTAATGCTGCCACAATCATCAATAGGTCTACATCCAGTTCTTTTTCTTCAAACAGGGTTGTCAAGCCGACCCGGGCACTTTCAAACCCACCAATGACATAAGCCGTCGTCAGAATGAAAAGGGCAACTCCGAGCCAGCCGAAATTGAGCATCTGCCAGCCCAGGAATACCAGCATCGCACAGGCGATCGCCGCAACTGCATCGGGGTGTTCTCTAAGAAGGGTTAAAAGGCGAGAAGTAGAAGGGGTAGCCGCAATCATATTTCAAAACGTCAGATTCTTACCCCCTCAGCCTAAACCTTAACATTAGTGTCAATGTCAAGGTTTTGAGTAAACTGAAAGGATGAAGACCAAACACTTGACGATCAAAGAACTGACTGATGCGGTAGGTGGTGGTGTTACCCCTCGCATGGTGCGCCATTACCACACGCTGGGGTTACTTCCTCCGGTGCAACGTTCAGAGGGCAATTATCGCCTTTACACTCAACAGGATGTGCAACGGCTCCAGCGAATCATTGCGCTGAAGCAGCAGGGGTTTCAGTTGTCTCATATTCAGCAACTGCTACACAGCCATTCAGAAGAGAGCGTCGATCCAACCCTGATGGTTCAGTTGCAGCAGCAATATCGCTCTGTAATTCAGCAGATCACTCGATTACGGCACACCGCATCTGCTTTGGAAGGATTACTGGGGCGAGATCAAGAGTGTCAGATGACCCAGGCTGAAGCTCTGGCGCAACTGAAGCAACTGGAAGTGGATGCTCAGGAAAGTTTGGGAAAGCTCGATCAGTTGTGGACTAACCTGGATGCAGAGACAACCACTCATCCAGAGGCATTTCAAGAATCCTTACAACACTTGCTGCCTGATTTGTCGAGTTATTCTGAAATCACAGTACACTTGCTGCAACAATTAGTGCTGGCGTGTGGCGATGTTAGTCTGGTGAACGCTGTGCGGTTAAGTCAAGGGGCGATCGCATTCGCACGAGATGCGCTGAAAGCTGGGTGTCCAGTCGTAACAGATGTTCCGGTTGTCGCGGCTGTCCTCGATCAAACCCGATTAGCCCATTTGGGATGCGCTGTTGAAACACTCATCGATGACCCTCACATTACTGGAGTCAGTGAAGCCGAGCAAGCCTTTTGGAACCATGACTACTGGCGACAGCGGTTACAACACATTCCAGAGAGATGCATCCTTGTAGTCGGGTATGCCCCTTCCGTCTTGCTGACTGCCTGTAAGCTGATTGAGCAAGAGCAAATCCAGCCTGCCCTCGTGATTGGAATGCCGATCGGATTTAGCCACGCTCCAGCAGCAAAGCGACGATTGATGACTACACAAGTTCCTTACATCACGATTCAGGGTAGCCTCGGCGGGGGGCTTCTAGCCACAGTGACATTAAATGCCCTGGTGGAAACATTGATTGCAAAACCAGACTGCCACTGCTATCTCACCCGTCTTTAGTGATGAATTTTAGCTATCGCTACTGAAGCATAAATAGTCTGTATCCAAGCCCCCTTAGTGATGCAGAAAAGTCGTGAAAGGTTGGTGTATGGGAAATCTCAGTGTGAGACAGGGGTGACAAAGCGAGGGACGAGATGGGATGCTCTAAAAACTGCTCAATTTGTTCATACGCTGTTGCAGCCTAATGTATGTGATATCTCCCACCCAAACTTGAACCGGTCGCTCGATTGCTAAATTCATCTTGCTGTCATGATTGCCCCCTTTCAAAAACAAGAATACTACTCTTAGCTTCCTGTCCGAAAATTGGGGGGCATTTCACTACGACGCTTACGATTGCTAACTCCAAAAATCACAAACACATCAGGAGAAACTGCTGCCTTAGGATTACCTTCTTCGTAATAGATGAACAAATTGCCGGAGACATAAACGTTGGGACGACTTTTGAAATACAGCTGCAACACCTCAACGCAATACAGCAGGTAGTCACGGGTAGCGTCACTTTCAGTCATCGGCTGTCCATCGGAGTCAGGATAGAAGATGCAATCAGAGGGGAGTCCGGTGATTTCAACCATACGACAGTTTCCTCGACGGTTCAGCGTTGCCTTCATTATGCCACTGAGACTGGTTTACAGGCTGTGTTAATCAATGTGGGCGACTAGCTTGGACACAAAGTTTTGGTGGCGATCGCCATTCTCTAATATCGGAATTGCAGCACCTTTTTGCCTGATAGAAGTCATTGTTCGTTTTAGCCTGGTGTCTTAGTTGAGTCAGCTTGTCACTATTTCAGCGATTGGAGTGAGCCAGTCCGTTAGAAGGTTAGGCATATCATAATAGACATACTTGTGATATTGAGGGACATTTAATTATCATGCCGCCAGTTAGAGGAATTAGTGGAAACCCGAAAGCCAGGCTGATTGCAGAGGTGGAAATCTGGAACCGAGATGCCAATTTGGTTGAGGTCTTTAGAGTTGCGGAGTTTTTCTGTTAGTAGATTCATTTCCTGGAGAAGTAGCTCAAGCAGGCTCTTGCTAGAGCTTTTAAGACTGCAAGATGAAATGGGAGCGATGCCACCCTCAACAGTTCCTTATGATGTGTAGCTCTAAAGAAGCGCAGTCAGTGTGCCCTGAGCTTCTTATGTTAGAAAATACTAAACTCTTAAGAGATCTAAGCCTTCAGAATGCTCCGGAAGAGGAGGGCAAAACTGGTGTGTAGGATTCCCCCTCAGTTTTCCAACTCTCCCTAAAGGCAGGACATCTAGAATCTTGAAATTTCGATGGCTCAGGCGGGATTTGAACCTGCGACCTTGGGCTTATGAGTCCCATTGTTGCTTTAGTAAAATCTTTGCCTGTCAAGGGCTTTGTAATCTCCGTTTTCATCCTTGCCTAAAATTTAGCCTAAAACAGCCAGGGGATTAAGCGATTTAAGCCAAGTTTAGTCCTACGTTGCACGGGGGTAGATTTGCCCTTCAATTGGTCCACTGGCTGATTCTGTGTCCAGGTTGTTAGGCAAACGTTGAGAGCGGGCTTCCACCAATCCCCACCCAGTAGGGGTAGTATCTCCTGTTGCGGCTGCTCTGATGGGGACAGTGCTATTGACGGGAACACCTGTGGGGTTGGGTGTATTGCCTTGAGCAGTAGCCATCAAATCAACCTCACAGCGGGTTGGCCTGTACCACCCCCAAGCAGAACATATTCTTCCTGTCCCGGCGTGACCTGAATCACGTCTTGACGGAGGAGGTTGCCACTAGCAACTATAGCTAAATCGGTAGAACTGCGTCCTGCTACCCCTTCATTGCTCCAGGGAAAGAATAAAACTCCGGGGATAACGTCACGCCTAGCAGAAATAGGGTTAGGGCTGACCATCTGAGCCTGAGTAAATGATGCTTGAATTCTGCCAGATGTTGTTAGCGACCCCGTGAAAGGGGTTAAAGATGGAATGTACCAAGTTGCAAAAAGTCCTAAAGTGTTAGGAATCATGCAATAGGGATAAACGTTTTCATTCCACCAGGAAGGTTTAAATTCAGGACGTAAATACCCTAAACAAATAGCTGTTGCCCCCTGATAAACCATTACCAATCTCATTTCTGGGCTTTTTGTTAGTCCCATAAAATCAATTTGGGCTACACTATTTACCGCAACTGATGCGGTTTCTGTGCTTGAATTTTGTCCTGTATGAGCTACTGCATCCCAGTTTGAGTAAAGCCTTTGAC
Organism: Leptolyngbyaceae cyanobacterium RM1_406_9; assembly: GCA_012033355.1. Taxonomy (GTDB): domain Bacteria; phylum Cyanobacteriota; class Cyanobacteriia; order Elainellales; family Elainellaceae; genus JAAUTN01. Next base: position 2,857 of record JAAUQZ010000253.1, on the reverse strand, counting down.
TCAATCCCAAATTAGATGTAATTTTTATCTGTAGATAGACGGTTCCATAAGTTTTAGCTTGATCGAAAATCAACTGATAGATTAAGTATCTATCAGTTCCACTACTATATTCATCAAAAGGGGAACTGCCGTATCCTGCCAGGGAAAAAGCATTTTTGATTGCGTTGGCCAAAGCAGTTTGTGTAATAGCTGTAACACCAGTTGCTAACACTAAGGAACTATCGGTTCTAACAGCAGCCATCAAATTTCAGCCTCTATAAATAACAACTTGAGCGTAACTTGAACGCTTGCCCCCATCTGCAAATTGGTTAGAGAAAAGGGGATATTTGGACTAGGTTTACCTGCCAAGTTTGCGCCCCAAACTAAAGGGGCTAGATCTAGATCTAGATTCTGTTGACTGGTAATCGCTTCCAGAATTAATCCCATCTCACCCGATGGATCAACACCAATCAATCTATTCAAATCAGCTTGTCTGTAAGCTTCTGTTGAGTAAATGCGGATTCTGGCAGGGTGGGAGGTTATTACTCTAAACAGCAAAAAAGTTTTGCCCAATGGTAAGAAGAATTGCTGTGTGTCGCTTGGTGAAAGTAATTCAGTTGTAAATTCAGCCGTTTTTTTACCTGCTAAATTCTGGTAAATGTTCTGATCAACTTGCACCTTTATTAAAGGGTTGTAGATTGGCATAAATCACCTTAAAACGGGCATATTGGGCGGTTCTTCCGGAGTCCACAAATCTACTCTGATGTGGTCTTCTTCCCATCGCGTGCCCTCAAGGTCTGTTCGCCCAGTTAGCCCGACTGCGGGCCGTCGAATCAGCAGAGTAAAGAAGGCTGGGTACATCTGCGTGGGTGATTTACGCAAATTGGGGTTACGGTCTTTCTCCTCTGTGATGCTTAGGGTCGTAATTGCGTCAGTGGACAGCAACATCAATTGTCTGAGCTTCCGTTCTGCTGCTTGTGGGCTGGCTGCATACACAGCCATTTGCCGACCGTTTTCTAAGTTGGCAGTACAGCGGAAACGCCCCCATGTGTAAGCGTCAGCAGCCCGTTTAATCTCTGCCCAGGTCAGTCCTGTTTTGGCATCTGGGATAGAGTAGGTTGCTTGCTTGCATCGATGCCCGTCTGCTCTTCTCCAGGGGGGGCGGGGGCGATCGCGGAACACAATGCAAAGCTTCCTGCGCTGTGGCTTAGCTTTGTACCAGTCTTCGACAGGTTGCCCGACAATTTGCCCAACATCACGGTTGTAAAGTAAGCGGTGCTGGGCGATCGTCGTTTGTAGCGCTTGCTTAACTAACTTCTCCTCTCCGGTGAGAGCGATTTTTTCCTCTTCTGCGTTTTCATCAGGGGTAAGTAAAACCGTTCTAGTTTGTCCTAAAGCGTTCTGACTTCCTGCCCTGGCTTGCTCAATTGCTGCGTCTAATTCAGCCGCTATTACAAACCCTGCTTCAACAAAACTATCCCAAAACTCTTCAGCAGCAGATTCTACAAATGCTTGCACATAAGGATTAGAGATATTCTCAACGTACTCTTCTGCGTTATTACTTAACGAGATTATTGGTCCTCCCTCGTTGCCCCAAGTCTCCCGGATAAATCTTGCCCTATCCTCTCCAAAGAATCGCGCCAAAGTGTTTTCAGGCAAACGTTTTAGGCTTGCTCGGAGTTGCATATATCCACTAATCAACAAATTTGTCCCTGCGGCTGAAACAGTCTGAGAAATAGCGCCTCCCAAAGAAGCTGTTACCTCCTCTAACCCTTCAGTTAAAGCTCTGCCCGCAACCATCCGGGCGAGAGCCGCCCCTCCAATCACAGGGCAAATATAGGCAATTCCATAACCGATTCCAATCCCTGTAAGCCATCCAAACCCACTTCCTACAACACTGCCCCATACAGAGGCTATGGCAATGTTTTGACTACGAACAATTTGCTTCAACTCGGTGTCTGAAGCATTCCAATTGAATTGAGTAATTGCGGTTGCTCCCTGAACCATCCAATCCCAAATTGCGGAAAGACTAAACCCTATCCCCCTAACGATAGCTGACACAAAACCTGTCAATCTCCCGGCAAGATTGAAAACTCTATTAAGCAGTCCTCCCTCTTCTTGAACCTGCGCTAATCGGTTAGAGAGGTTGATTCTTCTGGGAGCGTTATTGGTAGCAGTCCGCCTAATTATTCTGCTATTTAAGGTCGTTCTAACGAGATTGAGAGTCATTGGCTTGACGGTTAGGATCTAAAACATGAGGCTGGGTGATTGAATTGGTATTGAAGGGACTTTCAGGGTTGTTCAGTGCATCTATGAATGCCTCCCAGTCTTCGTTCTCAGTTTCTCTACCCTCTTCAGGGCGAACTAAGTTAAGAAGCTCTCTAACTAATTGCGTCGCTTGTCCAGCGTTACGGAAAAATACAGATTTGATGATTCCTGCTGCAAAAACAATTCGTTGTAGGTAGCCCACAACTGACTCCGGATCATCTTCCTGCCAACCGACCAAATATTTTTCACTTTCCCTTAAAATTGTTTCTAATGAATCCAATCCTTCTGGATCAAAAGCGTAGTTGATTTTGCGTTTTTTGGGATTACCTTTGTACCCTAAAAACATTGCGTTAGCTCTAGCGTAATCCTGAGTAACAATTGCAGCGTTTTTTGTTGATACTACTTCAGCCGCTAAACGCATTAAAAAGCTAGTGTGAATATCGCTATTTACGCTAGTTTTAAGACTCAAAGCATATAATTCAGCTATAGCAATCCTAAATCATTCATGAGAAACAGCCATAGGTGAAAAGCTTCGGGAAGACAAAGACCTGTTGATGTGTAACGAACTCAAACAGATACTTGACGATATTGAACGACGTGCAGAGTTGAT
>JAAUQZ010000252.1 GCA_012033355.1 Leptolyngbyaceae cyanobacterium RM1_406_9 | reverse complement strand
GAGCGGCGGTGTAAGCAGAATTAACGTCTTCTGCAACGGTTCTGCCATCTCGACCATCGGGGTCAAACTTGAAGATGGCAACTCGATCGGCGTTCAAGAAATTGCGAATTTCTCTGGCGGTTGTTTTGAAGGCTTGCTGGGTATCGAGCGATCGCCGAATTCGATTCACAATCTCTGTAATTAACCGCTCCTGCTCTGCGACTTTACTTAATTGTCCCGTTTGCTGCTGTAGCTGCTCCAAATATTCCCACTGCTGAAGTGCCAGCCCAAGCTGCACACCCGCTTGTGATAAGAGATTGACATCCAGTTCGTGCCAGTGCCGAACCTCACTGTTTTGATAGGCTCCAATCAGTCCCCACAGTTTTTTACCCTGGAAGATAGGGGCGATCGCGTAAGCTCTCACCTCAAATTGCTCCAGCATCTCAATGTGGCAATCGGCGTGACCCGCCTGGTAAACATCGTTTACCGCAAAAGTTTCATTATTGCGATATCGCCCCCCTTGCGTTTCTTGAAGGTGAGTATCTTCCCAAATGGTATTCATACCAGGACTCACCAGTTTGACCCAGCCTTCAGCCACTGATTCTGCAATAAACTCACCGCTCCAGTCTGGATGAAAGCGATAAATGGCAACGCGATCGCTCTTTAGCTGCTTACGAAGCTCCCGTACCACAAAGTCTAGAAGGCTATCAGGAGCGTATTTTTCCTGCACCAGAGCTAGCCCGATTCTAGAAATGAGTTTGTTGTGGGCAACCCCTTGTTCAACCGATTCTGTAAGCTGCTGGGACTGAGTTTCAAGCAGATTAGATTTTTCTTGCAGCCGAGCTAGATACTGTAACTGCGTCAAAACCGTACTCAGCCGCTCACCCAGAACTGACAGCAATGTGGCTTCCTGCTCCTGCCACTGTCGAGCACCAGTATTTTGATAAACGGCAAGCAATCCCCACATCTCACCGCCCTCAAAAATAGGTGCAATCAGATAGGCTTTAGCCTGATATTTTTCTAGCGTATCAAGGTAGCAACTGGAGAAACCGGCTTTGTAAATATCATTGACCTGCTTTACGTCTAGCCGCCTAACATAGCTACCGCCCTGAGTATCTTTCAGGATTTTGATATTGTCATTTGGCTGGGATGGGGAACCCATGCGCTTTGTGTTGCAGCGATCGTAATCCACAATCTCGGCTGATCTCAAGCTAGGATCGGTTTCCTGCTCTTGAATGACTGAAATCCAGCCTGCCCCAACGGATTCAGCGACAAACTCACCGCTCCAGTCTGAATGAAATCGGTATACAACGACGCGATCGGCTCGGTAAAACTGCCGCAGTTCCTGACACAGGTTTGCTAGTGCGGTGTTGGTATCTGAGGAGGCCAGTGTTCTCTTTAGAATTTGGGCAAAAGTATCTTCTACTTTAATTTGCTGTCGCCGCTGTGCATACAGCGTGAAAGGCTGGAGATGCAGTTGAAGCTCAGTTCTAATCTGATGCAGCACCAGTTTTTCGGTTTCACTCCAGGGTCGTAAAACAGCACACCGCTGGGCAATTAGCAAACCCCAAACCCCTTCTTTCAATAAAATCGGCAGGCTGAGGTTGTTCATTACCTGAAATCGATCTAACAGTTGCCGCTGATGTGGGCTAAGATATCTCGCGCCGCTCTCCAGAGCAATCACTAGTTGCTGCTGGTAAAGCTCTTGACTGGTGGCTCCAAAGGCGATCGCTGGCAGAGTTTCGTCAATCATGGGAGTAAAGCCAGAAACAACCGCTTCAGCTAAAATAACCCCCTGGTTTTCTGTTTGAAACTGGTAAATCAAAACGCGATCGAGTTGGAGATATTGCTGAACTTCTGTCACCACAGTAGTTAGTAAAACTTCAATCGTCTCTGTTTGACCCATTTGACTGGCCATAGTGAGTAACCATTGAAGTTCTGTTTCCGTTGCCGTACTGGCAGCGGCGTAACTGGTGATGGAGCCGTTTATACCACTGCTTCCGATGGAGTTAGAAGTAGAACCAGAAACCGGATTCTGAGTCGGCTCGGTTGGGGGTTGGGCACTGATGAATTGTTGAAACGGATCAAGTTTTTGCACGACTGGCTCTCCTTTCGATTGGCGCTGGTAATTTGATGTTGAATTAACTTTTGATGAGTGATTAGATGAGTTGCTGGATGAATTATTCAAAGTGGTGTTGGGCGATCGCCAAAACGTCTAAGACAGGAGTGCCACTACCTGGCAAAATTCCTGATACAAAGGGCATAAGTTCGGGCAAAAATAAGCCCGCTACAGGCGGCTGAAGCTGCTCTAGAGAGTGCATCTCAACCTCTTCAACCTGCATCACCAGTAGCCCTACCGGGTCATCATTTTCAGTCACAATTACAAAAGGGGATATCCCTGGTTTTCGCCAGGGTAGCGGCGAAAACCCGACTAGCTGGCTCAAATCAATCAGCCAAAGCATCTCTCCTCGCCAGTTACACACACCTGGAATGCAAGCAGGCATTCCAGGAACGGGCAAAATATCTTCCCCAGTTACCCTGATTACCTCTGTAGTGTGTTTAAGCGGCAGCAAAGCGCTGTCCTGTAAGCTCAAATACACCCGGAGTAGGCGTTCTCGACGGTCTGGTGACGGCAGTTCCGGTGCCAGCAAATCAAGACTTGCTGCTGACAGCATTGGGTTGGCTGTCAGTGAATCAAGTGAAAGTGTCATACAGATTTTTTTCTACGTCAAACTGTCATGAGTCGCATTACAGTGTGGATCAATTCTTCTTGCTCAACAGGTTTAGGCATATAGGCATCTGCACCCAACATCAAGCCCCAAAGTTTATCGGCCTCAGTTCCTTTCGTTGAACAAATCACAACCGGAATTTTTTGAGTGTTAGCGTTAGTTTTTAGCTCACGGCAAAGCTCAAAACCACTTTGCCCTGGCAAAATCACATCGATTAACACCAGATCAGGTTTATATAACTGGAGCTTACGGTGAGCATCCTCACCGCAAGTAACGCTGACCACCTGCAACCCTGCCTGCTTCAGAAATCGGGTAAGTACTTCGGTTTCGGTGCGGCTGTCTTCAACTAAAAGAACTGTGTTCATGTACCGTGTTTCATGAAATGGAACTCAATGTAGCGATGCACCTACTGTGATTCAGGTCTGTTGTACAGGGCTTCCCAGCCTTTGCCAGTCAACCCGGTTCACATTTAACGCCTGAAGTTGAGAGTAGTAACGCTTAGCCTGAACGGTTGGTAGATGTTCCTGTAAAGTCGCGAGTACTTTGTCAGATTCAATTGGCTTAGCAATAAAACCTGTTGCGTTCACCAGTTTAGCGCGGACTCGATCGACGATTCCATCTCGACTCGTTACCATGATAATTGGCGTGTTTTTCAGTGCCGAGACGCGGCGAATCTGGGCACATACCTCATACCCATTGGTGACGGGCATAAGTAGGTCTAGAAAGATCAGGGCAGGCTTCTGCTCAATTAGGGTGGGCAATGCCTGTAAAGGATCTTGGATGTTGATGAATCGGTAGCCTGCTTTGAGTAAAATTTGCCCCATTGCAATTCGGTCAAAGCGGCTGTCATCAATATAGACGACCAGAGGTCTAGCAAGTTCCCGTTGAGTGGATGGGGCTAAGGAAAGAGCCGCAACAGAATTGGGTGAGGCTGACGTGTCAAAATCCTCAACTTCAATCAATCCCATAATTCCTTGATTGACGTAGGGCATGATGGAACGGGTCAACGACACCAGGGGTTGCTTTAATCGAACTGCCAGATCTCGGAGGGTGCGATCGCCATTTACTAAAGCAGTCACGTTTTGATAGACCGTAGGCGAAGTGCGTTGCCGTAACTCCTCTGGACTCCAGATAACGGGGGCCAAATTTGGAGAATATTGGTCAAACTCTGCCTGCTGCCACATCTTCCAGGTGTATGATGCTTTTAGCCAAACTCGCTGAGCCGAAATCGGAACTTGCAGTAAGTCCTGAAATTTTTGAGGTATTCGACGATAGCTTAACTGGACTGGCAGACGTTCAACCCGCTGCTGATCCTGCTGGAAAATATCAAACAAAATTTCAGTGACGCAGCCCTCAATCACAGTTCCTAACTGCTTCTGCGAAATTTTCCCCTGCCTCAATAACTCTTGAATAGAGAAATAGCTCCACTGGGGCTGATCTGATTTGCGGTCATAAACATTTTGGACAAATTGAGGAAAAACTTGAGTTGCCTGGCGATACCAACAACGAGTTGGATGCATCTCGCTAGCGGCTCCAGTCAGCTTTCCTGCACAAAAAAATAGGCTCCACAATGAGTTTGAGGCTTCTTTAACATCTAGATCCAGTCGCCCTGTAAACTTTTGCAGTTCGCAGGATCGGATATGCTCGATCAACTCATTGAAATCTTCTAACTCACAAGTCTTTACAGGAGGCTCCAGTGAGCTAATGGATGTTGGAGTAAGCATGAGGTGATAACTTTCAATCCAATTTAAACAGCGTGGGTTTTCAATCAGTTCCGTATCGTTTCACCTTGAAATTTAGCAGCCCAAATGACTCTCTACACTTTAATAAAAGCGCTAGAAACCTTAAAGATATTCCACTGCAATAAGGCGTATCTGCTGCTGCTTGCCCAGCAAAAATTGCTTAAGCATTTACTTTCACTTCAAATCTTTCCCCTTTACAGCACTTTGTAAGTGCGTGAGATACGAGGTTTTTGTTGAGAGATAAAAGTAGCTTATTGTGCCAGGTCAGATACGTCTAGGTTGAGGGTTGATCCTCTTCTCAAATTACGAGAGAACTCTCGATCTTGCTTGAGAATGATAGAGACTGAAGCGCCGATAAAACACACGACAACGAATACAGTTAAAAATTGCGGCAAATAAATTCGTAGGTAGAGCAGATTGGGCAAACCGGGTAGATGAAATTTAGTTTGGTAAAGCAACCCTGGTCTGAAGCACTAATAACTGGTGCTGTCTGGTACGTATTTCTACTGCTTCCAGCACCTTAAGTTCTTAATGTGCTATCTGTTAATACGTAATTTCACTGTACTCATACATCATTGTCTTGCAGATGCATTCTTGTCAAGTTGCTAACCTGAATTTCATCAAAGCTTGTTGACTAGTCTATATAGCGCTACGCGCATCCCTTAGGACAGCTTTTTCCAGGGGCGTTTCAAAGCTTAGGATGCGATCGAGAATGGGTTTGCATACTTGATTTCACCGATTTACAGAAAAGGCGTGTCTCGCGTCGCCTGAACAAAGTTGCCCCGATTGTAAACCAGGTAAGGCGCTGTCTCCTCCCCAGGAAGTTGTCTGATGAGGGGTTTAGACAGCACTGGCATGATGAAACCTGGCATGAAGTTTTGCGGTTGGTTTGTGGGGCGATCGATCCTACTCCTTTCCCAAATCGCCCCTTCCTATCCTACCCACCCAAAAACGATCGAACTGCTGCGCGATCGCGCCCTCAATGCCTCCGATGAGCAACTACGAGAATGGGTGCAGGAACAATTAAAAATGTAAAATTATAAATTGAGTAGAAGACATGAGCAAATTAATATGCACGTGATTACTCGCAAGCGACTCAATGAGTTTGCCAAACTTCATCCAGATGCCAAAAATGCTCTAGCTCAGTGGTACAAACTCATTAAGCAGAATGAATTTGCGTCATTTGTTGAACTGCGTGAATTATTTCCATCTGCTGATCAAGTTGGCAAGTTGACAGTTTTCAATATTGGAGGCAACAAAGTTAGACTCATTGCTGCGATTCACTATAACCGGAAAAAGGTTTACATTCGGACTGTATTAACTCACGCAGAATATGACGAAAAGAGGTGGAAAGAACAATGCCAAGTCTCAATTTAGACAGAACAGTTCAAGCATGGTCTTCCATTGCTGAAACGGTTTTTGTGCCCCACACTGAGCAGGAATACGAACACTTAGTTGAATTGCTAGATAGTTTGATCGACCAAATTGGTGAAGATGAGACCCACCCGCTTGCCTCAATGATGGATGTGATTAGTGTCTTAATCGAAAATTATGAGGCTGAACACGTTCTTGAGCTAGATGAGATTGCTTGATTCACGCTGGCTAATTCCATGACCCCGATGAACAACTGCGAGAATGGGCGCAAGAGCAGTTAAAAATGCAAAATTAAAATGGAGGATTCAAAGTGAAAGGATTTATCAAAAATAAGGCAATCATCTTGACTGACCCACTGCCGGAGAATCTTCGGGATGGGGATGAAGTTGAGATTTCGATCGTTCAAATTAGAGGTAAAAAATATCCCTTTCCAACCTTTAATTTTGGTATTAAAGATGAATACTTAAGCCGAGAAAACATTTATGAGCCAAACTCGAATATTTCTTGATACAAATATCCTGGTTTATGCCCATGATGCTTCTTCTCAGTATCATATAATCTCAGCCGATTTACTCACAGCGGTTATGGCGGGGCAATTTCAAGCAGTACTGGCTGAGCAAAACCTACTCGAACTCTATCGCATCTTGACTAATCCTGTGGCAATGAAAAACAAACCTTTGTCTGCTGTGCAAGCAAAAGAATTAATTGAGAACACTTACTTGAATGAAGTGTTTCAAATTGTCTATTCCACAGAAAGCCTTCTTCAGCAAGTGCTATCTCTGGCAGTTCAAAAGAATATCACTTCGGCTAAGATATTTGACCTTCGCCTTGCTGCAATTGCTCTCTCTGCACAAGTTGATATCTTTGCCACCTTCAACGTTCAAGACTTTACAGGAATTAACGGTCTAACACCTCTATCACCTCAACAGATTATTGCTCCATGAGTATCTTATCCTACTCACCATCTTGCCAATCCTAAAACAGTTGAACTGCTGCGCGATCGCGCCCTCAATGCCTCCGATGAGCAATTGCGAGAATGCGCCAAGAGCCTGTCGTTATTCCAAAAGCTCAGGACTATTTGCTGGCTCTGGCGCGGGTAGAAACTTTTGAATTAAGCCAATTGTGACGGCAGGAATTTCTAGCTGAGGCGTTAGCCCAACGTCAGTAAGCTGATGGAATTGCACCACTGAGGGGTTGAGTTCAGCGAGACGGCGACCAATTTCTGGGCCAGTAAATTGAGATTTCTCGCCCCACAAGATTACCGTTGGGACGGTGAGTGTAGTCATGTATTCTGACAGGTCAAAGCACAGATCGCCTCGCACAAAGGAAAGCGCTGCATATTCAGCATTAGGCTGAGTGGCAGACTCTAGATAGGCTTCAACAATTTCGTTAGAAATTCGCTCTGGACGGGCAAACTGGCGCTGTTCTAAAAAGCTGCGAATGCCAAAACTGGTGGCGACTCCGGCACTATAGAACAGGCGATCGAGAACAGGAATGTTGACCAGTTGAGTAAAAAAGCTGCGAGTGTAGTTTTCGCCAAAGTCAGATAGCCCTGCGGCAGTGGTGAGAATGAGGGATTTGAAGAGTTCAGGACGGGCGATCGCCGCTCGAATTGTAAAAGCCGCCGTCAGAGACGATGCAATCACGGTTGTAGAGCCGCTGCACGTCTTTTCCATAAATTCAATCAGCGTGGTTACATAGTCTTCAACTTTGTAGTCACGGGCGGGATGGTCAGACTGCCCCCAGCCGATCAGGTCGGGTGCCAAAATGCGATATTCAGCGGCAAAGGCGGGGTAGACCTTAGACCACTCATAGGAGGAAGAGCCGCCGCCAAACCCATGAAAGAAAACCAGAGTCGGCACATCGGCATGGGGCACTTCTTGCGTCACCCAGGGCTGACCTTCAGCCGTGTAGTAGACCATTTTGCCCAGGGAGGTCATGACGGAATGCTGATAGAAACCGGGTGGGATAAACATACACACCTCGTTTGCACAGATCAACAGATCAAACTGTTTAAATGATTAGGTTAGCACCAGTTAAACGAAAACACATCTACCATTGTGCAGCCATCGTGCAGCCATTGTGCAGCCATTATGCGTGCAGTCATTATGCGTAGGATGGGCAAAGCAGAGCGTGCCCATCCAAATGCAATGCTTGAACAGATGGGCACGGGCGATGCCCTTTGCCCATCCTACAGTTGACCTCGCTCAGCACCCGAAACTTGAGGGGTGAGCGGAGCCGAACCTCGGACTATTGCATCAAGTTAGCTGGGTCATACCACTACGCAAGAATTCGGAGTTATTTAATTCATGATCCTAAGAAGTCGCAGATCTCAACCCCCTCGTCAATCTCAGAATTTGTGAGAATACAGGTGAGGGGCGATCGCCCCTCACCCCGTTATGGCAAAAATCCTATGAGAGTGCTTGAAGCTCAACATTTGCAAAAACCTATCGATATCAGGGCAAGCTGCTGGAAGCCGTCCAGGATGTTTCCTAAAGTTATCG
>JAAUQZ010000251.1 GCA_012033355.1 Leptolyngbyaceae cyanobacterium RM1_406_9 | reverse complement strand
TTGACAACTGTGGAGGTACAGGTTTGAGTTCTCGACTTCCTAGAGTTTCAGCGACAGAAGTTATCAAAGTCTTAGAGATGATAGGGTTCGCTTTGGCTCGACAAAGCGGAAGTCACAAAATCTACAAGAATGCCGGAGGCAGAAAAGTAACTGTACCCTATCATGGCAGTACGATTCTCAATTTAAAAACACTCAAGAGTATCCTCAACGATGCAGATTTAACCGTTAAAGAATTCATTGAGCTTTTGAAAAATTCTTAGAAAAAGATCTAGCACTGGATTGAGGGCGATCGCATCAAGGTTATCCTCAGGTTAAACATTCTCGCTCCAACGAGAGCATCCTAACGAGTTGGACTTGTACAAATTCTTTTGAGGAACCTGATTACAAAGTCGCAAATCAGATTTTGAGTTTGTAAATCAGGTTTTAAGCTCAAAAACTTGATTTTGAACTCGTAAACCTGATTTTGAATTCGTAAACCAGGTTTTAAACTCTTAAACCTTGTTTTGAAGTTTAAAAACAGGTCTTTAAACTTGTAAACCTTGTTTTGAGTTTAAAAATCAGGTTTTAAACTCTTAAACCTGTTTTTGCTTACAATTTCTAGCAAAAATACCTGCGCGAAGGCGATCGCCCCCCTTACTTCCTCAAAAATTCATAGCTTCCCACCTTGACGAGAAGCAACCATTTCAACTACGCTCTTAGGCTAAGACTGCCTTTAACCGATTAATTCTCACTGACCAGCATTACAGCCCAAGATTTCACGGTGTTGGTCGGCAGCGATCGCTCTCATTAAGCAATCAACTCAAATCGAGAAATAGATCAAGCTCTACATGAAAAAACTGAGCGAGTTTTCTGGCTTCATCCAGTTGGATAGGTCTTTGATGCGTGAGAATTTCTGATACTGCTGTTTCCGTTCCCAAGATTGGAATTAAGCCAGTTTCATCTAGACCTTTTGCATCCAGGAGGTGATGCAAAATTGAACTGGAAGTTCCAGTAGAATAGGGTAATTTTCAGCTTCAAACTTTTCAATTAAAGTAATTAAAAGCTCTAGAAACACCTCTTCCTCTGGGGTTCTTAAGGAGCGATGTTCAAGTTCTTGAGCAAGGGCGATCGCCCGATCATTTTCTGATTCAGTTACGATCGGTTTAGGCTGATATCGAATTAACAAGTCCGTATAGGATTGTGCATCAAAAGTATGGGTCATCTTTCCATCGGTCCTTGTCATACTCAGCGTGAGTCAAAATATATTTGATGTAAATTCTTTGAGACGAATAAAGCAGATCAACGATGAGTCGGTATCGATTTCCCTTGATGTTGAAAACTGTGAAATTTCCAACTGCTTCAGCCTTTGGATAAACTTGCTGAACATCGATCAGGTTTTTCCATTGAGCTTTTTGAGCTGCTTGATACCAGGCATACAGGGCAAGTGCCGCCAGAATCGGGGCTAGATTGGGCGATCGCCAATCGAATCTTTTTCCTTTTAATAGCGTCTGGCGTAGTGCCTTTAGAGCTAGTGCATCCAGGACACTGTGAGATGGAGGGTCTACACCAACACTTCAACGAGAGCTATTAGAATATTTCTAACTAGAAAAGTGGCTAGCAATAGTATATGACGATTCAACGAACGGTCGAGTTATCCGAAAGCTTGGCACAGCATTTAGATCAATATCTTCGAGAACATCCAGACGAAACGCTATCTAGCCTGGTTATGGATGTTTTAGAGATGAAACTTCATCCTAGAGATCTGTCCGAACTTTTGGCACTATCAGGCATTGTGGCTGAATCTCCTCGAAACGCAAGCGAACGAGCAGAGGATTTGGTTTGAAGCAGTTGGTTATTGATGCAGGCCCTCTAATCGCGTTGTTTTATGCAAAAGATCCACAACACGCAGAATGTGTCGCAGGATTCGAGCAATTAAACGCCAGCAAGACCCTAGTTCTCACACCGATACCTGTAGTGTTTGAGGTTTATAAGTGGCTGCTACAGCGAGTTAGCCTAAATTTGGCTCAACAAACTTTAGAAGTGATGGTTACGCAGCGCTACACTGTTCCCATCCAAAAAGAGGATCTATCTGACCTCCAAACTCTAAGCAAAAGCCTTTTAGGTTGGCGTGGCAGTTTAGAAGATGCCGCAGTTATTACTATTGCCTTCCGTTACCGCTGTCCCGTTTGGACGATCAATTACAGAGATTTTAGTCCTTTCAGAGCTTTGCAGTTTTGGGTTCCGGGTTCCTTTTAAGAAGGGCAGATCTGATTAGACAGTCCTATTTGGATTTCGGGATCAAGGCAATACTTCCAAGAGAGAACTGTTTCACAGTGCATCTCTCACCGACTTTTCCCATGCTGCTGCTGCAACTGACTACTAATTAGCTATTTGGACGGTAGTTTTGGATGGGGTTGGGGCGATCGCTCTCTATGCTTACCTGCTCTAATCATGTAATTTTTACCTCTTCCGCAACCTGTTAAGCCAATCTACAAAAGTAAACTCGCTCAAATTCTGGAACGCTGACCGCATCTGGGCTACCAGAAAGAACCAGCCTAAACTCTGGTGATCGTATCGTTACAGTTGAGTTTGGCTGCAAGCGGAACTGTGGATAAGCGATATCAAAAAACTGCTGATAAGATATTCCTGGCTCATAGGCATCATGGTCTAGAAAAAACTCCTCTATGAAAACATAGCAGTCCTCCAGGAGCATATCGTCAACCTGACGGATATTTGAATGGAAGTGGAGCGGTTCATCTGACCCAGCAGCATACTCCTCAACTACTGTTCCTTGCCTGTATAGTTCATACCCGATGCAGCCCGCTGTATCACTACAAGTATATGCAATAACATCAACCCCAAGCGTTTGAGAGAGGGGGACTGGTAGTTGCTCTACTGCGGAAGTACCAATCACGATAGACCAGGGATGTTCCTGAAGTTGAAAGGCAAAGGCATTCTCATTACCTACTGTCACTGTTTGACCAATTGGATCTGGAACAGTTTCAACAGCACGCGCACTTAGGAAATCAGCAAGACTACTCAATCCAGCGCGAACCAGGATTACAAAGTTGTTATAGTCCGTAGTTTCAATACCGCGTCTTGTTGACCAGGGGCGGAGAAAATTCATTGACGATTCTTCCTTATCAAAATTAGCAAGAAATTCCAGGTGAGCTTTTCTTCCTGCTTGACTGTAGTAAGTCCAATACTTTGAGCTATGACTTGAAGTTAACGTCACTCCATTCTTCAAGACAAAAGCATTGCCAGATCGAGTTTGTTGTGCAAAGTCGGGATCCTGTTGGTAGGGTAAGGATGCCAGAATCCGTTTTGCTCGTTTTGCTGTAATTTGCCGCATTCCCCTACCTGTGGAAAGGTCAGGGATATCAGCCAACGTAGCACTACGGTCAATAGCATCGACAATGCCAAGTTTATCGGAATATTCCTGCTGAAGCTGTTGCTTGGGCTGCTCTAATATTTCTGCCTTCTGCCTTTCTCCCTTATTCAGATAAGTTTCCTGAGCTTTCTCATAACTTTTAACGGCTCCATGCAAATCGCCAAGCATCACTCGAACATTTGCTTGCATCAAATGTGCTGTTTCATCAGCAGGATTCAGTTGAATAGCTTGATCAAGATCAGCAGAAGCTTCTTGATACCGTCTATCTATTGCTTTTTTTCGGGCTTGCTCAACAAGAGCTTTAACCTGTCTTGTAGACTCTAAATTTTCTTGAGTCATGGGGCAATTCTCAAAGCATTAATCCAGGTTAGGTTAGCGTTAGCATAACTGAGATCTTGCACTAGTGGCAGGAAGGATTGCACTAAAGCCTTGAGATCAATCTCAGGCTCAAAGCTAAAACTCGTTAAAACGAGTTGAACTGATCTTCTAGAGGGCATTTTAGTCAGTTTTAACTGACTTAAGCTTTTAGCCCGGAATTGATTCCAGGGCGGGGCATCGGGCAACAGACCAATCTGGTGCAAGCTCTCAGATAACCTAATCAACTTCAGACTGTTCTTAGAATTGAGTCTGTCTTATTGGCTAGCAGACATAAACATCATTTTTACGTAAAGACTCCCTGCCGAATCTGTCGAGAATTGATTATATTGAAAAGACTCAATTGCTTGTGGTGACTCACGCTCAGTGAATGCTCCTCTGGCAAATCAATGACTGATCGGTTTCCAGGAGGCTGACTTGTCCTTTTCCTCTGACGACTTTGCCAAAGCCCTCGAACAGCACGACTACCAGTTCCAGGCAGGACAGGTGGTGCGTGGTAAAGCCTATAGCTATGAGAGTGATGGCGTTTATGTTGACATTGGCGGCAAATCCGCAGCATTTTTGCCCCTCGAAGAAGTTTCGCTCAGGCGGGTTACTGACCTGTCTGAAACGCTGCCGCTGCATGAAGAGCGGGAGTTTATGATTATTAAAGAGCAAAATGCTGAGGGGCAGGTGACGCTCTCGATTCGGCAGATGCAGATTAAGCAATTGTGGCAGCAGTTTGCCGAAATGCAGGAGAGTGGCAAGACCGTGCAGGCACGGGTGAATGGGCTGAATAAGGGTGGCGTAACGGTGGATGTGCTGGGGCTGCGGGGGTTTATTCCGCGATCGCACCTCGTCGAGCGAGACAACCTGGAATCTTTAGTCGGCAAAGCGCTAACCGTTGCGTTTCTAGAGGTTGACCCCAGCCGCAAAAAGCTAGTGGTTTCTCAGCGTCAGGCGGCACAAGCAGCAAGCCTGGGGCAGCTTGAAATTGGGCAGCTTGTAGAAGGCAAAATTGTTGGCATTAAGCCCTTTGGTTTGTTTGTAGACTTTGATGGCATGACTGGGTTGATTCACATCAATCAGGTGAGTAAGAATTATGTCGCCTCACTCAATGCGGGGTTTGAGGTCGGGCAACCCATTAAAGCGGTGATTATTGACCTGGATGACGTGAAGCGGCGAATTTCTCTTTCCACCAAAGTTCTAGAAAACTATCCAGGGGAAATGCTGGAAAATATGCCAGAAGTCATGGCAGAAGCCGCAACCCGTGCCGAAAAAGCTAGAAAAACGATTGAGCAACGCGGAGTTGAAGGGATTGAAGGTTAAGTTTGCAGGTCAAACAGTTGCTCGATCGCCCAGTGGAAGGGTGAAGTAAAAGGTAGTGCCTTCTCCAGGAATAGACTCTACCCAGATTTGCCCCCCGTGACGCTCTACAATCTTTTTGCTGATGGCAAGACCAATCCCAGAGCCGAGATATTTGGCGCGGCTGTGTAACCGCTGGAAGATGGCAAAGATGCGATCGCCATGCCTAGTTTCCATGCCAATTCCATTATCCTGAACGGAAAATAGCCAGGACTCATCTTTCTGGACAGCGCCAATGTGAATGACTGGAGGGCGATCGCTGCGAAACTTAATCGCATTGCTCAGCAGGTTTTGGAAAAGCTGGGTGAGTTGAATCGAGTCTGCCATCAGTTCAGGCAGCGGATCGTGAGTGATCACGGCTTCGCTTTCGGCGATCGCCAGTCTCAAATTTTCCAGAGCGCGAGCGAGGGCGCTTTGACAGTCAGCCTGGTGAAACTCTTTGCCACGTGTCCCGATGCGAGAATAGCTGAGCAACGCTTGAATTAATTCTTGCATCCGAATCGTGCCATCCACCGCATAGGCAATGAAGTCGCGGGCATTCTGGTCAAGCTGGTCTTGATATCGCCGCTCTAAAAGCTGAACATAGCTAGCGACCATTCGCAGCGGCTCTTGCAGGTCGTGGGAGGCAACGTAGGCAAATTGCTCTAGCTCAGCATTAGAGCGAACTAGCTCTTGGCTCTGGTGGCTTTCTTGCTCTAATAGCCTTGCCTGGGCCAGCGCAATTCCGACCTGGTCTGACAACTGCTGCAATAGTTCAATCTCAAAGCTGCTCCAGACTCTTGGACTGGTGCACTGATGCACGACCAGCAGTCCCCACAGTTCATTTTTGAGCAAAATTGGCACCACTAGTTTTGCTTTGATTTGAAATTGCTGAAACCACTCAGCCAGCTCAGGCGGCATATTGTCTTTCTCAGCATCGTCGATCGCCCAAAATTGTCCCTGCTGATAGCGTTGCTGAAACTCTTCAGAGAGCGGTCTGGGGTAGAGGGTTTGCGCTAAAACAGATTCACATCCAGCACCTAAAGCTTCGGTGATAGCTCTGCTGCTCTGGCGTTCTAGCTTGTAGATCAGCACCCGATCGGCTTGCAGAATTTTTTGCACTTCCGTCACGGTGGTTTGCAAAATTTGGCTGAGATGCAGCGATTGACGAATCTTGACGGTGATGTCGGCAAAAAGCTGCGATCGCAAACTCTGTCGCTTCAATTCCTGGGTATTTTGATGCGCTTCGATCAGCCGTCGCACCCGCTGCCGCAGCACTGCCCAATGAATCGGTTTGGTGATGTAGTCCGTTGCACCAACCTCAAAGGCATAGTCTACCGACTCCTGATTTTCCAGGCTGGTGATCATTAGGATGGGAATATCCTCGACCTCTGGCATCGCTCGAAGCTGACGGCAGCAGTCAAAGCCATCCATCACAGGCATGAGTGCGTCAAGCAGCACAATTGCCGGACGGGTTTGCTCAAAAACGGCTAGACCCTTCCTGCCGTCCGTTGCTTCGGCAACCCGATATCCGGCTTGCGTCATGGCTAAACGCAGTTCTAGTCGGGTCAGTTTGTCGTCGTCTATGACCAGCACGAGGGGCGGTTCAAACGTTGCTGCCACAGTCATGTTGCCTGCTCCTGGTGACGTTCGAGCTGCAAGGCAGATTTGACTTGCTGATAGTCTAGCTCCAGTTGAGCAGCCTGAACGCGCCCCTGCGCTAAACAGTCATTCTGATTAGCATTTGGGCTGTTTTCAGAATGCTCTTGAGAGCCGTTTTTAGAGCTACAGGTATGTCCTAACAGTTCTAGTTCCTTGCAGGCATTGGAGAAGGCGATCGCCCCCAACGTCATACTGTTTGCCTTGAGCGTATGAGCGGCGCGGCGCAGGGCAATTGCATCAGACTGGGCGATCGCCGTCTGAATGGCTTCTAGAAGCTTTGGGGCTTCCTCTAAATAGCAATCAATCAGTTCCGTCAAAATTGCCTCAGTTTGTTCTCCTGCCATTGCTCGAAAGGTTTCTAGCACCTTCGCATCAATCACAGGTTCAGAGGTAGACCCAAAGCCTGAGCGATGCGGCTCGGTTAATATCCGAATCAGGTCTTGCATCTGAATTGGCTTGCTGATGTAGTCATCCATGCCCGCCTGTAAACATTCCTCGCGATCGCCCTGCATCGCATTTGCCGTCATCGCCACAATTCGGGGAGTTTTCTCCGCTGAGTAGTTCTGATGAATTTTGCGAACTGCCTCCAGTCCATCCATCTTTGGCATCTGCACATCCATCAAGACTAGATCATACTCCTGACGTTGCAACGCTTCCAGCGCTTCCAGCCCATTCCCAACCACATCTGCCCCATATCCCAACCGTTGCAGCATGAGTAACGCAACTTTTTGGTTAACCAAGTTATCCTCAGCTAGCAAAATCCTCAGCGGATGCTGTTCTGCTAAGTGGGGGTTAATCTTTAGCACAAGCTGCGATGGCTTAATCACTACAGGCTGCATCCCCAACACGCAAATCAGAGCATTGTAAAGCTGCGATTGCTTCACAGGTTTGGTTAGACAAGCCGCAAATTCAGCAGATACCGCCGCCATGTTGTCTGGCTTACCCATCGAGGTCAACAGCACCAGCGGCAAATTTTGATAGCCTGCCTGCCGCCGAATCGTTGCCCCCAAACTCAAGCCATCCATCTGAGGCATCTGCATATCTAAGATCGCCAAATCCAACGGCTGTTTTGCTTCCAGAACAGAGAGCGCCTCCTCCGCTGATGCAACAGCGTGAACGTCCATGCCCCACGACTGAGCTTGCAAGACTAAAATTTGGCGATTGATGGGGCTATCATCCACCACTAAAAGCTGTTTGCCTGTAAGCTGCGGCTGAAGTTGAGCAATATCCGTATCAGAGGCAAGAGATGAATCAACAGCAGTCGCATGAATGGTGAAATAAAAAGTTGCTCCCTGCCCAAATAAAGGATCTGAGGATTGAGGCTGTTCTTCCCACGGCTGCATTTTCCATGCTTGTTTCCACTGTGACGGTGGATTGCCTGCCAGTTCACCCCCACTTTCTACCCACATTTGTCCTCCCATCATTTCGCTAAGCTGCTTGCTAATTGCCAGCCCTAGCCCAGTGCCGCCATACTGCCGAGTAATAGAAGCATCAACCTGGCTGAAGGATTTAAACAAGTAGTGCATTCGGTCAGCGGGAATGCCGATGCCAGTGTCTTTTACGGTAAACAGGATGGTGGGGAGGGGAGGGGAAGGGGAGTGGGAGTGGGGGAGTGAGGGGG
>JAAUQZ010000250.1 GCA_012033355.1 Leptolyngbyaceae cyanobacterium RM1_406_9 | reverse complement strand
CACAACCCACAAAACCTGGGTAGGGGCGGTTCGCACCGCCCCTACGCTGCGGCTTACCCATTCAAAAATGGCTGTAAGCATCTCAATCAGTCCAATTTACGAAGATACATAAGCACTGCACGCTGAGCGCCAACGAAGCCATTTCGTGGCTGCAAATCAGGCTGTGCAAATTGCTAGAGCTAGGCACTATCAATAGATCTGAAAAACTATGGCATCGAATAATCAAGCTAGATCGAATTCCGCCCAACCTCGTGTGGTTCGGAGGGTTATAAGAGACTTACTGTCTCCTACAGCGACCCTTCGGGCTACCAGTGTAAATCTGTTGGGCAGCCGGACGCATACCTTTACCGTCACCTATCGGGACAACGTGCGAATCAGCCGCTCTAGTGTAGTAGGAAGAGACATTTTAGTGACCGGACCAAATGGCTACAGGCAACTTGCTACGCTTGTCAGTACAAGATTTGGCAGTAACGATAAAGTTGCGCTTGTCTCGTATCGCCTCAGAGCGGCAGGTGGTACCTGGAACCCGACGGACAACGGCATTTATCGACTGTCCATGTATAGAAGCAGGGTCAAGGACACCAGCGGCAACCTGGTGAGAAGAGGGAGTTTAGGCTACTTTCGCGTCAGAGTCGCAAATCCTCCAGCTCCAGTTGATCCGGTTCCAGTTGATCCGGTTCCAGTTGATCCGGCTCCAACCGTTCAATCCTTTGAAGCGCCAACCATTGTTCTGGACAGCGGCTCAGCTTACATTCAGGTTACGTATGCAGATAATGTGGCGATCGCCCTATCTAGCCTCGATTCTAACGATATCCGCGTAACCGGTCCCAACGGATTTAATCAGTTTGCTACTTTCGTTCGGAGTGAACCGGATACAAACAGCACCCAGCGTATTGTCACCTATCGTATTGATGCTCCTGGTGGCACCTGGAATCCGGTGGACAACGGTAGCTACACAATCGCAGTGCAGGCTAATCAGGTCAAAGACAACAAAGGTAGTGCAGTCGCTGCTGGAACAATTGGAACCTTTCAAGTCAATCTTTCTGACTCAGTTCCTCCAGGTAGCAGTACCCCCTCCGATGGCACTGCGGAGAACGACGTTTTGCTGGGTGGCGCAGGTAGCAATACGTTGAACGGTGGAGAGGGAGAAGACACGGCTGATTACGCCCAATTTACTAAAGGAGTCGTCGCAGACCTCAGTACCGGCAAAGTATTAAAACTTGCTCACGGTGGTTTGTCCTTACCCAAAATCATGCCTGTAGGAGATTCAATCACTGCTGGCGAACACAGGGAGTTACCCAGACCCGGAGCTTATCGAATTGAGCTATCTAGAAAGCTAACAGAGAACGGTGTAAGAGTCGATTTTGTAGGTTCTTTATCTAGTGGTCCTGACAACATTGATAAAGACCATGAAGGACATCCTGGCTGGAAAATCGGTCAGATAACCGATTTGGTGGATGCTCCTGGGTTTCTAGAGAGCTACAGTCCTGATGTTGTTCTCATCATGATTGGAACAAATGATACGGGTGAGAGAACTGTAGAGCAGATGGAAACAGACCTCAAAATACTAATTGATGAGTTTGCTGAGCGCCTGCCCAATGCTCATTTATTGGTTAGCTCTATTGCCCCACTGGTCCAATCTACCCGAGTTAAAAAAGATCGAGTTACCAAAGGTGCAGAGTTTAACCAGATTTTACCTGATTTGGTTGAAGCTAAAGCTGCCGAAGGAAAGCGAGTCTCTTATGTAAATGTAGGTGGCAGCCTAACTTCGGGTGACATTATCTCAGATGGACTGCACCCCAGCGCAGAGGGGTATGACAAAATGGGTCGCCAATGGTACGACGCGATCGCCAGACAAGGAATCTTGTTTAACGGTCAGGACACTCTCAGCAGCATCGAAAACCTGGTTGGCACGGCTTTTGCGGATGGACTGACTGGCAACGCTGGCGTAAACGTCATTGAGGGTGGCAGAGGGGCGATCGCCTGACTGGAGGAGGCAACAGCGACATTTTCGTCTACCGTAGCCCTAACGAAGGCGGCGACACCATTACCGACTTTGGCACAGACGACCTTTTGCAAATTTCGGCTTCTGGCTTTGGGGGCGGGCTAACGGCAGGCGTTGCCCTGACCAATGGCATCGCTTCTACTAGAGGAATTCTGGTTCAGGGAAACACTCCCATTGGCAGCAGCGCAAACTTCTTGTACAGCAACGGGGTGCTGAGGTTTGACCGAGATGGCACGGGCAGCGGGGCGGCAGTGGCGATCGCCACCTTCACAGGCAATCCAGCGCTGAGTGTCAATCAAATTTCAATCGTGGCTTGAAGCAAGAGAAAACTCTACCTTTTTGCTGAGCGAACCCGACAAGTCGTTAAGTTAACATTCTTTACAGAAGTTAACAAACGAATGTCACGGTTTAAGGTTTCAGATGTTTAATCTATTAGACGCAACGAAAGATTACTGGCGCAAGCTAGACGAACTGGAAGCTGCCTATCAGCGAGGTGAAGTTTCCTTAACAGAGGTCAATGCAAGGGTACCTGAACTCATGGCAGAACTGAGCCGCGAACGTCGAGCCGCGATCGCCCTGATGCAGTCTAGCTGGAGCTGCGTCTGGCGTGAGCATCAGCAGGCCATTGTCGGCACCCTTGCAGTCGGCATTCTCACCTGTGCCTGGATGATTGCTTGAGACATCGCAAATCTTACAAGAACCTCACAAAGGCGCTTCTGCCTCCAGGGTTTGAACGGTTAATACCTGGGGTGGAGTAGCGTCAGGCGGATAGAGAAAGTCAACCTGAACCAGACGGCGATCGCCCCCTGGCATTTCCAGCATCACCAACGGTTCACCCTGCTGTCCGCGCCGCTGCACCAGATGAATGTATCGCGTTCGGGGTAGCCCCCGGTCGTCGGTATAGCGCACTCTCACCGTTCCTCGAAAGAAGGTTTGGGTGGGCAATGGCTCAAAGAAGCGCAGCCCGTTTTGGCTTAGCAGGTCTTCCTTGATCGGAGTTTGCAGGGCGATCGCCACCTGCTGAGTCTGTTCAGTTGGGTTATGCAATGGCAGTGAAAGACTATATTGAATCGCATAGTTGCCGTGAGCTTGATAAGCCGTATCCGGGTAGCGCACTAGCATGGGGGCGGTCTGCACCTGGTCTGTGCCCAGCCTGCCTGCTACCAGGGTGCTAAGTCCGTAGGAAAAAGCTTCGCCTGCCGCTGGAATGGTCAGCGTGAGCGCGTCGGAACTATCCGCGACCTGAGCTTCCCAGATAGAACCTTGAGCCACTCCAGCGACTCGTCCGTAAATTACCTGTCCCTCGGTTTGGTTGAGTGGGGTAGGAGGGCGATCGCGTGCCCCGGCTAGCCCTCCGGTTTGAACGAGCGATCGCCACTCATCTAGTGTTGGAGCCTGCTCATTTCCTGCTTCATCTTCACGGGCAAACAGCGCCAGACTAGCCACGTGGATCCGTCCGTTACTTCGCAGGCGCATCAGGGTAGAGCGTCCATTGATGGGCGGGTCAAGCGTTTCGACCGGAATAGGTACATTGAGCAGCATTTCATAGCCCCCCGCCGGGATCACGACTTGAGGCGAAAAGCCCTCCTGCCGTTGCCCTCGCAGAATGTCACTCATGGCGCGGCTACCGGGCCCGGCATACACTTCTCCCAAAGGATTTTCTACCCAGGCGGGCAAGTCAATAAAAGGAGCATCCGGCTGGCTCAAATAGGTGGCAGCCTGCAACACATCGACTGCTACGGGCTGACTGCCCGGATTATGAACAATCACACCTAGATACAGGCTTGTCAACTCTTCCGGGGATGGTGCCCGGTAAACGTGGTGAGCAAATAGATCGAACCGTCCTTCAAATGGAAAATTTAAGTGAGCGTCAGGCTGATCCATTCCCGCCGCTGGAAAAGTTGAAAGCAAAATTCCTTCTGTCTGCACCAGTTCTGGACTGTTGCTGTTAAACATGGGAATTTGATCAAGCCCACCTGGAAGCGATCGAACTTCCTGAGGAAGCACAAATTCCTGGGGTTCTGGTGGCGGCGGGGTAGGAATAGCCTGAGCGAGGGTAAATAGGAAAGCGAACATACAGTGATTAGCTGGAGTAGAAGAGGGGATTGGTAATACCAAAATGTATCACTAATGGGGCACTCCTCCTCAACCACCGTTATTTCTCAATCCTGCGGTTGCCTGAACATATTCCCGCAGTTCGACAGGGACGGGCTGAGCGTTCCAAATCTCCTGAGAGTATTCTCGAATGGCGCGATCGGAAGAGAACTTGCCCATCCGTGCTGTGTTAAGAACGGACATACGAGTCCAGTTATCCTGATCTCGATAGGCTTCACTCACTTTGTCCTGACAGTCAATGTACGACTGATAATCGGCAAACAGCATATAAGGGTCGTGATGCAGCAGTGAATCTAGCAGCGGTTTGAACAGGTTAACATCACCGTGAGAGAAATGCCCTGTAGCAATCAAATCAATCACTTCACGCAGTTGAGGGTTGCTGTGGTAGTAGTCCCAGGGATTGTAGCCTTTGGACTTCAAGTCATTTACTTCATCGGTGGTTAAGCCGAATAAAAAGAAGTTTTCTGCGCCGACTTCTTCTCGGATTTCTACATTGGCACCGTCGAGTGTGCCAATGGTGAGTGCGCCATTCATGGAGAACTTCATGTTACCTGTGCCAGAAGCCTCTTTACCTGCGGTGGAAATCTGCTCGGAAAGCTCAGCCGCAGGATAAACTCGCTGGCTAAAGGTAACATTGTAGTCAGGCAGGAAGATAACCTTGAGGCGATCGCGCACATCCGGGTCGTGATTCACCACATCTGCCACAGAATTGATTAGTTTGATGATCAGCTTAGCCATAAAGTAACCGGGCGCTGCTTTTCCGCCAAACAAGAAGGTGCGCGGTGTAGTTTCCAGGTCTGGATTGTGCTTGATGCGGGTATAGAGCGTAATGATGTGCAGCACATTCAGGTGCTGGCGCTTGTATTCATGGATTCGCTTTACCTGAACGTCAAACAGCGATTCGGGATGTATCGTGACCCCAGTTCGCTGGTGAATGTAAGTTGCCAGATCTTGTTTGATTTCTTGCTTGATCTGTCGCCACGCTTGACGGAAGCCAGCATCGTCGGCAAAAGATTCCAACTGTCTCAGGTCTTCTAGATGTTTAATCCAGTTGTCGCCAATTTTGCTAGAGATCAATTTGGTCAATCTAGGATTACTCAACGCAATCCAGCGGCGGGGCGTGACTCCATTTGTTTTATTGCTAAACTTCTCTGGCGAAAACTCATAGAAGTCACGCAATATGGTTTCCTTCAGCAACTCCGAGTGCAGGGCAGCTACTCCGTTAATGGCGTGACTTCCCACACTGGCAAGATGAGCCATACGAATATATTTCTCTCCCATTTCATCAATCAGTGACATACGGGCGACTCGTGCTACATCACCAGGGTATTTCATTCGCACTTCATCCAGGAAGCGACTGTTGATTTCGTAAATGATTTGCAGATGTCGAGGCAAAAGGCTACTAAACAGACTCAAAGACCAGCGTTCTAAAGCTTCTGGTAGAAGGGTGTGATTGGTATAGCTAAGCGTGTTTTGGGTGATGTACCAGGCTCTATCCCAATCTACGAGGTGTTCGTCTACGAGCAGGCGCATTAGCTCTGCAACAGCGATCGCCGGATGAGTATCATTCAATTGCAGCGCGAACTTTTCGTGCAGAGTCTCTAGTGTCTTGCCTGACTGTAAATGAATCCGAATGATGTCTTGTAGCGAACAGGAGACAAAGAAAAACTGTTGAATCAGCCGCAGTTGCTTTCCCTGAATCTGTTCATCGTTAGGATAAAGCACTTTGGTGATGTTTTCGGAACTCATCTTTTCATCTACTGCACCATAATAGTCTCCTTTGTTGAAAGCTTGAAAGTCAAAGGGATTCTGGCGCTTCTGCCTTCCAAAGCCTGAGGGTGTTGACGGTGTTGTTTTTATATCCGGTGATTGGGGTGTCATAGGGAACACCATTAACAATTTGGTTGGGCACCCAACGAACGCGAAACCTACCGTTGTCATCGTGGTAGGGTTGGGTATGTCCGCCAAATTTGACTTCAACGGTTTCTTCGGGGCGAGCAATTTCCCAGGGGTTGCCGTAGCGTAGCCATTTGTCGGTGATTTCGACCTGCCAGCCATCTCGAATTTCCTGGTCAAAGATACCGAACTCATAGCGAATACCATAGCCGATCGCAGGGATCTCCAGGTTGGACAGGGAATCCATATAGCAGGCAGCCAAACGCCCTAACCCGCCATTGCCCAGTCCTGGTTCTTCTTCTCGACTGAGTAAGTCTTGCAAATCTAGACCTGACTCTTCGACAGCCCGACGTACAGGTTCGTAGATGTCCAGGTTAATCAGGTTGTTTCCTAGATGGGGACCCATCAAAAACTCGGCTGACAGATAGCCAACGACTTTCACATCTGGTTTATGGTGAGTAGTGGTGGTGTTGAGCCAGCGCTGAAGCAGGCGATCGCGCACCGTGTAAGCCAGCGCCATGTAAAGATCGTTCTGGGTAGCATAGCTGGGAAACTTGCCCTGAATGTAAACCAAATTGTCGGCTAGGGCACGTCTGAGGGTTTCAACCTCTAGCCCCGTGCGATCGTCTTCCACCTGAATACTTTGAGTTTGCGTAGGGTCTTGGGTTTGCATTGGATTAACCAAATTTCCTATTTCTAGTTTGATTAAAGCGCCAGGTTTCACTGCGGTTTGCAACCTTGCCTACTAATATCCGTGCTGATGGTTAAGACGAGTTAATTCTACCCGAAGAATATAGATTCACAATTTTGCAGGTTGAGTGAAGCGTCGCGGAACCCAACACTGGCACAGACCCTTTGTTGGGTTCCGCTTTGCTCAAGCTAACCTGCATTGCTACATTACTAAGGGATCTGCGTTTATTTAAGATCCCATTTTTTTAAGGCGCGGCTCCGCCGCGCCTTAAAAAAATGAGACTTTATTTTTATGCAAGTCCCTAACTGGATTTGATGTAACTCCTCACGCCACAAAATCTGCTTGGGTCAGCAGGTTGGCGTTTACATTTTTTAGCGTCAAAAGATTAGTACTGCCCACTTGAATGAGTGTGTCATTGCGCTGTTGACGAAGGGTTAGCTGCCCAAACGATAATTGTCCGGTTAGTTGAATTCTGTCGAAACCATCTGTGAAATCTGTGACGATATCTAATCCTTCCCCGCGACCTATGAGGATAGTGTCTCGCTCGCCTCCTGTAGTGATCCGATCTCTGCCAGCATTCCCAGCAATCCGATCGTTTCCTGCTCCGCCGTTTATCACATCGTTTCCTGCTCCACCCTGGAGAAAATCATTGCCCGTACCGCCAGCGAGTCTGTCTGCACCCTCCTGACCGAGCAGGCGATCGCTTCCATTTAATCCTGAGATCTGGTCGTTGCCTGCCAATCCTCGAATTACATCATTTCTGTTTGTGCCTATGAGATAGTCAGCCCCGGCAGTCGCCCTTTTGCTTGCAACCGTTACGGAGAATGTGTCTTGAATGGTGTCTCCCAGTAAATTAGTTGCGCGGATTGTGATTGCAGCTATTCCCACTCGCTCTGGACGGTAATTGAGTCGAAGCTGATTGTTGCGAACTACTGCACTCAGCAGGTTAGGGTTGGAGTTGTTGACAACTCTGAACTGTAACTCGTTGACTTGAGAAACTGTAATGCTGCGGTAGCGGACTAAATTCTCATCGCCGCTCAAGGTTGGACGGTTGGGGTTTGCAACGCTTAATGGCAGGTCGGTGAAGGCAGACTGACCAAAGAAATTTGTAGCTCCAAAGACGGGCAGAGCGGCGATCGCATCGATCACGTTCAAATCGCCTCTCCCAAGCACCTGACCAAAGACGGTAAACCCACCGTTCTGGTTATCCAGGTTGCGAGAGTTGTTAGCAAGGTTAAAGAACCATTGGCTCGTCGCACTGTTGGGATTGTTGCCCACTTTAGCCATTGCAATCGTGCCACGCAGGTTAGAGCGACCTGCACTAAACTCATTGCGTACAGGAGCATTCGTTGGAATTACGTCTACCGCATCGACCCCGCTTGCAGGAGTTTGTTCTAGTACATCACCCAGTCCATCAACCGTAAAGCCACCTCCCTGAACGATAAAACCAGGAACAGAGCGATGGATAATGGAATTCCTGTAGGCTCCACGATTGACATAATTTCGGAAGTTTTGCACAGTCAACGGAGCGCCTGCCCCCGGCTGATCAAACAGCACAACATTAGTAACTCCACCGCGTAAGGAAGTGTTGAATAGCTCAAAGCGAGCAACCAATCCTGTTGTCAACGGATCGTCGAAGTTATTTAGTAAGT
>JAAUQZ010000003.1 GCA_012033355.1 Leptolyngbyaceae cyanobacterium RM1_406_9 | reverse complement strand
ATCGCCGCCGCAAACTTAACAGCGACGGCAGCTAAATTGGACGCGATCGCCAAAAGTACTAATGGCAAAAAAGACGGCTGAAGAACGCTTTCATTCTCTTGGGTTGTTGTTCGATCGAGAGCGATACGAAGCAGGACAACTCGACTTTTTGAAACTCTTGAATTCGGCAACTGACGACGAAGAACAAACTGATGAAGATGATTTAGTAGAAGCTTTTGCCGATGAGGAATCCTCAAACTCTACATCCCCTACTCAGTCAGAATCAGAACCCTATATTTTCGAGCAGTGTAAAGTTCAGGTTGTGATTACTCTGTTGCCCAACACAGGACAACCAGGGGGTAGACCTGTGCTGTTAGCTGCCAGCAGTCATGGGGATTTTCCTATTGTGGCAATGCTGACTCAGGAAAAATTGGGTTCGCTCCCACCTGCGATCGCCCAACTGCTAGACGACCTGAAAGCTGATTTTCCCAACCGCCAAATTCGCCGTAACATCGCTCAGACTCAAACTGCCAAAATCCCTCCTCAACGAACAATCCAGCCTCAAACCCAAACGAGCAAAGTCATTTCTACCACCCCTAAACCAAGCAGCAATAGTCAAACCCAAATTTCATTGTTCTAATTGCCATGGCTACCAGCACAACTAACAAACGACTTGTCGTCTATGAAGGGCAACAACACTGGCTACCCGATGCGATCGCCCTTGACGATCAACTTCTGCGCGATGCCTTCACTCCCCTCTGTGCCGAACTAGCAAACGCAGAAATTGAACGCAAAGAAGGAGAACCCATTCGTATTATCAAAAAGCCGGGTCGAAAGGGTATTTCTCCCTTGGAATCTCTAATAGCTGCACCTGAAGAGGTAAATCCAGCCGTGCAGCTGTGTTACCAACTACGGCAACACCAGCTAATGAACGGAATTGACTGGAGGAATGCAGAACAATGGGCAGCGCAGATTGAAGAAGCGATCACCGCTGGTACAACATTCACACAAGCAGTCAATCATTCATTGAAAGCCCTAACTTCTTGTAAGCCAACCTCTAGCGGCATTCCTGAAGGATTTTAGCCATGAGTCTTGTCCCCAGCACTCCAGCGGAAGCAATCTACAGCCTCCGCCAGTGCCAGTTAACAATCACTCCGTTTAAAGCTCTCGACTATCTGGAAGTCCAACTCAACACTTATCAACTACTGGCGCTCTACCAGCACTTTTTCCTATCTGAATGGTCAACTAGCCAAACTTCTCTTTATCTGCCTGTTGATGAAGGCAACTCTAAAACAGTCTCCTCAGAAAATCGCCATAGCCCAAGGGAATTGGAGTTCATCACCCTAGTCTATACTCACCTGTTCCCGATGTCATTTTGGGCGGTGGAGAGTGCTCACGAAGAACGCCTTCAGGCTATCCCCATCACTTCAATGGGCGTAGATTGGCAATTGGAGGAGGGAATTGAGAACTTACGAATGGGATGGAAACTGCTGCTTCCGTTCAGTAAAGAAGGTCGCTATTGGTTGGATGATGTGGAACCGGAAGGTAGCGAATGGTTTGACAGTGAATTTGAAACTCATCACGTTTCTTACAAAGACATCCATCATCCCGATCGCATCGACAACAAACGGTTGAGGCGGCTTTGTTGTAAACTCACTACACCCTTACAGTTTCTACCTCTGGCATTGAAACTGCTGGATCATGAAACTGAAAATCTCTGGCTTGATGAGTCTCCAGACGAGATGAACTACGGGCTGTACGCCTCCTCTCTACCCTGGTCCAAATCATCTATCAATCTCCTGCACCGGAAATGGAAACAAGCCAGCCGAATTTTGGATGCTGCGTACCTGTTGATTGAGTGGTTGGAAACCGATATGAAAACTCACGCACAACTTCTACTACAGCTATGGACACGCGCATTGAAACGAATCTAGCAGCAAATTCATCCAACCCTACCCTCTCTAGTGAAATCATCCAAGCAGTTCTCGCTGACCCTCCCAGAAAATCTTCTGCCATTCAAGCCGAATTGCTGTTTCTGGATGGCTATTACATCTTCCATAGACGGGATAAAAATGTGCCAGCCGCTGACATTTACAAATGTGTTTCCCCAACTGCACTTCGAGCTGCTTTTAGTCACGAACCCATTGATACTGGATGGATGCAGCCTGGTATCGTTCGCTATGGCACCGGAAGTATGGGCACTTACCTGATCAAATTTATCCCTCCGACTACCCATCTGCTCAACTGTGATGAGGTTGGAACTCTAAAAATTCCGCTGCCTGCAATGGTTTTTATGGGAATTGAGACGAAATATTGGGTTTGGACGCTCAAAGACAAGATATTCGATCCCAAAGCATTTGCATTTCATACCCCACTGCCTAACATCTACAATTCAGGACAGGTTTGTTGGGGTGTTAACGAACCTCCTGATGCCAGTCCTCAAACCGTCGATGTAGCCTGGAATCTTTTCATTTCCAGCCTCTTTACAAATCACCTGGCTACAGGGAAATCAAAATCTCATTCGGGTGATGTGCGGCAACAGCTTCTGAAACTGCATCAGCAAAGAAAGCGTTCCACGTATCCAGCTTCTGACTTGATGCCTATCGGCAACAAAAAAAGTGTCGATGCGCTTGTGCAGGAAATTTTAGATGAACGAAACCACTAAACCGCTGATTGGTTATGCAACTACGGCTGATCCCCTCCCTAGCTCAGGCAGCGCTCTCACCTACCTCCTAGCTGGCAACGGCATTTTTGTCAGTGCGATCCGTCCTGGTATCCAGGTTCTCATGCCCGTTGGTCTGAGCAATCAGCGAATTAAAGGGCTACCTCACCTATCTCCCCATCTCACCGTCTCACCCCGTATCCCCAAAGAATTTTTACTGGAAGTGTGGCGATCGAGCTGTAATGCTTGCACTGAATCTAATGTCGAAATACTATTTCACTTCCATAATCAGGAGGACAGATGGAATTTACGGGTTCCAGAACAAACTCAAAACACAACCAGTTGTCAGCCCACAGAATCGGGGAGTCATGCCTCTCATCATCAGGCTGTCGTAGAGATTCACTCCCATGCATCCATGTCTGCATTCTTTTCCAGCACCGACAATGCAGACGAAACAGGTTTCCGGATCTATGGAGTCCTAGGTCGAGTGAATACAACCAAACCAGAGATTCAGATGCGAGTCGGGTTGTTTCAGCACTGCTGGAATGTTCCTGCAAAAACCGTGTTTGATATTGAGTCTGACTTCTTCATGACTGATGTTTCAGTACTGTCTGGATGTCAGTTCTACAGCACAGACTTGCCACCTGCAAATGTGTTGGAGAGCTTATGGAACTAAATCTCGATCTGGCAAACGCCTCTCCTGTTCTGACAATCGACTATACCGGGATCGAACTTTGGCTGGTGGGATGCGGCGGAACAGGTTCCTGGCTAGCTCCATCCATTGTTCGTTTGGGTAGAATCCTTTCCAGCAAGGGGAAGAAAGTCAAACTCTACTTCGTTGACCCAGACCATGTTGAAGAAGCCAATGTATTACGTCAGTGTTTCTGTGATGCAGAGATCGGGCTGAACAAAGCCAAAACATTGGCACTCCGCTATGCGATCGCCTGGAAAATGGAAGTAGGCGCGATTGCTCAACCCTTCGATTCAAATTGGGTTACTCCTAGCTACAACACCCTTGCTCTGGTTGTTGGCTGTGTCGATAACGCTAAAGCCAGACACTCGATCGCCCAGGTATTGGAAAATAACAATCATCAACTCGCCCCTCACACTTGGTATCTAGACTGTGGCAATTCCCGCCGGAGTGGACAGGTTTTAATAGGCTCCCACCTTTCTACCAAACCAGACGATTATCAATTCAACACATTGGGATGCTTTCGGCTCCCTGCCCCAACTGTTCAGCAACCTGAGCTGCTGGTTCCACAGCCAGAAGAAATGGAGGACAATACCCTCTCCTGCGAACAGCTTGCTCTGCTGAACAGCCAATCCCTCAGTATCAATCAACGTGTCGCGGCTGAAGCATTTGACTATCTACTGCAACTGACCACTGGCAAGCTACGACGGTTCGCCACCTATTTTGATCTAGAAAGTGGGAGTGGGCGATCGCTCTACACCACTCAAATCAGTGTCATACAGTCAATCTCTCAGCCCTCTAGCTAGTCATCCCTCACTGCATAGTTTCCGCTATGCAAATTTTTTACTCGATCAGCCCTGCTCGCATTGCCAATACAGCAGCTTGAGTGCGATCGCTAGCACATAATTTACTGAGGATGCTACGGATATGTACTTTAACCGTGCCAAGGCTCATATAGAGTTGCTGAGCAATCTGGTTATTGGTATAGCCCTGAACCATCAGTTCCAGCACCTCCAATTCCTTGTTCGTTAGAGGATCAGCCTCCAGAATGGTAGCTTGCTCCGAATCCAAGGCATTGATGATTACAGTTTGAGGTTCATTCGTACTTGCTGGTGGCGATGCGAATTGTCGAGCGTGCTTGAGGACAATACGAGCGATCGCCGGATCAATCCAGGACTGTCCCTCGTAGGTCATGCGGATAGCTTCTAGCAACAGCTCAAACTTGGTGTTCTTGACACAATATGAATCAGCCCCAGCTGCAAATGCCGCTAACACCATTCGTTCTTGAGTGTAGGAAGTCAACATAATGAATCGGGTTTGAACATCTAACCCAGGAGGGAAAGTATTCCGAAACCGTTGCACGACCTTTACCCCATCAATATCCGGCAAACCGATATCTACGATCGCTAGGTCGGGTTTCGTTTCCTGAAGTAGCTTTAACCCTGCAACCCCCGTCTCAGCGTCTCCTACAACAGTGATATCCTGCTGTTCATTCAGAGCGCTACGAATCCCGGTTCGGGTCAGGCTGTGATCTTCGACAATTGCAATTCGCATCGTTTCCACCATTCACCCGATCGTGACTACTCCTAAAGGCAGATAGATGCGAACCCTAGATAGAACAGGGCATTGACGAGACGCAAAGTTTTGATAAATTCGCTAGACTGATTTCTTTATATTGCTGTTCCCTCTCCAGAGGTCTGCTTTTTTCTCTTGTACATTTTATTTCCCTGGGATGAAGGCTAAGGAAGCCTGTACCAAGCAGGCTTAGAGCAAGTTACAAAGCACAGGGGCATCGCCAGTTTGCCGTAAGTCCTACCGACAACCGACAAATAAAGCGTTGAATGAAAAATATGCTCTCAAAACCTTTAAACCCAACGACCAGGTTTGCTTCACCCAGAGTAAACCGTATTCTACTGGTGAATGCCCTTCCTAATATCTTTCGTCCCATGCGCTCACTGCTCAGGAAACGTGGATATCGGGTAGACAGTGCTTACAGTGGAATGGAAGCACTAATTCGACTTGAACAGTTTCCACCTGACTTACTACTGCTAGATACAGACACCGCCGATATTGACGGCTACGAAGTAACCCGACGAATTCGGAGGAACCCAGGGCTACCCTTTTTTCCGATCGTGCTGGTGGCAGATCACAACCACGCCAGTGTGGTTAAGGGTTTAGCGTTGGGTGCAGATGATGTCGTTCGCCCTACAGTGAAAAAACAGGAGTTGTTTGCCAGAATCCAATCAATGTTGCGACTGAAACATAGAATTGATGAACAAGCCAGGATTAATCAGCAGCATGAAGATTTTATCGCTAGCCTGACTCATGACTTACGAACTCCTCTAATCGCAGCAGATCATGTATTGCATTTATTACGTCGAGGTGCTTTTGGAAAAACGCTGCCCAAAATGCGAGATTCCTTAGAACAAGTTGTTCAGAGCAACCAAACTCTATTGGAAATGGTTGATACTCTGCTGGAGATTTATCAATATGAGGCAGGCTGTAAAGATCTTTACTTCCACGGTGTGAATATCTGGGAATTAAGCCAGAGTGTCATCAGAGAACTGACCCCTTTAGCTGTAAATAAAGGCTTAACGCTAAATCTCACTCTAGCGAGAAATACCAATGAAACATTGTTGTGGATTAGGGGCGATCGTCTAGAGCTTCGTCGCCTACTGACCAACTTAGTCGGCAATGCCATTCGTTACACTGACACTGGCTCAGTAGAACTTCGCCTGCAATACATGACTCGTGATTCTCCAGAAAATAGTTCTATCCTTTTGGAAGTAGAAGATACAGGAATTGGTATCGCTCCAGAGGAGCAGGAGTTTTTATTTGAACGGTTTAGGCAAGGGAATCACCATCGACGAGGGAACGGCTTGGGGCTTTATCACTCTCATCAGATTGTGCAAGCCCATCATGGCACTATCAAAGTTGAATCTGACGTTGGTAAAGGAACCCTCTTCGTAATTCGGTTTGATTTATTCCAGGAATAGAACCTCAAGCGTCACTTAACTAAATCTTCTATTTCTTTTAGCAATGTTTCCAGGCGATCGCGTTTCTCCTGATTCTCCCAAGCATCCGTTTTTTTAAGCTGGCGACTTACAGCATTGAATCGCTTTAAATAGTCTGAAGGCTGAGAAGTAGATTTCTTCGACTGAGACAACTGCTTAATGCGATCGCGAATATCTCGGATCGAGAGGTTTTGGGTGATTGCCTCTTGAAGTACTTCTTGGCGCTGCTCCTCATCCTTGAGCCGCGAGATAGCTAGAGCTTTAGTGTACTCAATTTTGCCCTGACGAATCGGCTCAAGAACATCCGGTGACAGTCCCAGAAGCGGCAATTGGTTTAACACAAACGAGCGCCATTTGATGTTAAGCCCTTCAAGAAGCTTGATGATCACATCACTCTCAGGTTGTCCTATAACGTTATAGGACGCACGACGGACATCATTATCCATCTGTTTAAGTAGCGCAATGACTGTCTCAACTGGCTTTTCCAGTTCTGCTGCCAACAAAGCCAGCGCTCCTTCCACCTCCTCAACTGGATTAAGGTCTTCGTGGTGTTTATTCTCAATGAGTTGGAGCTTAAGCAGCTTTTTCTCATCCGGTTTTTCAATCACTCTGACCGGAACCTTATCGAGTCCCGCAATCCCAGAAGCCCGATAACGCCGTTCACCAAAGACTAGTTGATAGTAGCCAGGGCGCTCAGAAATCTCATAAACCGCAAGATCCTCCAAAATTCCTTCTTCAGCGATCGTTTGAGCTAGCCCATTCAGCTTCTCTACATCAAAATACTTGCGGACTTGATTTTCATCCCGCACAATCCGATCACGAGGAATAAACTGGCGAACTTGTGTCGATACCTCTTGAGGTTTTGCACCATTCTGAGGCTGCGGCTCCAGTTCTTCATCTTGCAGTGAGGTCAACAGCTTATTAAACTTACCCATTCAAAATCTCCCGTCCAATTGCTACATAATCATTCCAGGCAAGCTTGGCACGGCGGTCACCAACATCACTGACTACCAAGCCTTCTAACGCTGCCTTCTGAAATGCCACCAATTCACGAACTCTGCCCTTGAATAAAGGAAAACCTGCGGCGGCAAGCATTTCCCTAGCATCCTCACCATCTTTCCGAGGCGGGGGCGGCACACGAGTCAGTAGGACTCGATATTGGCCAGACCCTAAAACCTTCATTAGATGAACGGTCTGCATTAATGCGTCTAATGACAAGACATCTGGTGTCGAAGGAAGAATCAGAATATCGCAGCCGTCTACCAAGTCTTTCAAATCTTCTTCGTCAGGGCGGGCCTGGGTATCAATGACAATGTGCTTAAAGTTTCTACCGTACTTTGCTGCTTGCTGCTCACTCACAACTTTAAACGGGAATCCATTTCCCCGCTTAGACCAACGAGTTGCAGAACGATTTGGATCACCATCCACCAGCAAAGTATCACCATCTTTCTGCAAAAATGCAGCAACATGAACAGCCGTTGTAGTCTTGCCCACACCGCCCTTAAATGATGCGGTTGTAACGATCATGTTGTACCTTTCAAAGAACGTTCAATAACAATAATGTACTGGTTGAAACAGATCCAGTCCATAACGCTGTTCCATTTTGTCAAAAAAGTTGTAATTTTTTCGTTTATTCTGGTGCGTTTTCACCAATAGATTGATAAAATGCCCGTTCTGCCGCTGCACCAAGTGCTCGCTTGGCATAGCGCTTAAAGCTGGACTCCGATTTATGACGAGTTAGCGTCCGAGCATGAAGGCTTTCAACTCCCCTTAAGAGCAGCCCAGTCGCAAAGGTATGACGTAACTGATGCGGATGAACGTTCACTAAAGCTAAAATCTGGTTCAATTCCGTTGGGCAAAACTGTACCCACTTGTCTTGAGGATCAAATTCCATCTCCTCCGACTCAATCTTCTGCTGCCGCTCAAATGCCAATTGAGCCTGTTCCGCTGCAATCTTTCCCAAAGATTTAACTACATAGTACAACCCTTGATAGCCCAACCGTTTACCGATTCGATTCCGCCCATAAGATAGAAAAAGAGGAGCATCAGACGGTAAATCACCTTCCTCAGCGCGACGCTGCACTAAATATGTATTTACCTGTTCCCGTGCCTGACGGCTGAGCGGTACCGTACCTGTACTGTCATCTTTTGCTTCTCGAATGGTCAAACGAACGCCGTCGTAGTCTTCTACATTCAAATTCACGACCTCTTCTGCTCTTAAACCATGACTGAGCACTGCGAATAACGCTCGATCGCGCACCTCCGTCTCCCCCCGTTCCTCCAATGCCAGATATAGCGCTGCCACTTCAACTTCTGATAGATCCCTCGCTGGCGGCAAAGGAACTCGCTCCATCTCCACCGCTGTAGTGGGGTCATGGGCAATCTGCTCTGGGTAAGCCGATCTAAACCAATCAAAGAAACTCATTAAAGCAGTCAATGCCCGATTAATTGAGTTGGCAGACAAGCTTTGTCCCTGCAAATACGCTTTAAACTGAGCAATCTGGCGAGGGGTAAGGTCCGACCAAGCTCGATCGGTCCAAGCCAGAAACCGTTTCAATTCTCGTCGATAAGCTTTCTGGGTATTTTCAGCCAGTGATCGCGCCTGAAAATACTCCTCGACTCGGAGCCAACGCAAATCCATCACTCCCGTTGAACGGGATGGTAATGGAGTCTGGGAAGCAACTAGGCGAATCGGAGGAAGTCCATCTGAGCCTGAAAACATGAGTAATGACCACACAACTCAATTTGACTCTCTCAGTTTAAGGCATTTGAAGTAAAATATCTCAACAATATCTGTTATACGACTAAACTACGACTAGGTTCAAGTGGGTTAGGGTATACTAAATGGAAATCCTTGCACTGTGGGAGTTTCACGGATGCCGTCGCCCTTCCCTGGCATGAATCCCTACCTAGAACATCCAGCTTTCTGGTCGTCGTTTCATACCCGGCTGATGGTGGCGATCGCCGATACGGTAGCGCCCCAACTGCGCCCCAACTATTACATTGAGGTTGAGACTCGCACCTACCAGGATCAAGAAGAGCCAGAAGGAATCCTCGTGGGTATTCCAGATGCCGCTGTCTTAGCGGCTCGGTCAATCGATCAAGTGGAGCCATTGCGAGTTGAACCGAGTGCAACGTTAACTCAGAAGCGACCCCGCTCCATTTTCTTACCCCAGCCAACCACGACTAAAGAGCGCTATCTCGAAGTTCGCGAAGTCGGCACAGATACGGTTATTACAGTGATTGAGGTGCTGTCACCTAAAAACAAGCAGAAGGGAAAAGGCAGAACGGCTTATGAAAACAAGCGCAGGCGAATTTTGGGCAGCCTCTCCAATCTGGTTGAAATTGATCTGATCCGGGCTGGCATCCCAATGACGATGATAGGAGAGGTGCAGCCGAGTGACTATCGCCTCATTGTCAGTCGTAGTTCACAACGTCCTCAAGCTGACCTGTATGACTTTGGCTTGCGTGAACCCATTCCCAGTGTGCCGCTGCCGCTAAGACCCGAAGATGAGGAGCCGTGGGTAGAATTACAAGCAATTGTGCAGGGCGTGTGCGACCGGGCAGGGTATAACGAACGCATCAATTATCGTCAGCCTGTACCACCGCCCAAGCTATCGGAGGCGGATCAGCGGTGGGTGGATGCGTTATTGGCTCCGATTCGAGGTGCGTAATGGCACGTCCCGATCAGGAAAAATGTCGGCTTTGCTCGAAGCTAGATTCCCAGGAAGCTCAACAGCGTCATGGATCAAACGGTGACGGCTGCTGGAATCCGAAGGTTTGCCATAACCGTCGCTCCTACTATCGTCATCGGGGAGTACGGAACCATGTCCGCAAGCAGCGGCGACGGGAACAGCCAGCTGCATCTGGGTTATCAGACTCTGGAGCTTCCTCATCTGCACGGGTAGCAACCCTGGAGGTGTTAGCTCCTGCTGTTCCCGCTGCGGTCGTTCATTGGTACCGCATCACGAAGGATGCACCCCTCCATGCTTTAGGTGCAGAACTCTGGATAGGCAACGATCGGGTTGCGAAAATTGAGCCGGTTCACTGCCTGGGATTGACCGAACTGCAAGTCAAAACGCTGTTAGTTCGGATTTTAGATGTCTTTTCTCAGCACAGTGGGATCAAAGTGGAACGGTTCCGTTCCTCGGTAGAACTGCATCCCCACAATTGCCCGATTCGACCTTGCCCACTCTATCCGGAGGTCAAGCTGTGATGGAAATGCAGCAGTTAGAGCTTGATCTGTGGCAATCTTTGGAGACGGCATCTCGGTTTCCAGAAACGGCAGATTTGCGATCACTCTGTGACGCGCTAGAGCATACCCTGTTGGATCAGTCTTTAGCAGCGCAGTTGGCAGTTGCAGGAGATGTGTTGGTGCAGCTCTCAGAGGTTCATGCCGCACGAGCAGACCTCCTAATTTCTCGATGGGAGCGTCGGCATAACCCAACAGAGCCGGTGGTGAATCTGGAGGAGTGTGTCGATCTGTTCGTCCAGTCGTTATCACTGGATGTCACCGATTTGTTTGAAGAACCCGAGCCGATGCAGTACCCGACAAACCGTAAAAAGAAGTCATCTGCTCAGGCAGATGGCTCCGTTGTTGGGGAAGTAGATAAAGATACCCTATTGAATTGGGTAGACCAGATGGCAGCAGAACAAACACTAGATGAGCTACAAATGGCGGAACAGATTCGGGATCTGGCGCATGGGGAGAATATAGAGGAATGGTCGAGGGCGATCGCTCAATATCTTCAGCATCTTCACTCAAACATCCGTCTACCTGATTTGCAGCAAGCACTGAAAATGCCAATGGTGGAGTTGTGGCTCGGCTTGTTGATGGGAGGATACTCGCTAAACCAGCAAGGTGAATTTTATGATACTCAGACTCTTTGGATTGCTAACAATCTTGAGGAAACACAGCACTATTGTTTAAACAGAAACAGTTAAAAATATTTACAGCTAGATCTTAAGACTTCTCAAACACCGTAGTTAGTGTCAGTAATAGGCGAATGCTAATTCACATTCTGAATGAATGTATGAATTCGGTGAATTATGGAAGGTATGTGAGAAGCCATTTCTGCTGAAATAGCTTT
This sequence comes from Leptolyngbyaceae cyanobacterium RM1_406_9, assembly GCA_012033355.1. GTDB lineage: Bacteria > Cyanobacteriota > Cyanobacteriia > Elainellales > Elainellaceae > JAAUTN01. Next base: position 37,389 of record JAAUQZ010000003.1, on the reverse strand, counting down.
CTCAACACTTCCTTTAAGTATTGAGGATATTGATAAGAATGCAGATTTCAAAATTGTGTTTTTAGGTTTTGAGTTAGATAGTTGTGCTTCCACTGTCTGGATGTCAGACTGCAAATCATCTTGCGTCTCTTGATCAAACTCAAGATTACTTGCTAATGCTTTAATTTCTGCTAAAAGCTCATTAAGTTGAGTTTTAGTAGTGCCATCAACAAAAAGATTCTGAGTACTGTTGTGAGTTCCCTGTTGAAACTGGGAGCTATGAGCATTTTCAACCTGAAGCAAGTTCTTGATCCTAATACCCGTAGGAGCAGTGTTATTCAGGAACTCATTGCGTCCTCGCAAAGCCATATGACCTTCTGGCATGATTTTTACCCAAACAGCATCACCATCGTGTGTACTAAGATCTTGCAACCGAACACAGTTTCGACGTTCCATTAGCTTTAGATTTGCTCGTATTTCATGCAAATCAAGATTGACTCTTTCAGCAATGTGATGTTCTGTGATAGCAATAGAGGGATTGGCTTCTTCTGCATCAATAGCTGCTTGCAGAATACCTAGTTGTGTTTTGTCCACCAAAGTAACATCACCTCAGCTAGCTATACGTTTGTACTATTAATACTCTACCCAATTTTTATTGAGAGCGAACTCTTGAAAACAAAGACAAACCCCTAATCCTCTTCAAACTCGTAGCTAGTGAATTTAAGGGTTCGGCAGTTTTCAGTGACGGTACGGACGACCGCATCTGGAACCCCGTCAGGAGTTTTGACCTGGATTTCTAAAGTCACTTCAATATCAGCATTGAGACTACTGAGGTGCTGCAATACTTCGTCAGCAATCTGCCCTACATCCTTAATTAATCGGGTAGGGTTGACTTTAACTGCACCGTAAAAGCGATTTACTTGCTTAGTAGGAGGTGGGGAAACAGGTTTTGTCCCACCAGGAGGATCGGTGCGGTGCGAAGCAGTTCCCCCTTCGGGGTAAACGCCCTTCCCGTCTACACCCGGATCGGAACCGGGCTGGTTCTTCTTCTCGTCTTCTGCCTGTTTTCTCGCTGCTTCGTCTGCGTCCAGTTGTCGTTGGGCGACTTCTGGTTTGACAAGCAAATTCTGGCTACTGAGAGTCGCAGTAAAGAGATCGTTGGGTCCGGCTTTTAGCCCTAAATATCGCCCTTTGGCTTCGTCCCAACCAGTGGCGTAGGCAAAGTTTTCAGACCAGAGGAGAGCGGTTACTCCTTGCTGGATTGCTTGCAGTAAAACCTGCTCATTACTGAGGCGGGGAAGGTACAGGTAATTGCTCAGATATGACCACAGCCGTTTCGTGTCAATGTGATCGGAATCTCGCCATAGATACGGATCGAGGGCTTCCATGCGGAGGCGGTTGGCGGCGTAGGTGACAATCAGATATTCCTCATGGACTGCCTTGCGACTGGCTCTGAGAACCGGGGAGTCTTGCCCCTGAAGCCGTACTTCTGTCCAGTCGGCTTGTTGTTTGGGGTTGCTGGCATTAGCTCGGTGAGTGGGGACGAGCATCCATTGGTAGGCTTCTTTCAGGAGGTTGTCTACCAGGTCATTAGTCTGTTCTCGTTTTGTGTTTGCCTGCTTGCCCTGAAATGGGTCAAGGTTGAGTAGTTCTTTGTCTCGCATGATAGAATCCCACGCGAGGAACTGACAAACGTTTTGCTCCAGCAATGCCAGTTTGGACTTATCAGGAACCAAGAACAGCAGGAGATTTTTGCAGTAGCGGGGGCTGGCTCCTTTAGTCGTCAGGATTTGATCACACTGCTGGCGGGCAGGGCTGTCGTTTGATTTGCTGATATGGGGATGCTGCGGTCCCACGACGACCAAGCGCACTCCCATCGACTCATCATCAGGAATGTCTGCGGTTGAGTCTGGGGCGATATGCACCCCAGCAAATTCTCCCCGCTGTTTGTCTAGCTTCAGGCGACGGATGATTTCTTCCCAGATTTTTTCTGGGTCTTCCTCGATCTGGGTTGCCCGGTCTTGCGCCATGCGGGTGACGTTCGGCTGGGTTGAGATCCAGTAGCGATCGCCATCGATATAGATGTAACTTGCTTGATCGGTGAGCCGCCTGAGAGCATCACCAAAGGTAGCGACGGATTCTCCAGGCTGCACACAGCCAAGTTTGATTCGACGATCTTGTAAGCCCCGGTTGGCTGCTCGTAAGGTGGGGGCGGAGCCAAGGTAGATGGTGCGGGTGACGCGACGGCAGGCGGAGTAGCGTCCCAGGTTTGGGTTTTGGTTATCGAGGGAAACAGGCAAAGAGTTTGTGCCATCAACATCTTTTTCAATCACGGGCACCCAGTTGTCGTCCAGGTAGCGAGTGAGTTCTGACTGTACCTGTGCGTCATCCATTGAGACGCTAGCAGGCATGATCAGCAGATTTTTATCTCCCCGATCCCAGAGGGAATGGATGACTTTTGCCATTAGCCGCAACACGCCACGAGTCCGCTGGAATTTGTCGAGGGTTGACCAGTCGGAGTAGAGGCGATCGAACAATTCAGGGTGAATGGGGTAGGCTTCTTCCAGTCGGCGTTTGTAGCTGGCTTCGCGGCATTCAGACGGGAACTCTGCTGCCTGAGATTGGTACATTTCATAGAAGGCACGGATTACAGCGTCACGAGCAACGTAGGAGTTGGAGTCGATCGGCTGAAATAACCTGCGACGAACAATCTCAAAGCTTTCTTCTGCGCTGGCAGGTCGCCAGGGAGACTCGACCCGACCGATCGCGTTTTTGAGTCGATCTAGAGCATCTTGACCGCGATCGCCTCCAATTTCGATATCAGAGGAGGGGATACTGACGACCAGTAGGGTGCGATCTGCATTTTTGGCAGACTCGCTCAGGGTTTGGGCGAAAGTAAAGTGGGTATCGAAGCTGCCAGCAGGGAGATCATTCTCGAAATGAAGCTGACGGGCATAGGACACCCATTCATCAATCAGGATCAGGCAGGGGGAATACTTGTTGAATAGAAGCTTGAGGGTATCGCCGGGGTTGGTCGAGGTTTCATCGGCTTGGCGCATCATCTCGTAGCCTTCTTTGCCGCCAAGTTGCCATGCAATCTCACCCCAGAGCGTCCGAACAACCGTGCCGTCTTTTTTGGTGTGGGTTTGACCGGGAGAAATTTTATTCCCAACCAGCACAACTGTTTTGACATCCTGGGGAGGTTCGGGGACTTTTGCGGATTCAAAGACAGGTTCCAGTCCCGGTAGCTGATTGGCAGAAACGCCAAAAAACAGGTGGTAGAGGGCAAGCATGGCGTGGGTTTTGCCACCGCCAAAGTTGGTCTGAAGTTCGATTACGGGGTCGCCCTTATTGCCGCTCAACCGTAGTAATGCTCCGGTGAGAAGCTGCTTGAGTCCTTCGGTTAGATAGGTACGCCGGAAGAATTCGGTGGGATCGCGGTATTCGTCTGAACCTTCGTCTAAGAACACTTGCCACAGGTCAGCGGCGAATTCTGCTTGTTGATACCGTCCAGAGGCAACATCCTGGTGGGGCATGACCACTTCGCGCCAGGGCTTGAGTCCTCCGGTGGGGGTTCCTTCCATTGGGGCAACGGCAGCACGGCGAGTTTCCCGGCGAGCTTGTTCTTCAAAGCGTTGCCGCATTAACTCATAGCGTTGTTTTTCTACAACATCCGATTGCTCGGCTGCCCCAACTGCATTGAGAAGGCGAACGATGCTATCTAAGGCACGGTAGGCATCTTCGGTGGAGACAGAAGTGGAGCCATGCGCCCAGGCGTTGCGGGTGTTGCGAAGTTCGCTAATGAGGGTACGCTCTGCCTGACCCAATGTTTGCTTGAAAACCTCATCCCATTTGCCCCACATCAGCTTGAGTTGAGCCATGACATCTTCTTTGAGAATGTCTTCGGGCTTGCGACGCAGGGTATTGTCTGGATCGATATGGGGGACAGATGCCAGCAACCATTTATCTCTATAAACAGCTTTCATCTCGCGCTCAATGTAGGAATACAGACCTTCTTTGAGGAGATTTAAAGCTCGACCAACTCGTTCATGGTTGCTGATAGACATAAGTGATGAGGGATGATTAGGTTTACCACGGAGGCACAGAGGACACAAAGGAATTTCTCTCTGTGATTTTTGCGTCTTTGTGGTTTAGGTGATTGGTAAACGGGTGAAGCCCATTTGCGAAAAGTGATGATCGAAGGTAAATACTTCAGTGATGCCCTGATTCTTCATCACAACGTAGGATGAACAGTCTGTAAATGACCATTGTTTATCAGTATTAAACTGTTCAAAAATATTCCAGGTTTGTTCTGCAAGTGCTTCAGAAATCCAGACAATCCTTAAAAGCCGCTCAGTGATGAGCAAATCCAATCTTGCTTTAAACTGTACGGTTTTCAGATAACCAGCGTTAATCAGAAGTAAGGTGTGGAGTTCATCCAATACATAGTTGGAGGTAATCAGGGTTATCCCTTGAACGCCCCGATTGAATGCCACTGCTTTAGCGTGGTTATCATCCTTATTGTCTGCTAAGGCAGCAAAAGCACTGGTGTCTACAAAGATCTTATTCATGAGGATTGGAATAGAGATAGCGATCGTGGTTGATGGATGGGTTTTCTAGTTTGCCTTCGACGGCATCATCTCCCAGCGATCGCCAAACATCCCAGGCTGCTTCGCTAATTGGTTCTTCATCCTCTGATTGAGGTTGAGTAAATAATGAATTAAGCCGTTCCATCAGAAGTTTTTGCTCTGCCTGGGGCAAAGCTTGGAAGACCTGAACAATTGAATCTACTAACTGTGTATTCATCGCTTTTTCCTCTGCTACACCTCAAAATCTAGAACTCTAAGCTGCCTTGTACGGGTTGAGTGGGTTTCTCCTCTAATGCTAATCTGGCAATTTCTGACCAGGAGATGACCAGGCTGTTGTAGGCGATCGCCTCCTGTGTCCAACCTTTGCGATCGCAAATGCTGTAGAGGCGGTAGGCGAGATCTCGCGCCACTTCTCCTAAGTTGCCGCTTGTCGTATTCAAGAGGGCTAGTAGATGAGCCGCACCCGTTTCGCCGTTCTGGTCGAGTGCCCGAATGAGATGCTGAGTTGCTTCCCAAACGGGAATTCGATTGTCTTTGGCAGGATTCCAGTTCGTTGGTAGGGCATCGCGAGGGACAAGTTGCACTTTCCCGGCTTTGGCAGTGAGGATTCCGGCTTCTGCCATGCCTTTGATGCTGGTGTTTTTGGCTTTGGAAAGGGTTTCTGCGTCGCCAAATTGCCCTTCGTTGAATTGGTATTGCTCAAACCATGCCAGTGCCCAACGGGTATCGGTATCGAATTCGCCTTCTTGTTCAGCCAGGAATTCGTCGAGGGTCTGGTTGATCAGTTGCAGGGCAGTGCGTACCCGCATGGGTGAACCGTCTGATTCCAGGACTTTGGCATAGCGGGAGAAGATTGCCATACCGGGACCAATGCTGGCTTGAGCCAGGTCTACTGGGGCAATGTTGCCTTGCTGAAGTTTCTTAAGTGCATCGGGAAGTTCGGATTTAAGCTCGTCTACGAAACGACGGCGAGTGGTGGAAGGAGCGTTATCAGGACGAGGGCGGCAAACAAGGACGATCGAGGATGCAAGAGCATTGGAGCCTAGACTGCGTGTTCTGGCACTACGCTCCGTTCTTATAGGCAACGTTCCAGTAATGGTAAAGCCTGCTTTAACTAAACCCTCCAGCATTGTTTCCCACCCGGTTGAAGCAATTGTTGCTAAGCTGGATTCTTCTTCATCGTCTTCATCAGATTCGGCTTGCTTGAAGGCATAGTAAACAGTGAAAGGATGGATGGAGGAAGCGGATTCTCTAATTCCTCGGAATGCTTTACCTAAACCCTCTTCAAAAAATTGTTGAGCCTTGTCACGTCCCCCATGACGGAAAGGATCTGCAACAAGTTCATGACTTTTAGGAACCAGCAGAGTATTAAAAATCTCAGGATATGTTTTCCCTAAAGAACGTCTTAACCAAACGTAGAAAAAATCAGACAAATCTGCATAAGGAACCGAATCATAATAGGGAGGATCGGTTGAAACTATTGGATCTTCTAGACCACCTTTTAGTTCAGTAGCATCAATTTGAGAACAATACCCTTGTGAAGATACAGGTAATCCCCTATCGATTGTCTCCAGTATGCCTCGCAAACTAACTGCAAAATCTCCAGCAGCAAGTGCTATTGGATTAACTTCAGCAAAGTCCCAAACCATTGAAAGAGCTTGCCTAGCAAAAGTAGCCTTAGCTTGGTCTCGGCTTTGACTCCAAACAACAAGCGAACTATTGTAATCAGTTAGCTTACTTACTCCGAGTGCAAGATAAGTTGTCACTGCATCAGCATATTCTGGGGCAGCGTTATCAAGTAGCATTTTTTCTTTGGCTTGGACAACCAAATTACTGAAAGTATCTAAAGTAACAAGCTGGCGTGATGTGAATAGATCAGCATGTCTTACCATTCCATAAACAGTAGGTGTCACATGACGAGAATTTGGGACAAGCTCAGTTGTTGGCTCCCACGCAGGGTGTGTATCTGCTAAAACTTTTTCATGATCCTCAACAGGCGAGAGATAAATACGCCCACTTTTACTCTCTGCAACAATTCCTATTAACTTTGTGCCTATCCGCTCTGCTTTCCCCTCACCCCGCACATAATCAAGTGGCGTAGGAGTGTTACAAGCAAGACAAGTAGCACCTTTGCGACTTACAGTTCCTTCAGAAACTTTACTTTTTCCTGGTTTCACTTCAAATTGAATGACTGGAACACCTTGAGATCGGTCAATTTGAAAGTCTACCCAAGTCTCTTTATCTTTTTTCGTTGATAAGGAAAAGGAACGCATTAATGGCATTTCACACCCACAAGCCGGGTTGGGACACTTCACTGTTCGCGCCCATAACCAAGCAATTACTGTTGCCTTACCACCTCCCTTCTCTGGCGGTAATTTTACTTTCGGGTACAGATGCCCAATTCGCTTCTCTGCCTCGTCCCTCATCCATTTTCCGTAATAGCGCACATCCTCCGCCAACCCCTGCGCCCCTTTCCACTGACTCACCTTCAGCTTTTGCTGTGCCTCTGGATTCACAGGCGGCATATCCTTAAACTTCGGCGGAATCTCAATCAACGCCTTATTGATCAGTACTGCAACCGGGTTCAAATCACTGGCATGAGCTTCTAGTCCTAACCGCTGTGCCTCAAGGGGAATCGAACCTCCCCCAGCAAACGGGTCATACACCGGAGGTGCATTTTCAGCCAAATAACGCCGTACCGCTTGTGGCTCTGTTGGGGGTTCATCTCCCCGATTCCAGGCAATGCTGCGAGCAATCTCTCGCTGTGCCGCAATCAACACCCCCGAATTCGGGTTATTAATGTCATCCCAGGACACCAAACCCCGCACCACCTGTTTCGTCTTACCCTTCTCCTCAACAGTGACAATCTGCCCCAGAATGTCAAACAGCCTCTGCCGCTCTGAATTCTGCGCTTCCTCAGTCGGGAACTTATCAGGATGGCTTGATGGATCATCCACTAACGACGCAAACAACACCGCCCGACAAGCCGCCAACGGTCGCCGCGCCCACCAGAGATGCAACGTGCTGGGATGTCCGTGCCGAATCGACTTCTCCCGCGCCGATTCCATGTTGATCGCTTCTAGCGGTAGGGCAACTTCAATTAGCTTTTTGCGGTAAGTCATAGGTTGAAACACAAAGACACGAAGGGCACAAAGGAAAAAAGAAAAGAGCTTTAAGGAACCAACATTACTTAGTGTTCTTAGTGCCTTTGTGGTTTTATCCGGCACGAAGGACACAAAGAATTAACCGTTAACGAGGCGTTTGATGCCGTGTTTGAGAATTGGGACGTTGAAGTTAATCAGGAGTCCGAGCCATAAATTCCTCAAACGTAGATAGGTCAGGAGTTGGGCATCGTGGATGGGGAGTAAGGCTTCAACCGCTTTTAGTTCAACAATTACAAGATCTTCAACCAGCACATCTAATCGATAGCCGCACTCTAGAGCCATCCCCTTGTAACTCACAGGTTGAGGAACCTGGCTTTCTACTGCCAAACCAGCCTGTTTTAACTCATATTTCAAACAAGTTTCGTAAGCTGACTCCAGCAGCCCCGGTCCCAACTCTCGATGAACTGCGATCGCCGCCCCAATAATTCGTTGAGAAATCTCATTCGCCCGCTCTTTGTGCCCTCCGTGCCTTTGTGTTTCCCTCATCCTGGCTCCCTCCCCTGTCCCCATAACTCCTTCCAGTTATAGTTCACGCTGTCTGCCTTAAAGTCTGGCTCCTTCTGGAACGGGTTGACTACATACCGCACCACACAACCGTTATCCCCAGCGTTGTAACTCCCCTTCGGAGTCGAAACCTTAAACGCATCCCCTTCAGGAAAATCTGCCGATGGCACCTGCACCAACGCCAGCACAAAGTTCTCTGGCTTATTCAATGCCGTCAAAATTTCGTTTTTGGTGACAGTAACCGTCTCTGCTCCCTTGATCCGCCCCTTCACCTCAATGAACCGGACTCGGCTCGGCTGATCCGCCGTCCCCGGCACACGAGATTCGATGTCATAGCCGCACTTCTCTCGGCTCACATCTCGCGGTTCATACCCCAACGTCTGCTCTGCTGCTATCACCGCCTGCATTGCCAGCATTTCAACCCGCTTCGTTTCCCTGGCAAACATTTCCGCTTCTGACTGCCGTTTTCCCTGCACCCGCTGCAAAAATCCGATCGGGATGACCAACGCCCCACCCACCACGACTGGAGGCAGGGGAGACAACTTCCGTTCCTGCTCCAATTCCGTCAACCGTCGCTGAAGGCGAGACTCTAGTTCATCGGCTCTGGCTCTGGCTTTTGCCGAGTTAATCTTGGCGTTGGTCTTACCCGTCGCTTCCTGCTGCTTCAACTGCTCCGCCTGCTGATCCCAGTAATAGATCTCCTTCGTCAACCGCTCCTTGACTGCCTTCATCGTCTTGGCAACCAGATCCTCCTTGCGCTGCTTCACCTCCCGCAAATGCTCCGGCATCAGGTGGGCAATCGCATATTTGGTTGCCTGGGTTTCTAGGGTGGAACCACAGAGGCACAGAGGGCACAAAGCATTTTGGGCTTCTAGCGATGCTCTTTCATCATCAGTTAGCGGACGATAATTCAGGTAAGGCGCATACCCTGCATTACTCACCTCTCTGTGTTCTTCGTGCCTTTGTGGTTCCCAAATCTCCACATACTGCATCCGCCGCGACACCACCCGGCGCTTGCCGCTACTGTCGGTACTGGCATCCTGAATCGAATGCTCCAGGTAAACCAACGCCCGAACCTGCTCACCAAAGTCGTTCTCATCCACCAGCACCGCTCCCTGCTTGAGCAAATCTCGATGCCGATCCAGCGTAATTTCTGTAACCGCTTCCAGCAGGGGATGCCCCGGACAGATAAAAGCAGCCGGTGGCTTGCCAGGAACATTAATCAGCCCCTTCTCAAAACAAATCCGCTCATAGCTCCGCAGAATCGGTTCCCTCACTCCGATTTGCCGATCCTGACTGCGAATAATCGCCGGGACGTGGGTAATCTCATACCGCTTAGGTTCTCGCTGCTTAGCAGTCCCACCCAGATTTGAAAACGCCTCCAGGAAGAATGCCGCAATAAAGTGGGGCTGGAGCCGTCGCGCCTCTGCCCGATCCATATCTTCTCGAATCTGCTGTACTCTGGAGGCATCCATCGTGTCTCGCGCCAGTGCCCGTTCTTCGAGCAGTTCGCGCAACCGTTGCTGATCCAGACGGTCTGACACCACCTGATTCAACTTTGCTCGGATGTCAGGGCGATCGCCATAGCGAATCGCTTCAATCAGGAGGTCGCGGAGATCTTTCCCGGCGATCGCCTTGCCCAACACATCAAAGACTTTGCCGCCCAGTGCCTTTTGCTCTAAATCCAGCTTCCGCAGCAGCGTCAGGTACACCTCACCCTCACGGGTTTCCTCTGCCACCAGGTTCCAGAGATGACACACCTCCGTCTGCCCAATCCGGTGAATCCGCCCAAACCGTTGCTCTAGACGATTGGGGTTCCAGGGCAGGTCATAGTTCACCATCAGATGCGCCCGTTGCAAGTTGATGCCTTCCCCAGCGGCATCAGTTGCCAGCAGCACCTGAACCGTTACATCTTGCTTGAAGGATTCCTCTGCCTTTTTGCGCTGCTCACGTCCCATGCCGCCGTGAATCATCACAACTGCTTCAGAGCGACCAATTAAAGTACGGATGCGATCAGCAAGGTAGTTGAGTGTGTCGCGGTGTTCAGTAAAGAGAACCAGCTTGCGACGATGCCCGTGCGCGTCAAACAACTCCGCCTCGTTTTGCAAGAGATTAGAGAGTTCTTCCCACTTCTTATCCTTACCGCTGCGCTTGACCTTCAGCGCCAACTGCTCAATCTGGTTTAGTTGCTCAATTTCAGCTTGCAGTTCAGCCACCGTCCGCGCCGCCGTCGCCTGGTCCACCACTTCCTCTTCAGTCGCTTCTTGCTCCTCCACTGTCAAATCTTCAAATTCCTCGTCATCAAAAGAACCACTAAGACACAAAGCCCACAAAGTTTCTTCGTGTTCTTCGTGCCTCTGTGGTTTCTCCTTCTCCTCCTGGAGCCGTTTCTGCAACCGTTTCCGACGACGATGGATCGACTGATAGATGGCTTCTGGAGAAGAAGCCAACCGCCGTTGCAGAATGGTCAACGCAAAACCAACCGTCCCCTTGCGCCCATTGTTTTCCAGCGCGTCCGCTCGGTTGAACTCTTCCCGCACGTATTCCGTAACCTTGTGGTAAAGCTGCTGCTCCAGGTCTGACAGGCGGTAGCCAACCGTATACGCCTTGCGTTCTGGAAAAAGAGGCTTGCCATCAAACTTGAGCAAGTCTTCTTTCACCAATCGTCGCATCAAGTCTGAAGTATCGGTTGTATTAGTTCCACCTCGGAACCTACCCTCAAAGCGATCGCTATCCAGCAATGCCATAAAGAGTTGAAAGTCTTCTTCCTTCCCGTTATGGGGTGTTGCGGTCATCAATAGAAGATGGCGAGTTACATCCCCCAGCAGCTTACCCAGCTTGTACCGCTTCGTTTCCTTAACTTCACCCCCAAAAAACGAGGCTGACATCTTATGCGCCTCGTCGCAGATCACCAAGTCCCAATCCGTCTGTGCCAGCTTTGCCTGCAAGTCGTCATTACGACTCAGCTTATCCAGACGCACGATCAGCAAAGGGATTTCAGTAAAGGCATTGCCTGTACGGGCGGCTTCAATGCGATCGTTCGTCAAAATCTCAAACGGCAGATGGAATTTCTGAAATAGCTCATCCTGCCATTGAGCCGCCAAACTACCAGGGCAGACTACCAGGCAACGGTGTAAATCCCCTCGGATCAGCAACTCCCGCATCAACAACCCCGCCATGATCGTCTTTCCGGCTCCAGGGTCGTCTGCCAACAAAAATCGTAGAGGTTGCCGGGGAATCATCTCCCCATAAACTGCCGTAATCTGGTGAGGCAGTGGTTCCACTAGCGATGTGTGAACTGCCAGCAGTGGATCAAAGAGGTGAGCCAGCCGAATCCGGTGAGCTTCCGATACCAACCGCAGCATGGCTCCATCGCCATCAAAGCTCCAGGGCTGCCCGGTAGTGACAATCTCTAAGTCGGGTTCGCGATCGCGTAAAACCAGTTCGTTGCCTAGATTGCCACTGGCATCCTTATAGACCAGTTCGATCACATCATCGCTGTGCTGGGTCACATCCACGATGACGACATGATGATTCGGCAGAATCCCTTTGACCGTCGTGCCGCGAACCAAGTCCTCAAGTCGAACCATACGACGGCGCTCCTGGAGATAGGGGATCAGATCTATACCGTTCTAACAAAGCTTTGCCTGTGTCTCCAAACTCTTGAGCTAACTGCTGTAGCTGCCTAAACGCCAGAGAGGAAGGTTGCATCCTCCCGTTCTCCCATCGACTCACAGTCTCATAAGACACCCCAACCCGCAGCCCAAATTGCTCCTGCGTCAATCCAGTCAGTTGACGCAGATCTCGGATGAAGCGACCCGCTTCTGGCTGCTTGAGTGAGTAGGGCTTTTGCAAGGGATTTGAGCAGGATATGACGTACATCATATTTATGTTTCCCTCAAACAAGGGGAAAACCATGATGTATACGTAATTTCTTTAGGAAACTACAAGCTTTCCCATTAAAGGCAAAGATGCTCCAAAGAGTTCTTACCTAACCTTTAGATAATCCAGCCCGACATAGCATTAGGGTAGATGTAATGAAGATCTGGCGCTAGCGAGGGCATAAAATAAATTCGGCACGACGATTAGAACTATTGAACCCTTGTGCGAAATATACGGTAAAGCTTCTGGATGTAACGCATAGGATCGTGTCCATGCCGCTTCATATCGAGCATATTGCAAAGGTCTATATCCGAAAGCGTTAAAATAATCTTCCTTGGATTTGAGTCATTGTATACAGAGAAGGCTTTTCTTTCTTGTGCTTCCTCTAGAGGATTTCTAGTCACGATAAAACCTAAGTAGCCAAGTCGATCGCCTAAATAGGTTGCAACCTGATTCAGGTAAAAATTATTAATACCCTTGGTATTCTTAACCTCAAACATGAGAAAAATAGACGAGTGTTCAGAGCGAATATACGACCAGAACGACTGATCAGAATCATTAGTGAAGATGATGTCACGTCGCTCTGTACCATCTACTGTTTCTACTTCTATCTCTCCGTCAATAAGTTCTGGATTAAATAGAAAATTTAGAATTTCGAGAACTATTCGTTGATACTTCCCAGCATCTTCACGACCAGGCTTTGTTTGACTTAGCTTCGCTTTAAGTGCGTCTACCTCAACAGTTATCTTGCTTGCATCAATATAATCAAAACTTGGCTGCGCTAGTTCTGAAGTCTCTTCCTTCGCTGCAATATATCGATCTATTCGATATATCTCTGTACGGGTAAGCGATACTATTTGCTCCTTATCCGCTTTCTTGACTTGAGGTTGAGGAGAACTTTTTTTAGTAAGGCTTCCTTTTACACGTTTCGCTCGCAAATAGGCTGAGAACTCCATGCGAAAAAAGTCTTCGTAGTTAATCCAGGGCAATGCTCGAACAATGCGCCGTGGAACTAGAAGAATGGGAGCATTATCAAGGGGACTTATCGGCAAGTCGCAGTAATCGTCATACCAATTCAATTTGTCAAAGTCAAAAATATGCTCCACTGGCACTCCTGAAACCAGTGGGATATTCCACAAAATACATTGCTTCTGCGTATATTCAACCAAATACTTCTTAAGAAGATTAGCAGCGATATCACTAATACGATCAGGTCCAATACCAACCGATACTAACTGCATTTCTTCAATATGCTTCACACCTCGTTCTTGTAAAGCAGGAGAATCCACTAAAGTCTCAATAATCAACTGAGTCAGAAAAATTCCAACCCCTGCTCCTCTCTTTCCCTTTTTTGTATAACCCAACCCTATCTCTGAAACTTCTGGGAAATCGAGAAGCTTCTGAGCTTCTTCTATCTCACTAGCCCGTACAAACTCAATGCCTTTGTTAAACGCACTCAAAATCAAGCTATGAAGCTTTGAAAGTTCTGGATCTCTACTTTTGAATAGGAGAAATGGGTCTATTCCAATAGGCAAATCCGTACCTACACGAGGAATGACAAAATCTACCTCGAACTGAGAAACTCCTGGTAGCAGTGGATTATTTGCACTAAGCTCCGCATCACTCATTGGCAACTTTAAAGTAGGCAGCAATATTTAAACTATCCAATTTGTCAAAATAAAAATTTGTTCGGGGAATTCCATACATCCACTCCTTAGAAACTTTCAAGTCATAAACGTCCAAATCTTCATCCGTAACGGAGGTATGTCCAGCCAGATAAAGCTGTAATGCCATCTCAATACCTTTAGCATTTCTAAGGTGGGAGTTTAGTTGCTCAACTAATGGCTTGAGCTGTTGGCGAAATCGATCTAACCCCTGCCGAACCTGCCGCATAACAACGACAGCATCCCGATGCTGAGGGTTATCACCTGCGGGTATAAACTCTTGAAGTCTCTGCACATAGGGATCATCTGTCACTAACTCTTTTGTTTCCCTTATCACCTCGTTCATTTGATTAAGAACCAAATCTGTAACTGGCTCTGCTGGCGCTTTTTTGCTTAATTTATCTATCTCGTCATAGAGACCAAGTGAAACGCTGTCAAGGAGTTTAAGTTGCCCCTCTTGGTACGTCACTGCCTTTTGCAAACGGGGTTCAATTACAGCAATAACATGACGAATTTGAGCAAGTTGCTCGGTTCGAGTCTGCTTAAGCTTTGTAGCTTCGCTGGTTTGCCCAGAGTTACTCTTTCGTGTAGCCACTTGGTCTCCTTATCCGTTAGTGCAGATCTTCCCTATCAGCATCGATTCCAACCATTGCTTTAGCGCATTTTTACGCCAGATATAGAAATTCTAGTCAATATTTTTCTATATTGCCCCTAAATGTAGGAAATCAGAGGAGAAAGGAAGCTTAGCCGATCCTCCCGTCCCTTAATCGTCACTAGCACCTCGTTAGTGAGCTACTTAAAGCCTTAATACCGAATACGTCAATTCACAATGAAACAACTTGCAATCCAGCCTATTTGGTTTGACTCAAGCCAATTTTGCGCTCCAGCATCCGGGGAGGGGTAAAGTGCGGGGGCGATCGCCTCATACTAGACTATGCCATCGGATTAGATGGTACGTCCGGTTAACTGTACGGAATCTCCGTAAGCCACCACTCCTAAAACTGAGGTTGGATCAAGTGTAGGGTATTGTCGAAAGTTCGCGTTGAACTCACTGCCAGCACAAGTCGTGATCTGTTGGCTGTAATACACTGGTTGTTCGGGTACTGAAGGAACAGGGGCAGGGTTTGGAGAGGTTGCCCTAACTGTGCCCGGTTGCAGGATGGCGTTTGTTTGCACTGGTGGTGACGAGCTTTCACCGTAAGCCAGAGCGGAATTGGAGGGAGATTGTTGGTTGAGTGCCATCTTTCCACCGACGACCAAGGCGATCGCACCAGGTGTAGGGTGGGTAATTGAAATGGTTCTGGTGTTAGTTCCATGTTATTCCATCCTTTGAGGTTGAACTAACTCATGGCACGCTCATTCCATCGACGGAGTTGCATGTATGTTGTATTAAGAAACTTGCATATCAAGAAGCCGAACTGGCTGATTTTCCTCAGTCAATACTGAGAAAACCTGCATCACCCTTAAAAAGCTTATTAAAAGTCGAACTTCGATGTAGGAGGGCTAGCTGCATTCGACTCAAGCTGTTGAAATACAGTAGCCGAAAAATTTTCTATTAGCACTAATAGAGCCTCTCAGAAATCTTATACCGAACAAACCTAAAATGTGGTTCTTAATAATGAAATGTCCCGAACCCGTAGAGAAGGCTGTCCTTCCTGAAGAAGGCGCTCCAATTCTATAAGTACCTCTAGGGGAATTCCAACTGAATAAGCTGCCTCTGAAACGGTCATATTTTCAGCTTGCATCAGTTCCAAAAGGTGCTGAACTTTAGTAACAACAGGATCATCAATCGCTGTGTAGCCTCGCGTGATAGCAATATTCAACCCAGTTTGAATGTTGTCAGGCATTAGGTTGCTAACAACAGAAACTGGTTGTGATCGAGCGATCGCAGGCAAAATTTGAACACCGACATAACGTGGATTGCTGCTGTGAACAATATCAAACGTGTAGAGTCGGTTTTGCCCTGCGGCATCTACTGTTTGCACCATCAGATTTGTCACAGACGCAGTGGTGGCTCCTGGAAAGCGGAGGGGTTCAATCACTCTCAAGAAAACAGTCTTTGCCCGCCCAGTCTCTAACTCAGCATCCGTGCTGTAGACCAGTCTTGAGGCATCTGCTAGCAGAATATAGGTGATTGTCTCATCCGTCTGGCTAAAGCTGATTGGGGTTGCCCGTCCAGGCGCAACCTGAACTTGCACAGCACTGGTGGTCGCTCTGTTGCGATCGACGACCTGATAGGCTGAAGTTTGCGCCTGCACGGGCAGTAGAGGAGATGCCAAGGAAATTAGCAACGATGCACCGACAGAAGTCATAGCAGGAAATCGTTTCATCGGTTTACCCTCAAAAAACTATTAACCACCACAGAAACTTCGGTTCCCTCAGAAACAAACTGCACGTTCGGTCGTTGCAGGAGTTCTTGCATGTTTTGGTCGGATCGCTGGGACATGCGTTCAACAATGGGGTTGAAGAACCCCTCCAGTGCAGCCGCCCAAATTTGAGGCTCAGCACTGGTCGTAGTCACACTCTGGTTAAAGCCACCTCCAGAGGAGACTGTACTAGATTGAGTGCGGGGTTGATTGATGATGCTTCCCACACGACCTAAACTACTGAGCAATCCGACTAACAGAT
Source organism: Leptolyngbyaceae cyanobacterium RM1_406_9 (assembly GCA_012033355.1). GTDB lineage: Bacteria > Cyanobacteriota > Cyanobacteriia > Elainellales > Elainellaceae > JAAUTN01. Next base: position 20,979 of record JAAUQZ010000003.1, on the reverse strand, counting down.
CTTGTCGGGCAATATCGGGTCCCACATCATTGAGCCTTTGGGCAACCAGCGGTTGATTGTCTTGACCCCGAATCTGAAGGCTATCGGGAGGTAAGGTTTGTTGGCGGATCTGCCCAGCGCGATCGCGATATACAATGGCGATCGCACTGGCTGACACTAAATTATTGCCCCGTCCGACAGAATGGGTGCGAACAACTAAAATCGTACCTGCCGGGAGTGCCACACTTCCATTGGTCGCTTTCATATCCTCAGTTAACTCCACTGCGAAGCGATTTTCTGAGGGAGACGTTGTCCTACCAGTTGAAGTGTCGCCGCCTTCATCCCAAATCATTGGCAGAATAACTTTAGCCCTGGTGGATGTTCCAAGTGCGACCTCGCTTAATCCACCCGTGCGCTGATCAAGTTGACTCACCGGAGTACGATTCAAAATGCCAATCATACCGGGAGTCATGTCGGCATTAGATGCGGAACGCAACTCTGTAGGTGAAGCTGCCCTAGAGGAGTTAGGAGTCATCTCGGAACCTGTCATCATTGTAGATGAGTCTGTTTCCGTCCCACCGATCGAGACTACAGGAATAACAGGAGCCTGTTGATCCGCTGGTGAAACTGGAGTAGACGGAGCATCGGGCAAATTACTGGAAACCGACCTCGAAGGTTCTGTTGCACCAGAACTGACTCGTAGCTGTCCAACATTTGCCAGTTGTGCCCAACGTTGGAACGGATCAACCCTCTCAACGGGTTGAATCCTTTCGGGTGGTGCGACAGGCGACCTTATAACTACCGGCTCTGGTCGAGAGACTGCTACAGGAGGAGACACCGCAACCGGAGCAGGCGCTGGAACTGGTGATCTCGAAGCAGCAGGTCTTGGCGGAGCAGAGGATTCAGGTTGAGCAACGGATTCAGGCTGGAGTTGTTGCTGCTGATCCTGAAATGCCAAACGACTTTTCAGCTCAGCCGTCTCATCAAACGTTGGAGGTGCTGAAGGTGTCGGGGTGGACGATTGAGTAACTTGTCGGGCTGGTGGTCGGGGTTGGAGAAAACCAAACCACAATACCGCTCCAGCTCCCATAAACGTTCCGACCACAGCTACGACTGAACCCATCCGAATGCTGGCACGTTCCGCTAATGGACGCTCTACTGCTCCCTCCTGATCTTGCTTCAGCCGATATTCCTCTGAAATTAGCTGTGGAGTTGCAGGGTTAAAGCCAGCTAATTGCTGTTCCTCTTCTGGGGTCAGTTCATCATCATCCTGCAATTCAGTAAGCATGGGATTTGTAGAGGTTTTACCATTCCCGTTTGGATGATGAGCAGGGTTTGAAACTGCCTCAGCCATTTCATCAAACTCATGGGATTCAAATTTTTGATTCGTATTCGTCATAATCAGCCTCGCTGCACTACCGCTGTTGCTGGGGGTTAAACTCGACAATTTGGGTAATTTGCAACCCCGCAGCGCGCATCTCGTAGATTTTGCGTTCTACCAGCGGTGCATCGGCTCCAAGGGGCGATCGCGGCACCTCCACTGCTTGCAAGGTAAATGTACGATTGAAGGGGATTCGCTCATCTCTACCCGTGGTGCGATCAATGAGCACTCGCGTTGCTACCAGATCCACCTCCCATTCTCCGGGTCGAATTTCTCGCGGTTCTGACACGTAGGAAATAATCGTCGTGCTCCGAATCTGCCCTGAAAAAAATGCAGGCGGAACTAATTCAGCAATCCTGGGCAAGGATGCCTTTGCAAACTCTGATTCCATGAGGAGAGAAGCAAACCAAGTATTCGTCGGAATGCGTTTGCTATTGCCAACGCGAATTCCTTGATCGGGTTCATCCGTGCCAGGGAGCTTATCATCCCAATTAAAGGTCAGGGTAGTCCAATCACTCACAACTTTTTGAATCACCGACGGGTAGCGCCAGTTCCGCTCCTGCTCTGAGACATAAATCGTCTCACCATTCACCAATTGGGCAAAGGTTGTCTTTCTCTCGGCAATTCGGTTCACTCGAAAAGCAGTGAATAAGGTCAAAACAAAAATCAAGCTGTTAAAGGCAGTCAGGCAGATGAAACACACTGCCAGCAAATTCTTTGCCTCAGGTAGAAGTGGAGCTTGAAGCCGTTTAATCTGCATAACTACCCTCGTCGTATCAACGCGATACTCGTGACTGTGCCGATCGCATTACTGAAAATGTCAATTAGACTTTTTACGTTGGATGAAATGCCGTTATAAAGTGCAAAGCCTCCACCACCCGCTACTAGGACTGCCAGCCCTGGTGCAAAGATGCTGAGGAAAAGAGAAACGCTACATCTGACACTAATTCTGCTCCCGACTTAACCAGCACCACGGCGGTTAATCCGACCACAATGTTGTAACCCAGTTGAATTCCAAACAATGTGATAAATCCGGTGAGCCATGCCCAGATCGGACGACCTTGCAGGGGGAGAAGCGAGAGTCCAATGGCGATCGGTGCAAACAATGCAGTCAACAGTAGTGCCGCTTCGAGAATATTGACGAATCCCCATTGCAGGGCATAGAGAATGAACCGGATGATCGGAATGGCAGTGTCCCGAAATACGCTACCAGGATCAGTTGTTAACCGCACTGCTGTGCTAATTTGACCGGGCAATGAGGCATTCCATAATGCCTTACCAAAGGCGCGTAACGGCTCCAGGGGCGATCGCGCTTGTCGTTCGGCTTCAGTGACGATCGCTTGTGCCTGCTCTTGCTTTGAGTTCCAGCACTCCACCAGTTCAGTACCAACTTTACCCTGGCATTCGCTGTAAAGACTTTCAAGTTGCTGTTTCGCAATACCAGTGATTGTCACATTGGAAATCGCATCTCGAAAGGTCAGTTCACCAACCTGAAGCTGCAATACATTCTGCACTTGAGCATAGGAAAAACCCCGAATAAACTTGATCGTGCCCGCTAGAACATTGCCATTTGCACCTAAAAAAATCATAATTACCAGGGGCCAGATGAAGATCGAGGCTAGCTCTGACCAAGACTGCTTTTCGATGATCTCCTTACCCGTAGTCATCGTAATAAACAAGATGCTGGCAGCTCCAAGAGTAATGCCTAATTGAATCAGCCCAATCCAGAGTCCAGATGCAAGCGGGTCAAGTGTTACCAGCCAGACCGTGTTCCAGGACTCAACCGTGGCACGGGACAACTCCAGTGAACTGGTGATAATGTCCAGCGCGTCAGATTCTCCGCCTGTGGTTGGAAAGGATTGAGCAATCAGGGGCATCATGAGCATTAACCATCAAATCAAACTGGCATACATAGGGAGTGCTGTAGTTTCAAACTGAACTACTGATCAGAGCCGAGGGTGACTCCTCCCGGCATCATCAACAAACCTCCTTGCTGACTGGCAGTATTGCCTGCGGAAATTGTTCTGCGGCGATCGGCGGTGGTGATGGCAGAAAGTTCACTTGCCGTTTGAGCCGACAATGTATTGTCGATCGCTCGATCAACCCGTGCTTGTTGTGCCTCCTGCAACACCCGCTCATTCACCTGACTGTTGAGGGCAGTCTGTTGAGAGAGGTTTTGCATAATTTGTTGAGTCACATCCAACCCTTGAGACTCTTCACCTAAACGCACACTTTCTTGTGTATTCTGTTGCGTTGCCTGCCGTACTTGAGCCATTTGGGTTTGGGCTTCCTGACTTAAGGTGGATTGATCCGCTACCCCTGTAGCAGTGGCTCTAGAGACATATTTGCTCAAGTCCTCTCGAATACCATAGGAACTCTGACCATTGGTTTTGTTCTCTAACGTTTCAGACAGAACAGCCCCTGGATCACGGCTGGCTGAGCCTCCCATGACTTGGCTCCAGAGTTGAGACAAATCTGGAAGCTGAAATGCTCCCAGCGTTGATTGAATTAAGTTATTTACAGGACTCAGTACATCGTCTTGTACAAAGTTCTGAACATCTCCCAGAAAATCATTAATCTGGTTTTCTGTACTGGAAACGTAAACATTGCTGCCATTCACTTGGTCTTGAATTGCCGCTTCAACCGGATCACTGCCTGTGTCTTGGGTGCGTGCAAATGCAGGAGTGCTAATAGCCCCAATACCTAAGACCAGGAATGGAGTGATGAATCGAATTGACATCCACTTGAGTTGCATAGATATGTCTCCTTAACGTGCAATGAGTGAGCGTTGATGACGTTCAACCATGTCATTGGGATGGTCTTCGTGTTGCTGCAACTGCCTTGATGATGCTGCTGATAAACCCTGCCCAATTTGGCTGAATCCTTTGCCTTCCCGTAAAGCTGGAATATATTCGTCTGCAAATGCTTTCAAACCCAGCAATCGACCTTTTGATGTGGGAGGATAATGTGCCATTACTCGATCGCGTGCCTCCCGTTCATCCTGATTGTTGGCAACACTGGCAAGCATCAATTCACCGGGATAGAACCGAGTTCTCCAGAACCGACCACCCAGCTCCAACAACCAGCATGAATAGAGATCACTGCTACGGGGCAAAAATGCTTCTGTGGCGTTCTGGCTAATGATGTTGGCAGGATAACCAAGATATCGTTGAAAGGAGTTGATACCGCTGCTGGTAATGCGCCCGGTAATTCGGTAATTAATGTTCTGCATGATTTGCGAGCCTGCCGAACATTCACAAATGGTGTCTGGATCTTGAGAAAGCAATAGAACTGCAATACCGTCTTTACGTCCTGTCGCACAAGTCTCCCCAACGATTTGAGCAAACCCATCTCTGCGGAGCAACACTGAAAGCTCGTCTCCAATGAACAGACTGCGTGGATGAGAAAGTGCGTTGCGGATACAGGCAGCATGAGCGTTGATTGCCATGAGATAGGCATCTTGCTCATTCGTTAAGCCACTGAGTGCAAAGAATTTGATCGCAGGTTCAGGTGAGAAAGTACTGGGACGAGCGATCGCTTTCCCTAACCGTGAAGCCAATAACGCGCCCACCTGGCTCTGGATCTGATTCAGCGCATGGCGATCTAAATCTTCAAATGAGCGGAGGTTCAAGCGTTCACGGGTACAGAACTTGATGAAGTCAGGTAGAGTTGGTATCTGTTGCCATTCGGGCGATCGCCAACCCATTTCAAACGCTCGGTTGTAGCGAGTGATGATTTCTGGGTCACGCAGAAATACATCCAATGCTCTAATTAGCAATGCATCCACTCGTTGTGCCAAGTGTGGATTATGGATTTTTCCCATTGCGATCGCACTTAATGCTCGCCGAATAAAGTCTTTCCAGGACTCCATTCGGCGATCGCGCTCCAACTTATCAAATCGCCTCAGATCAGGAGGTTCCAGCAAATTACTGCTGCCGCTGGAGATGTCATAATATGCTCCCTGATCGCCCAATAGCTCGATCGCAGTTTTGAACGTGCTATTCCCGCTAGAAGAAATGTCCATGCCCACAACTGGAATATTGTTCGCTAATGCTTCGAGAGCAAACCGCCAGCCCAATACACTTTTGCCAGAGCCTGATGTTCCCGTAATCAACGCACGTCCAATCTGCTGATGGAATAAATCAATGTAAACAGGTTTACCCCCGCGTCCGGTTAGAAACTCCACACCTCTGTAATCGATGTCCTTCGGCATTGTCAGGGGCATTATGCCTGCCACCGTATGCGTATCGAGAGTCAATCGGCGCTCATTCAAGTTGCTGCCATGCAGCAGGCGCTTACAGGTAATGGGTAACGCTTGTAGCCAGATTTCCCAAGCAATATGACGCTCTCGAATCACTTTCGCCGTCTCAAAGCTGTTTGCTAGTAAATTGCAAGCGTGAGTTAATTCCTCGGCACTATTACGATAAACCAGGAATACGGGCGCACAGTGTAAAGCTTTAGTCCCCTCATAAATACGACGCTGTGCTTCAAAAGACTCTTCCTGCTTGATTTCAGCGCCTACATCTCGTCCCTGTCCCTTCGTAATCGCAACGGTGCGAGCTGCCTTAGATTGCTTTGCTTGCCGTGCAAGATTGTCCTGAATAAAAAAGTCATTACTGCGGCTAATCTCAATCCAGGCTTCAGTATCATGTACGTAACTAGATGAGAGAATTTTCCAAACCCAATTCAACTGTTCTCTGGTACTCGTCCAGCCCAATGGTGGATCGGTCATAGTCATCACACCACAGACCTTATCTTTTCCAGTCAGATAAACTCGGTCATGATCACCTCGATGTTCTGGACAGGCAGAACGCCCCTGCGTTCCCTCGATCAGCAAGGTACACAGATGCTTATCTGTCGTCACAACTTCAGTTAATTCGAGTCCTGTTGCTGTCTCCTTTAGAGTAATAACCTGTGGAACCGGAGGAGCAATGCCCTGATTAAATCGGTTCCAGAGCCACTGCCATAGATCCGCTGCATTGCAGGGAGTTACTTCCAGTCCTACTTTTGTATTCAGTAACAGTTCCCATTGAATAAATCCCTGTTGGAATCCTTGTAGTAAAAGCTTTTTGAAAAATGCTTCTTGATAAATTCGTTTATTTCCCGTAATTTGCTCCACAATCCAGGAGCCTGTTTTTCTTAATTTCTCGATAAGACCACCGACCAAATCTTTTTGCTGCGTCCCTGCTTCGTCATCACTAGTCCAGGTGCAAAATGCAAGTTGTTGCCATGTTTGTCGGGTTCCTCCCTGAGCAAGCTGCTGCACTCGCAATTGTTCATTGCGAGTTAACACTGAGACAGGTTTTAATTGACAATCATCAGCCAGGGCAGATAATTCACCTTGCCGTTCTTCATCATCGCTATAACAGCCCGTGCAAAAGGTGATTCGCTCCCCAACTGGTAACTCTTTCATTCCTTCTTCAATTGCATGGGCAAACGAATTCATCTCACTGTCGTACAACACATCATGTAGTCCAGCAATGCGAAATCCAAACACAAGCTGGTACTGAGACTTTCCTTTTTCCAGCAACAGTGCTGCAACTTCGCGATCGTCTTTTTTGATTTCTGCAATGCAGCAGATATTAACCTCATTTTGGAATGGCATAAATGTGCTTTTGCCTCCATACTGATTTGGCACCTGCACTGGTTTCAATCGAATATTGACCTTTGCATCGCCATAACGTTTGCGAATCCAAGCTGGTCGTTGTTCTGGGATGGGCGAAATATAGATATTGTTGCCGTTACACCACTCTGTTCCCGGTGGATTGCGCCAGCGATCGAGAAATTGATGGGGTTGATTTCCAGTCAAAATCCACCAGCTTACAATTAACCAAAACGAGGTTCCAAAAAACCAACCCAGACCCAGACTAAAGAACCCATTTGTGATGACATAGCAAAGAACAACAATGGCAACCCAGGGACCGAGTTGATCTGCTGGAATGGGGCCAATACTCGCCTGCTTGCCTAAAATTCGATTGACTTTAATGAATTCTCGATTGAAATCCCGTTCCATAGCTATTCCGGTTCACTTTGCCAAATTAACCACCAGCAGCAGTTCCTGTGCCATTTCCTACAAAGATGAACGTGACCACATCAATGGCAATGACGATCGCAAACGCCAGTCCCACCTGAGTGACAATTGGTCTCCAGTCATTTCCCTGCTGTGCCTGGTTATAGGCAAATAGGGCCGCTGCAGCAACAAGCAACAGAAATACCCCTCGAATAAGATTGAAAATCAACCCAATAACGGTGGCATCTAGTGTATTGGTTGCACCTCCAGCTTGAGAGGTTTGCTGTGCTAGATTGACGAAGAACTGTTCCAAGCCGCTTAAAAAGATTGCATGGGCAGGGGCAATCAGAGTATTGAGTAAAGCAGTAATGGTAATAATGAGTGATGCAATATGCCAGAAACGGATTTTTGCACCTAAATATTTTTCTAAAATGGGTACCGCATGAATCAAATGCCACAGACCAATGAAAACTACACTGGCACAACCTAAAACTGTGACTAACAATGGATCTTTGAGCAGTAGATAAACACCTACCACAACACAAAATCCAATAAACAATAGATCGGTTTTGGTAACGTTAAACCGCCTAAGTTGTTTAGTTGAAGAATGACGTAGTTGAGTCAAACAAGACTCAGTAACCTGAGTTTTAGTGTTGTACATCATATATTCCTCATCAGGGTTGATACAATCTGTGCCTTAAACTTGCAACTCTTCACGATTAGGTTTAGTAGAGCCTTTACTAGAATGGCGATTTGAGTGTTTATCATCTGTTCGTTCATCTGATTGATTATTAATGGCTGATTCCATCTCTCGTACTGGAATACTGCAATGTAGAATGTCAGGAGATTGACCAGTTACTAACATGGCATCAAACACCTGTTCATCCTTATGGTTTGGGTCGAATCCTTGAAGTAACTGTGTTCCATTTGGTAAGGTCACAACTTCAAACTCGTATTTGGCTTTGCCCTGATCTGTCCAGGTAAAAACAGGTTCAGCCTCACCACTAAACCGTTCTGGTAGCTTTTCTTGGAAGGTGGCAATCAATGCTTGGGCGCTGGCTTTAGTGATGTAGTCTTCTTTAGACCGGGGAAGCTTAGCAATACTAGCTTTCTCATCAGGACTGAGATGATCTGTGGCGATCGCCCACTGCCCATCATTACGATTGCCTGCAAAAAGAGTATTGCCCTGGTGATTGTTGAGGGTGATCGCCACCTGCTTCCCTTGCTCTTCCATCCGCAAGGTTTTGTTACTAGAAATCGCAATTCCTTCTTGATCAGCATCATCCGAGAGCTCATGAGCAACTCTGACAAAGCCCACCAATGATTCTGCACAAGAAATTTGCTGAGGATCAGCTCGTCGCGCCATAAGTTGTTCCAGCACTTTGGATTCTGCGATCGCTTGTTTGGTTGCCGCAGATTGACTTTCTCCTGTATATACCTCCGGCTCCGCCATTGAAGAATTGGTTTGTTCTGCAACTTGCTTCTCTAAACGACTCACCGCAATTTCTAAGCGATCAAGTCGTTTGGAAAGACCTTTCAGATAGGTCTCAATCTGGTCAAGCTGCTCGCTGATGCTGGCTTCACGGTCTAATTCCAGTGGTTGAGATTCGTAGGTGGGATCTAGTTTTACACCTAGCCTGTCTACCTTGCTTCCAACTGTCGTAGCCGCAGTTGCTAGGGGATTTTCAACCGCAATTTGTTCTGGCTCCGCTGTTGGCGTTACCGTTGCGTGTCCGGTTGCCGCTTCCTGCAAACGGCCGGTCAGGTTTTCTACCTGCTCATTCTGCCGCTGAAGTTCTCGGACAATTCGTTCAATCCGTTCCTCATCGTCCTGAGCTGCCAAGTTTTCTAACACTTCTTGCCCAACCACAATGCCCAGAGTTGCCAGTTGTCCTGCCAGCCCTGCCACATTTAATCCATTCGTCTCACGCCCATTTACCGCAGCCGAAGCACTGAGCCGCGACGCTTCCTCCATTGGGTCTCGGTAGCGGAAGTCTCGATGATTGGATTTACCCGCTTTACCTTGAGCCTGCGTCTTGGATTGAGTTCTACTCTGAGCTTTTGTTGAGGTTTTGGCTTGATGTTTAGATGGAGCAAGTTCCCCATCCTCCAGATCATCCAACCCAACATCTAAGTCGGCATCTAGTAGCGTGTCTAAATCCTCGTCTGGCTCTTCATCAAAGTCGTTATCGAGATCAAGAGCATCGTCCAGGTCAGCATCCAGATCATCAAATTCTGCCTCTTCAAACCCAAACATCTCAGCAATGTTGGAGGGCGTAAAGTAGTTTTCGTCCTTGTCTGTAACACCTTCCAAGTTCTTGATCAGGTATTTGCCACTGGTTCTCTGGCTAGGGTCGCCGGTGAGATAGAAGCGGTAGCCTCGAATTTCATCATCATTGCCACCACCCTCACAAAGCTCAACAGTGATAGGAGCCTTGCCTGATCGCTCACTGAATGACTCCACATAAGCCTTGAAGTCCTCATGAGACTCAATGCCCCCCTCTTGGAGCGCCTTGGTGATGGCTTTATCCAGGGTATTTTCAATGTGGCGGAGTTTGCGGCGATCGGTCAAGTTCTGCCAGGATCGCTTCTGGGTACTCTGCCGCTGCTTGGGTCGGGTAGGTGTTTTGGTAGCCATAGGCAGCCTGGAACACAAGTTAAGGTTGCTGTAGTTGTCACCCTAACAAGGCGATCGCTCAGGCTACCTATGCCCAATGGCGATTTATTGGGTATCCAGTTGGCTAGGTTATAATAATCCCAGAATAATCTCCTATTGGTTTGCTCACCTATGAATAACCGCATTATTAAAGATCCATCATTCCCGATGCGCCATGCCCAGGTGACAGAGCTGAAAAATACCGCCAAAGTTGCTGATCTGGCAAAAGATGCCGATGTCCTCATTACTCGAAATGGGGAGACCATTGCCTACTTGGTCAATCCAGAACATTATGAAGCGCTGATTTCAGCTTGGAATGAATTGCGAATCAAGGTCAGCCAAACTGTGTTATCCAGCTATGAGCAGCAGCATGGAAGCTTGCAACGATTAGATGAGGCGATCGCGGCTGCCCAGCGAGGAGAATGGGCAACTCCTGAAGAAGAGGCTGAGGTGTTTGACGATTAGATGAAAGTCACGTTTCAACGAGCTGCTCTAGATGACATCAAAAACGAGAAGGGAGGTGTGCCAACGCAGTTCCGCAAACCCCTAAGAGACTTCTTGCGGAGCATGACGTACATCGGGCAGGGAATGCGTTGCTCTGATCCACGCTACTCTGACCTCTACTTCATCAAGTTCCGGAACTGGTATGTTCTTTATCTACCGATTTCTGAGCAGCATATTGTGGTGGTAGCAATTATGTATAACTATGGACAGCTTCCCTGATTTATTTGATATTCGAGAAGAAAAATATAATTGAATTATTTACAACTAGTTCAATCTGCTGAGTAAAGATCATAAGTAGGTATTCATGTTATCTGTATCAGAAGTTTCTAAGATTTTTGATGTTGATCGCCAAACAATTAAATTATGGGCTAAGCACTATAAGGAGTACCTAAGTAATTACGCAAGTCCAGAAAAGGGACTGGGGCGGCATTTTACCCAGTTAGATATTCAAGTTTTGGCATTAATTCACCAATACTGGGAGGATCAACCCGACTATGAGAACATTAAATGTTTATTGAGTAATGAAGCATATAGAGAAGATCATTATAGAGAGTTTTCTCTCCTCCACATATCTTTAATCCAAAACCCCTGTGAAAATCCGTATGAAGGTTCTGAAGCTTGGACTCAAGGATTTCTTATAGGAGGCATGGTTTCTAAATTTCATCAAATTGAAATTGCCAGAAGCTACAGGTCAGCAGCGGAGAATTTAATCTCAGAAGTTAAAGATAGTTCGAAACCTCTAGACTATGCCTATCCAGTGCTATTTCTATACCGTCATTGCTTAGAATTATATTTGAAAATTATTCTGAACTATGCACCTTTAGGGAAGCAAGTAAAAATTCATGAGCTTGATGAGTTAATAAAGAATATTGAAAATAGATACCAGAAAAAAATACCAGGTTGGATGAAAGCAAGATTGCTTGATTTTCATTTTTTAGATCCGAAATCTACATCCTTCCGATATATCGATGCAATGCCTAATGAAGTCAGTAATTTAGATGAATTTTGGATTGATTTTGAACATCTTGACTTGATAATTGAAAACTTATGTTCGGTTTTTGAAAGTTTTATAGATAACGAAACACAAAATCCCAATTAGATTAAGAAAATAGCTGATAAATTCTTTAATAAATAGATCTAAGTTATTTCAATATTTAACTTTTTAACAGAGTTTATCATTCGTCGGTTATCAGGATGAGGCGATCGCTCCCTTTTTACCAACATCCCCTCCAGTTCACCCGCATAATCCTCGGCTAGTGGAACTGTTTCCTCACCTGTGTTCAAATTTCCCCGACAAATCGTGCGCCTCGCTTCATTCCGAATGATAAAGTCACCTGTGGGCTGAACGTAAGCAGTCCATTTATCACCCACCTTAAACTGAGCAATTTCAGAATCACTTGACTGCTGTCGCTCATAGGTTGCACCAACGGCTGCCACTAAGCCTTCAAACATTTCCCTGCGCCACTGATTTCTATCTATTTCAGAGGGTTGAACTAATTCTGAACCGGGGAGGACTGGTTCAGGAAGTTGAATTGAGTCAGGATACAACTTCAGAACGACACTGGAACCTTCAGGACGTAGCTTTGCCTCGAAGGAACTGCCAATGGGCAACTTGGGGGTATCTGGTGAGAAGGTGCCTAAATTCTTGTCATCAATCTGCACGATCGGAGTTCCGTTGTAACGGTAGTACTCAGGGTGAGATTCTGGTAGTTCAAATGTGCCTACCTGCAAACTCACTGCTTGCTTGCACCATTGCTTACTAGCAAAATTTTCCCCAGCAAAATCATTGTGGCGAATGCCCAAGATCTTGATTTCATCAAACTGAAACGCCTGAAGTTGCTGACAGACTTCCTCCGTAAACAGGTTATATGCCAGTGCCCCTACTCCCGAATCCTGCCGCGATTCTGCCCAAGTGTGATCAGCAGGAGGAATAATTCGCAAATCATCGGGTACATGAAGCGTATCCAAATCATTAACGTTCTTGCCAAACTTAGCCTCCAGTTTCTCAACCAATCGCGGGGGAATATCTTTGAGCGCAAACTCAATCATTGGTAGCTGAGGATGAATAATTGCATCAAATTGAATGCCCTTTGCTCCAGGGTTTCCTTCCACCGAATCGCATCCGACCCAAACGGCACACTCAGCACATAGGCATCTCTGGGTAAGGCTTCACTGGGCAATTCATACCCATGTTGAAGGGTAAAGGTAATATCCATTTGCTCTGCCAGTGTCAAGCAGTCACGGCGGTGCCGATCCATTTCTGGGCGCGTATGCTGCGTATACCAGAGTGCAGCTGCTCCTTCAAACCGTTCCTCTGGAGTTGGAAACAACTCATTGATTTCAGCCCGATAGCTGTCATAGAGTTTGCCCAGTTCTTCATTAAAGGCATCCCGGTCTTCCCCAACTCTCTCCTGAATCTCATCTCTGGCTTGCTGGAAGCGAGACTTCAGCTCCTCTGCCCACTCCAACGCATCCACAGACAAATCATCTTTAGGAAACAGATAACGAAATTCGTGGCGATCGCGGCTGCGAATGCGAGTTGGTTCCCACAACGGATTGACCACCTCCCTGGCAAGAACATTGATCGAACCGGGAGTATCCGCAGGCATAGCAAAACTGCGATAGAGGCGATCGTCCTTCTTAAAGTCAAAAAAGTGGCTGGGATGCGTCTCGGACCATCGCTTCGCATCTGAAAGTAGATTCTCTCCTTCAATCTCTTTGATATCCTCCAGCCGCTCTGCACTTTTGGGCGAATCAACCTCCACCTGAAGCGCTTGAAACAAACGGTTGAGCAACTTTCGTTGGCGGCGCTCAAACTGATCAACATTCTCCCCTTCCCCCGGCATGGACGATTGCACCCGTCCAATATTAGTTGCCACCAGCCCCACCTTATTCTGATTCACTGTCGCCGCAATCTGAGCTAGGCTCTGGTACTTCAAACCACCATCATCACTTGAAACTTCGGTATAAGCGAGTTTAGGACGTTGCTTCACTGTCTCAAATCGCCCTGACTCACCAGCCCGCAGCGTTTCCCTCGCAATGCTGGGTAACTTACTAGCAGGACTAACCATCAGTTGATCACCGTCAAAGTCTGCCTGGTGATATTCCTCAGCATCTCTGGGATTGATCCAGATGACATTGCGAGTTTTCTTTAATTCTGGGTCGTGAACGTTTCGATAGAGGCGGATATTGTCTGAGTTGACGATCGGGTAGCGGGTGAGAATTACATCCCCTTCTGGCAAATGAGGCACACAAACCGTACCGCGCGACAAATTATTCGATGGCATTGCCATACCTGAACTATGGGTGTAACCGCTCTTAATCGCTAAATCCCGCCATCTGCCCGCTACATAATCCGTCGCAAATTTACGAAACTTGGGGGTTTCAACTAACTGTCCATATTTGTCATTCCGAAGCAGAGAGATCCAGCGAGATTCTTGCACTTGGCTGTTGGCATTGCCATCCACATCCTCAAATTCTTCTTCTGATCGCTCCTGTCGCCGCTGTTGTTCCTTGTCATATTCCTGCACGATGTACCGCGCCAGTGCCAAAGGATTCCGCTGTAAATCTGCCAAGACCTTAGCTTTTTCCTCTGTCGGCTGCTTCAAATCCTGCCGCACAGCGTCCTCAGAATACCAGATGGTAAACTGCCAGCTATTGTCGTAACTGGTGGCTCTGGCATTCCCTCGATTACCCATTGCAACTTGCGGAAACTCATAATCTCCACAAGGAATCAACTCATCTAGTCGTGCCTTTTTAATGCCCTTGATCGACGATCGATCCATAATGATGTCATAACCCTCTGCGTCAGTGAGTTGAGCATCAGGCAGCAGCGTTCCCTTGGATAAGAAGCTAGCACGGGGACTGCTTTCTTCATTTCCCTCTGCCCACTGCCGCCGCCAAGCAAACCGGAACTGAAACGGGCAGTTCTGCTCACCCCCTAAGTGACGAGCAAGCTGCGGCGAAATCTTACCGTGGCAATCTCCAGTCTTATAGCGAGCATACTCCGGGTCATTGAAATCCACTATTTTGACCCGCAAATTCTCTAACGTGTCAGATCCCTTGTAGCAGTTACTTACTAGCAGAGAGCCATACCGACAAGCAGCATCCGGCTCTGTTGCAAACAATCGCCGGATCTTCTTACGCAAGTCATCATCTGCAAAGTAGTAACTGTTACCAGAACTAAACGCTAGCCGCCGCTGAATGCCATCTGCAAAACCTCTCTCTTTCAGATGGTTTGCATTTGGATTGCGATGATCAATTTTCACCAGCAGCAGAGATTGTAACTCCTCTGGTTCAAACATCTGCTCCAGCAAGGAGTTCTTAATAATCTCTGGTTCCGATAAATACCGTCCTTTTCCGTTATTGTGCGCCCCATCAAAGATCGGAATGCTAAGACCGGAACCTGCAATGACCCGTGTGGTCAGATCCATTACCTACGGCAAGTGGTGTATACGTACTGTTCCCTTGTGTAAAGGCGTTAGACTGTTTTCTAACTTTCACGCATAACAAAATTGACAAAATCAGCCAGGTGGCTATTTTTGATTGAGTAGACAAGGAGACTAACTATGCCAAGGCACATTAAGCGTCTGGAAAACGGGTTGCTGGTTCAGGCATATGATCGGGAACCCGATGATGAAAGCGAAGAACTCCTGACTCCGGACGGCAAGACGCAAGATGAATGCTACCCACGCTTTGCTCATCTGAAGCCTGGGGAAAGCCTGGTACTCCCAGATGAACCTGAAACCACTACTTCTGGTTCTCGATATCCTAGCCAATACGAAAATTTGGACGAATTTTTGAACAGTGATCCGGGGGCGATCGACAAGTTGGACAGTGGTAGCCGATCGCGCCGCTACAACTGGCGGTATTACGAACCTGATGAATCTTTTTAAGGCGTGTTTGATGGCTTGAGAGGGTGGCGAGGGCGATCTCAGCTAGTGAACTCATATAGTGAAGACATTGTATACACTGTATTCTCTACGCTAGAATGGGGAAATTTGGAGAACACTAATGGCTCAAAGTGAAGTCCTTACCATTCGATTAGCTCCAGAATTGAAAGACAAGCTGGATGCTTTAGCGCAGAGTACTCGGCGTAGTAAGTCCTGGCTGGCAGCAGAGGCAATCGCCTTCTACATTGAGCAACACCTTTGGCAAATTCAAACGATTGAAGAAGCGATCGCGTTGGCGGACAGTCCTGAAGCCGAATGGGTAGAGGGTGAAGCAGTGGATGCGTGGTTGGATACCTGGGGAACGAAGGATGAAACGCCCGCTCCATGCGCATAGTATTTCTTTCGCTTGCCGTAAAGGATTTAGCAGCTATTCGTGCCTACATCGCTGAAGACGACCCAGAGGCAGCGAAAGCGGTCGCTTCCCGGCTAAAGCAATTGATTAAGCGGCTTTCCTCAATGCCCAACCTGGGTAAACCGGGGCGAGTTTTTGGTTCCAGAGAACTGATAACTCCCAAAATTGGTAAAACAGTTTACGTCGTCGTTTATCGTGTCAAAGACACACGTCTGGAAATTCTGCGGATTTTGCCAGGAATGCGAGATTTAGACAGTTTGCTGACTGAGGAATTGCCAGAAACATAATCAGGAATCGCCGTACCTATGATGCTCATTGAGTAATCAAGAATGGGTGCTTAAAACCTTACTTCTCTGCCCAGTTAAGAGCGATCGCCACCTCTGCTTTCACTGGCACCTTTCTTAAGTACCTCTGTCCAGCCTGCTCCATCACTTGTTGAAGAATCTGTGCAGCCTGTTCTGCTGCATCTTCTGGAGCTTCCAGCAAAATTTCGTCATGCACGGTGCCAATTAACCTGGCTCCTGTTCCTTTCAATGCCATCGGGAGTTTCGCTAAAGCAGCCTTAGTAATATCTGCGGCAGTGCCCTGAACTGGAGTATTTAGCAGCTCTGTTAACTTCGGCTCATCTTTCCAGCACCGAAGGCGATCGCCCATTGTCCTCATCTCCCTGGGCAACCTTCGCTTAATCGCCCCATGCCAGCGGGCAATCCCCTGATATGCCTCAAAATATCGCTTGCGAAAGGTTTCTGCCTGCTTTAGGCTCATCTGCACCCCATAGTTGTTGTAGGCGTACTCCGCCAACCCCTTTGCTCCCATCGCGTAAATCAACCCAAAGTTAACGGCTTTTGCTGCCTGTCGCTCCGATTTTTCAACCTGATCCAGTGACTTATCGGCAATCAGAGCAGCCGTGAGCCGATGCAAGTCTTCATTATTTTGGTATGCCTCAATCATGCGGCGATCGCCACTGAGTTCTGCGGCTACCCGCAACTCAATCTGAGAGTAGTCGGCTACCACCAAACAATATCCTGGAGCCGGAATGAAACAACTGCGAAAAATTTTGTCTCTGGGAATCTGTTGTAGATTGGGGTTACGACAGGACATGCGCCCAGTAGCGGCCCCCATCTGTTGATAGTCTGGATGAAGTCGCCCAGTAATGGGGTGGACGTGCTTGGGTAGGCTACTGCCGAAGGCTTGGACTGATTTTGCTGCTTTGCGGTAGTCTAGCAGCGCTCTAACTGGCGGATGCTCTTCTGCCAGGGGAATCAGAGAGAGCTTGCTGGTATTCTTCACTGGCACACCCATCTGTTGTAGTGCCTCTAATACCTGCTGCTGACTGTCCAAATTAAGAGAAGTTTGATTGCCCAAAATATCTAGTTGAGTACTGAGCAAAGCTGGTTGAAATTGGTGTCGTAATGCATCTGCTAATTGATCTCTTCTTTGCTCAAGTTCTTGTCGTAGGGCATCCCATAGAGAGAGATCGAGCAACATCCCGTTGAGTTCCATTTGGGCGATCGCCCCCAAACAATCAAATTCTAACTTGGCAGTTTCAACCAGGCGAGCATTTTTCAGCTTGGGTTTCATGACCTCGCGCAACCGCAACAAGATTGATGCATCTCGTGCTGCATACTCCAACTGCTCTGAAGAAAGATTGGAATTACTCCAATCACTCCGCTGCTGTTCTTTTGAAAGCTCTTCTCCCAGATAAACCTTGACCAGTTCCGCCAAGTTGTAGCCGTGCGATCGCACCCCTGCATCTAACAACTGTGCAGCGACCATCGTATCAAACAGTTTGCCAGCAATGGGAAGTCCTGCCTGTTGCAAAAATTTCAGGTCAAATTTGGCATTCTGCAAAACTTTAATCGGTGCTCCCTGAAACAGTTCAGCTAGAGGAGCAAGCGTTTCCCTTGAAATCTTGAAGAGATCAACAATAATAACTGGATTATTTTCAGCCGCAATCTGGATTAAACGAATTTTGTCTTTCAGTGGGTCAAGCCCAGTCGTCTCTGTGTCAACTGCGATTACTGGGCAGGTTTGCAAAGGTTTGAGTATCTCTGCAAGCCGCTGTCCGTCTTCAACAAACTCGTAGCTGACAACAGCATGAGATGAGACATAGTCTATTATCCCAGCATGAAATTCTTCCGATTCCATTATAGGTATTCTTTCTACATCAGAGTTAGAGACCTTTTCTGTCAATGGAACTAAGCAATCAGAATCAATCGACTTTAAACCAGAAAAAGCATCACTACTGCACCAAATACACCAGATATTTTGATTCTGTCGATAAACATTGACATACATCTCCTGAATGACCAGTACAGCATTTAGCGAAATACCATCAGGAATACGATTAGCATTTGGACGAAGAACAACTTTCTGACCAACCTCAAACGTTGAGGGATGTTGAGTTAGTACAACAGCAGACTGAGGCGAGGGAGAGGGTTTAGGCTCTAGAGCTTGAAGTTCAGACTGACTCTCTTCTTGAACTTTCTTCACTTCCCCATCTTCTATATCTGTCGCTTCTTGACAAAGAGCCTTGGAAGGAACGGCTCGCTGTCTAGCATTTCTCGAAGGCAGAGACGGGGGAGTGTACCAGGTTTCAATCCAGGCTTCTGTCTCTGTTTTGATGGGTGATTCTGGATTATTTGAGCTTGAGCTTATAGGACTACCTTTCGCACGATTTCTTAAGAACTGCTGCTTGCGTTCCTTTGCCCAATCCATCAGGTCATCGTAGATGGAATCTGAAGAGTTCAGGTCAACTTCCGATGCTGACGTGGAGGAGCTAGAGGTCTTCAAATTCATTGTCCCCTCCTAAATCAAGATCAACCGGAACAAAGCGGTGATATGCCTTTTCATAAACAAACATGGGTTCTGCGGTCATACCACCTCGATTCTTGAGCAGACTAAGACGTGCATAAGTGGCTTTTGCTCTTTCATTCAAAGGAAAGCGAGTCCGGACATCCTGAAGTTGTCGAAGCTTTAAGTGATTACCTGCATAGCGTTCTTCCAATAAATCAACCTGGTCTCTAGGCTGGTCATTACCACGCTGTGCCTTACCGGTTTGTAACAGCATGATGCAATCTGCCGCATGAGCAATTTTGAACGAATCTCGCAAGGCGCTCATGTCCAGCATTCCAGTGCGGAGTGCCTCTTGATAAGCCGCTTTATTAATGTCACTAATTGCAACGACAGCCGTATTCGTATCCCGTGCCAGTTGTTTCAGCCCGGTTGCCACTCTAGAAACCCGCAAAACCTCATTGGCACCAGAATCCAACTTTTCATCTCCACAGCACATCAGTTGCAGGTAATCAACGACCACCAGCACCGGTGCATTCTTGTTCAAATTAGCCGTGCGTCTGACCTGAGCAATCACCCCTTTAAGGTGAGCTGTTGTCACTTCTGGTCCCGCTTCGAGAATGGTTAGATGCTCTGCAATCTGCTGGTCATAGGCACGAATCGCTTGAGCAACTTGCTGCTTCAGCCACTGAGCATTGGAATAATCTGGGTCATCCCATTGTTTAGACTCAATCAGTCCTGAATTCAATTCAGCAAGCCTGGACAAAGCACTGACCCAGAGCTGCTGTTTGCCCATTTCAAAGGAGACATACAGCACCGGCGTTCGCGCTTTAGCTGCCTCATCCGCACACCAAGCACACCACGTTGTCTTGCCTGAGCCAGGGGGTGCACCAATCACATAGAGCCTGCCGGGATGCAGCCCACCATTGAGAGCATGGTTGAGCCAGTGGGCAGGTGTCGGAATTGCAGTCTGTGGTTGTCCAAACAGGTCATGGATCAAATCCTGGCTATATGCCACCATTGGCAGCGTTTGAGAGGCACTGCGACGCTGGAGATTCTGAGACTCATTGATCAGGGTTTCCAGGGTTTCGGTGACGGGTTGAAGGCGATCGCCCAACAACTCAGTCGCCGTAGTTGCCTTTTCTTTTGCCAGTAAACGCAGCCCCGTATCTCTTACCTTTGTCAAATGCTCAACAAACGTGTCCCAACTACAAGGCGGGATTTGCAGCAATTCATCCAAATACGTGGCTGCCTGGTTGATAACACTGGTCGGCGAAGCTGATTTCCCATCTAAAACCTGTTCCAATTGAGCCAGAATTAAGCTGGGAATCAGTTCTCTCCCGGCGGTTTCAAGCGTTACGAGGGCTTCCCAAATTAATTGATGCAAGTATAAAGGAATTTTTTCATCTGCTACAGATGGGCAGGTTGCAACGAATCCCTCAGCAGGCAGGTCAATCCCCAACGCTTCCTGCATCCCCGCTTCTGGATGACAGAGGATGTATGCTAATAATTCTCGTTCTGCGCGTCTTGCTGCTTCATTGTCACCATCAGGTTTTTCCCACTGCCAGAAGGGACAAGCATAGCCCGTGCAGCCTCCACAACGTACAAGCTCCTGACTGGCTCGAACATAGCTACAACTCCATTGGTAATCTTGGGGATTACGTCGAGCTGAAGCGTAGGCACCCTGAAAGTTTCGTAGCTTGGCATCAACGGTAAGTTTGCTGGTAGGGTGGTGATCCGATGCCTGAGCCATTCTTTCCGCTAAGGATTCTATTTGGGTGCGATCGAATCCTCTAGTGATGGCATAGCGAGAGAGAGTGAGGTTGACAGCATTGTAGTCTTGGTCGGTTGGAGCACCATTGGTTATCAGATAGTGAATACAGACAGGATGCTCACTAGGCGACAGGATAGAAAAGTCTGTTTTTAGATTCTGGGTTCTGGGTTTTGCATGGAAGTCTGGAGCTACCTTTCTCTTGTCTGTATCCTGTAACTTTTCCTCTGCCAATCGAGCGATCGCACTTGCATTCACCTGCTGAAACTCTGTCATTAGCACCAACTGATTCTCTGGCACAACAGGAAAACCATCTGCCCATTCCATTACTTCAGGCAAGAATCCATTGCGCCTACCACTCATTTGATGAATGCCACAGGGTAAACGAATCGGTCGTCCCGAAGCCTTACCGTCGTTTGCGATCGTCGCGGTTGCCGGATAAATTTCTTTGGGTTTGTAACCTGATAAGTAGCAAAGATTCTGTAATGCCTTAATCCATGTTGCGCCAGGTAGAGAGGTATCAGCGAATAACCAAAGATGAAAGCCACGACGACCGCTAAATTCTAGGTATGTTGATAAAC
>JAAUQZ010000249.1 GCA_012033355.1 Leptolyngbyaceae cyanobacterium RM1_406_9 | reverse complement strand
TGGTTCAAGCAATGTTTCCAAGTTTGCAGGAGCCTCGGAATTTGTTCCTGAGCAAACCAAAAACTCGCCTAAAGCCTGCATATGTTTTGCCAGATAAACATCACTGTCAGGATTGCTCAGCATTTCAACATTTTTTCTAGACTAGTGAGATCAACCCCTTCCAGTTCTGTAGCAACATCTTCTGGCGATAGCTCCAACCTTTCTCCAACAATCGCCAATGCCTCATCCGGATTGGTTTCTAGAAACTCAATTCCCTTAAAGATGCCGCTTACAAAAGCCTCTCCCGCAGTTGGATTTTCTTCTAAAAATTCGGGGTTAAAAATGTACACATCCAGGATTGCCGTTGGCATCTTTGATGTGTCGTAAATGATTCGTCCATCTGACTGAGCATCATTAGCTTGTTTCAAGAAAGGAGAATAGGTAACCGCAATATCAATTTGACCTGCTTGATATGCCGCCGCTGCCGCATCGGGTGTGACATTGAGAATGGTGACATCCTCAGAGGTCAAGCCAGCTTCTTCCAGCACTTGAAGCAAGAAAAAGTGACTGACGGCACCTATCTCAACGGCAATCTCCTTTCCTTTGAAAGCAGCGATATCAGCAACACTGTTGCGGGCTAAGATGCCATCTCCCCCTAGCGATGAGTCTGCAACTTGAATGATGCGATAGTCCTGTCCCTTCGCTGCTAGCGCTACCGCCTCTGAGGTAACGTTGTTTTGCCCCTGAATTTGGTTTGAGGCAAATGCTGCATCTGCTTCTGCGCTAGCGCTAAATACGTTGTAGGTCAGATCTAAGCCCCCCTCCTCAAAGAAACCTTTTTCAAGGGCAACATAAAGCGGTGAATAGCCAATCCAAAGAGTGCTGCCAGTAGCGGCTGAAACCATTTCCGCAGGGGCGCTAGCTGTGTCTGTACCTGCTTCTGGAGAAGCTTCTGAGGTCGTTGGCGCAGATTGAGTGCAGGCGTGGAGGGTCATTCCTCCAGCAAAGCCGCCCATGAGATACATGGCTTGACGACGAGTAAGACGACGAGTGAAAACCTGCGGCTTTTGTCCCATATCTGCTGCTCTCCTCTCTTTAGTGTTTGAATCACAAGATTGATTTGATTTTTGTGTAAGTATAGGCAGAATACCTGCACCTACACAAAAATCTGAACATACTCGAATCATGCTTGTATGTGCCTCAAGCAGTAATAGGCACTAATTAAGCAGTAATAGGCACTAATTAAACTGATTCTGACAAGAGAAAATGTTAAGGAAACTACCGTTTAAGGTGCGAATCACTCAGGTGAGACAAAACAGGAAGGCAAGATGCCCATTCCACGAGATGTGCAGTTTATTAGCTCTGCTCAAACTTCGTCCGGGTTGATATTCAGTTGCCGCAGTTTCTCAGCCAGGCGATTAGCTCGTTGACGTTCAGTTTCGGCTCGTTGACGTTCAGCCTCGGCTCGTTGACGTTCAGTTTCGGCTCGTTGACATTCAGTTTCGGCTCGTTGACGTTCAGTTTCGGCTCGTTCTGCCCCAGTGGGAATGACCTGCCCTTGTTCATCGCACCAGCGTAACCACAATCGGGACAGTGATTCTTCAAACGCACCCTGCCACAGAGTCAGCCCCAGTTCTATCGTTTCTAGCCAGAGGGTTTGCCCTATAGCATCAATGCCTTCAGCCGGGGTTAGCTCACTATAGCGTCCAGCAGTTAGCGTCCAGACCCGCAGCAGTGCCCCATTCATTTCAGACTTGCCCTGGATTTGCCGCAGTGGGTCAAACACAACGTAGTATGGAACGCCAACGTGAGCATAGACATCCTTTTTGCAAACCTCTTTGCCCTTCTGTTGCGATTTCTGACTAAGGGCTAGCTCATCTCCTTCCGAGTTGGAGACAATTTCAATGCAAACCTCAGGAACTTTGCCAAACTCCCAGACAAAGTAGGAGCGATTGCGCTGTTGAGATAAGTCTTCAGCTCGCTGGACTCCCAGACTGAGTAAAACGTCAGGAACAATTGGATCGCCTTTTAGTTTGTAAAATAGCCCCACGTTGGCAGCAGCTAGAAAAGGTGAAGGTAGTGCCTTAGAGCTATAGAGCGGTTCTACTAGTAAACGTTGCTGTACTTCAGACTGAAAATTGTCCACAGGGGTATCGTCTTCAATGGTGAGGTGACTAATGTCAAGCTCAGTGACAATCTCTTCTGAAAAGTCTTCTGTGTTGAGCAGGCTTTGAGTCATGATCAGCAGCGGCATCTGAGCAACAGTACTATTATCCTATTTAAGGATCATGGATTGAATAAAACTCAACATTCGATGACTGATACGCCTCAATCTGAAGGGATTCTACGAGTTGCTCCGTCCCAGTGCCCATTCTATTTGCCTAAGAATTCCTCTGAGCATGGTCACTTCTTCGGTTGAAAGCTCTGCCCGATTGAACAGTCGGCGAAATTTTTCCATGCGGCTGGGAGCGGTGTGCGGATAAAGGTAGCCGATTTTGAGCAATAGGGCTTCGAGCTGTTGATAGTAGCCTTCGAGGAGGTCGAGGGAAGGGGGGCTAGGGGCTAGGAGTTGGGGGCTAGGGGTTGGATGTTTAGAGAGGGTGATTTGATGGAGTTCATAGCAGCAGATGGCGACGGCTTGAGCCAGGTTAAGTGAAGGGTAAGTGGGGCTGGAGGGAATGCGGACAAAGCGTTGGGCATAGCCAAGTTCGATGTTGCTTAAGCCCCGATCTTCAGGGCCAAAAATGAGCGCCGATGCAATGGGGTTTGCGTTAGGATCACTAGCTTCTAGCAACCAGGGTAAGCCTTGCTCAGGTGTTACGAGAGTGGCTTCTGGGCTGCGATCGCGTGAGGTAGTGGCGATCGCCCGCTGGCACCCCTTCAGCGCCTCTGGAATGCTATCCATACGCTGCGCTGTTTCCAGCAGGTTTGCCGCATGAACCGCCATCAGTCGGGCTTCTTCCCCCAGCCAATCACAGTGAGGATTGACCAAAACCAACTGACTTAGCCCCATATTCTTCATTACACGGGCGATCGCCCCCACATTTAGCGGCCCGGCTGGCTCCACCAGCACAATCCTCACCTCTGCCAACAATTGCTCAACCATTTACGATATTAAAAGTCAGATTCCAAAAGATCTCTAACTTCACCCTACACCCTCACCCCCAGCTCCCTTTTTCAACACCCTAGCCTCTAGTCCCTTCAAGCTATGCCTCGATCTAAATCCGACCTGCCCACTAAATCTGTCCCGTTTGCGATCGCCCTTCACCTGGCGCAAAAAATGGGAAGATTGCTGGGATGAAGTGAAATATTGCTCTGAGCGCTGCCGTCGTCGCCGCTCATCTGCCAAAGAGGGAAATTAAAGTTAATGTCATCAAACGTGCAGCCCAAAGTCATCATTCACGGTGGAGCCGGAAGCTCTCTCAAAAGTAAGGGAGGCGTTGAATCAGTGCGTCAGTCGCTCCACAAAATTGTCGAAGAAATCTATCGGCTGCTGCTGGAGGGCACTAGCGCTCAATGTGCCGTTGTACGAGGCTGTCAGTTGTTAGAAGATAATCCTCGCTTTAATGCCGGAACAGGCTCGGTGCTGCAATCGGACGGACAGATTCGCATGAGTGCGGCCCTGATGGACGGATTTAACCAGCGGTTTAGCGGCGTAATTAACGTTTCGCGGGTAAAAAACCCAATCGAGCTAGCCTTAGCACTCCAGGACTCGCCCGATCGCGTGCTGTCTGACTATGGCGCGGCAAATCTGCTGCGAGAGCTTCAGGTGCCCGACCACGATCCCTTAACTGAACTGCGGCTGCTGGAATGGATTCAGGAACGCAGGGGCGACTTTACTAAAGAAATGGCTGGAGTCGTTGCCGAACGCGAATTAGTCACCGAAAGCACTGCGGGACGAGGCACCATTGGCGTGGTCGTGCTGGATCAGCAGGGACAGCTTGCGGTTGGCACGTCTACAGGCGGCAAAGGGTTTGAGCGAATTGGGCGAGTCAGTGATTCTGCCATGCCTGCGGGTAACTATGGCACCTCTCACGCAGCGGTAAGCTGCACGGGCATCGGTGAAGACATTATTGATGAGTGTCTGGCTGCCCGAATTGTGGTGCGTGTTACGGATGGGCTAACGCTGCCAGCCGCATTTGATCGCTCATTTACTGAAGCCCGGCAGCACCAGCGGGATTTGGGGGCGATTGGCATTGATCAGAGTGGGGCGATCGCCTGGGCAAAACCAGCGAAGTACTGCTAGCTGCTTACCACAACGGCAAAGAAATCAGTGACACCCTGGAATGGAACGATGGCTCCCTGACGGGCTGGGTCTGACCTATAATCAACATCAACTGTGATGGGAGGGCGCGTATGAACTGGTGGCAAAAACTTAGGAAAAACTCACTCGCCCAATTTGGCGCGATCGTGCTGCTGATTTTCTATGTCGCTGTCATTGCGGCCGAATTTGTCGCGCCCTACGACCCTTACGCTTCGCAGCTTGACGGCTCCCTCCTGCCGCCAACTCAAATTTATTGGCGGACTCAAGCAGGGCAATTCATCGGTCCACACGTTTATCCTACAACCCAGGGGCCAGTAGATTTGGAAACGGGCGATCGCCAGCTATTTGTAGACTTTGAGCGTCCTTCCCCCGTGCGTCTATTTGTGCGCGGTTCAGAATACCGGATGCTGCAACTGCGACTACCCTTGCCAAGCCGCTTCTCCTTAACCAATCCTGGATTTGAGGAGGTACAGCTTTTTCCTGGCATTCCTGGGAACCTGCACTTGTTTGGAGCAGTTGGAGACGGCAAGCTTAACCTGCTAGGCACGGATGAACAGGCGCGGGATCAGTTTAGCCGCCTTGTCCATGGGGGACGCATTAGCCTCAGCATTGGTCTAGTTGGCATTGCTATCTCTTTTCCTTTGGGAATGTTGGTTGGCGGCATTTCTGGCTACTTTGGTGGAGCCACTGACGGGGTATTGATGCGGTTGGTGGAAGTGCTGATGACAATCCCATCCATCTATCTGTTGGTGGCGTTGGCGGCTGTGCTACCTGCTGGACTGACCAGTTCCCAGCGGTTTTTGCTAATCGTGCTCATCACTTCTTTCGTCAGTTGGTCAGGGCTGGCCCGGGTGGTTCGTGGACAGGTGCTTTCTATTAAAGAGCGTGAATTTGTCCAGGCGGCTAAGGCAATGGGCGGGCGACCGCTCTACATCATCATCCGTCACGTCTTACCGCAAACTGCAACCTACATCATTATTTCTGCGACGCTGGCGATCCCCAGTTTCATCGTGGCAGAAGCCGTGCTTAGCTTGATTGGTCTGGGCATTCAACAGCCTGACCCGTCGTGGGGGAATATGCTATCTCTAGCAACCAACGCCTCAATTTTGGTGCTGCAACCCTGGCTGGTTTGGTCGCCTGCAATTTTAATTGTGCTAACGGTGTTGTCCTTTAATTTGTTGGGTGACGGCTTACGAGATGCGCTCGACCCCCGCAACTTACACGGCACTTCCAATATCAGCAGCACTGCTTCTGGAGAACTCGCCTCAGCCCCGGAGACAGTTAGGCGATCGCCTTCCTAAATCAGTGAAAATTAGCCTTGATCAAAGTTGCAGCTTCCTCACTACTCAAAGGTTTTGCAAAGAAATAGCCCTGCCCATACTCAGCTTTGAGAATTTTAAGCTGTGACACCTGTTCGGCGGTTTCTATTCCTTCCGCAACCACATTCATCTCCAGAGTGTGAGCCAGCATAACAATTGCTCGCACGATTTCTGCTCCCTCATCTTCTGCGTCATCATTGCCTATCCTGCCGACAAAAGACTGATCGATTTTGACCATATCAATTGGAAACTGGTGCAGGTAGCTCAAAGACGAGTAGCCTGTGCCAAAGTCATCAATCATCAGTTGCAGTCCCAGCGCCTTTAGCTGCTCCAACAGGGCAGTTGCGGACTCAGTGTTTCCCATAATGGCGCTTTCGGTAATCTCGATTTTGAGGCGATGGGGTTCTACCTGATAGTGCTGAAGTAGTTGGCTGATTTGCTCAATTAGCTCTGGTTGGGCAAATTGCTTAGTCGAGAGATTTACACTGACAGATAGCGTGCTGTGAGGAAACTCAAGCTGCCATTCCCGAAGCTGACGGCAAGCCTCCGCCAAAACCCACTGCCCCAGCGGAATCACCAGTCCTGTATCTTCCGCAACCGGAATGAAGTCACCGGGAGAAATCCAGCCCTTTTCTGGGTGGTGCCAGCGAACTAGTGCCTCAAAGCCAACGATCGTGAAGGTTTCTAGCGAGACAATCGGCTGATATCGTAGCTGAAACTCGCGGCTAGCAGAACCCATTTGCAGAGTCGAAACGGCTCGTCGCAGGTCAGTTTCTAGCTGCAACAGCGCAACAGCGCGGGCGTGCATAGCGGCATCGAATATTTCGTGGCGGGCCCGTCCCAAAACTTTGGCGCGGTACATGGCGGTATCTGCATTTCGCAGCAGGTCTTCGGGGCGATCGCCCCCGATTCACTCAAGGCAATGCCAATGCTGACTGTCGTGAAAACCTCTTGCCCATTCAGATTAAATGGCGACAAAAATTCCCGATGGATTCGCTCTGCCAGTTGGCTGCTGTCGCTGTGGCTCCTGATATCCTCCATCAAAATTGTGAACTCATCTCCCCCCAGCCGAGCAATCGTGTCTCCAATGCGGAGGCAGGTTTGCAGACGTTGGGCGATCGCCACTAGCATCTGATCCCCAACAACATGACCCAAACTGTCGTTGACGACCTTAAATCGATCGACATCCAAAAACAGCACCGCAAACTGATAGCCCTGCGGTCGCCTAGTGCGCTCAATCGCTTGTGACAGGCGATCAACAAACAGAGCGCGATTGGGCAAACCCGTCAGCGTATCATGTAGGGCATCGTGCAAAAGCTGTTCTTCTGCCTGCCTGCGCTTAGTGATGTCGGTTTGCGATCCCGCCATGCGGCAGGCTTTACCCTTCTCATCGCGGACTGCCAGCCCTCGGTTCAGCAACCAGCGGTAGGAGCCATCGCGATGCAGGATGCGGTATTCGCTCTCAAAATGTTCCGTTGAGCCATCCAGATGGGCGTTGAGTTGCGCTTTAACCCGATACAGTTCGTCTGGATGGACACGGCTAAACCATTCATTCAGGTTGTTGCCAATCTCGCCTTCCTCATAGCCGAGCATTTCCTTCCAGCGGGGTGAGAAGTAAACTGCATCAGTTCTCAGGTTCCAGTCCCACAGCCCATCATTAGCGCCGCGCACGGCTAAAGCATAGCGTTCCTGGCTTTCTCGCAGCGCTTCTTCGACCTGCATCCGGTCGGTGATATCTAATCCGACAAAGACCGCTGCCTGATCCTGAAAGTATTTTTGGGCAACGATGATGTAGTTGCGAATTGAGCCGTCCACCCGAGCCGCAATTTCTACTGAGCTTTCCTTCACCGGGCTGACGGTGAATTTTCGCACGAAATCGGCAAATCCGGGGCTAGATTCCATGAAGCCCAACTCTTTACCCACAAAATCTTCTGGACGAACGTTGAAAGTTGCTGCCAGATAGCGATTGATCCCCAAATATTTGCAGTCTGAGCTAAACCAGGAAATGCATCCAGGGACAGCATCTAGCACCGCTTGAAGCTGGTCTTTTGCCTGTTGAAGGTCTGCCTCAGCCCGTTTGCGATCGGTGATATTTCTGCCAAATACGGCTACGCCCGTGATCTCCCCAGTATTTGTAATAATTGGGTTGAACGAAACTTCGATATCTGCTGGTCCACCGGGAAAGTCAAAATGTAGCTCAACGGCAAAGCGATCGCCCCTCAGCGCTCGACTGTAGTAGCCTATCCAAATAGCTTTTGCGGAATCGGGCAGGCAGCTAATAATATCTGCGCCCAGCTTTAGCTCCACCCCATAAACGGTCTGAAACTGTCGCTTGAAGGTAGAGTTGAGTGTAACAATCCGATACTGGCGATCGACTGACCAAACCGCATCTTGCGTGTTTTCAATTAGGGCTAAAAGGTTTGCTTCTCGTTCCCTCAGCGCTTTTTCTACGGCTGTTTCTTGGATGGCTTCCGGTGTGGCTATTTCCTGTATAGTGGCTTCCTGTCCCATTTCTGGCGTGGACATTTCTGATTGAATTGCCCTGGTTGCCAACAGTTTTGATGCTGAATTGGACGTTGGGCTATTAGGGTCGCCGTTGGGGGGCTGCGGTGCCAAACCATCCTGTGTTTCCGCAGCATCTGCTGTAACCATGAGAAAGAAATCTCCGAAGCGGTAACTAGAAAACCTAGCAGATGCATAAAATACCCACAAATCCAGGATAGACGGCGGCTTAGGGGCAATGGAGTAAACTTCTGGCAAAGATTGAGAGCCAAGCTATGAAAGAACGTTAATGCAGTTAATATTTATGAA
>JAAUQZ010000248.1 GCA_012033355.1 Leptolyngbyaceae cyanobacterium RM1_406_9 | reverse complement strand
AGCCAACTGTCAGCAATTGCAGAACGAGCAATTGTCTTCTATCTGACACATTCGGATGTGGTGGATGAGGTAGAAATGTCTCACGGACAGGTTTATCGAAATTTATGACTGCCCTGAATGCTCTGGTTCGGTGGTTCTCCAGGAAGGGAAAATGATCTCCCTGAAAGAGCAGCCCAGCATTCTGGTCGAAGAAGGGCTTTCACCCATTGCCCAGGATCAGCGTTCTAGCTCCAGTCAGCAGAGTGAGGAGGAGTTGGTTCCATGCTGAGAGATGTGAACCGGATTTCAATAGTTATTCTGAGATGGCCACTGCTGCAATGAGTTAATTAATCAACTTTTAATACAAGTCAGGTTCAACACGGTCTGCCCGTTACTTCCGCACTGTCTCTACAAGGTCGATGATCATGAAAGAAGAGCTAAGCATACTCATTCAGGCTCAATATCCTCTGATCTATCTCGTGACTTCTGAAGAAGAGCGGGCTGAGCAGACGATTGCAGCGATCGCTCAACAGTCTAAACCCCAGCAGCGGGTGTTTGTTTGGACAATGACGCGAGGCTTGATTGAGTTTGGGTCTGGGACTAGAAACGCATCGCAGCACAATACGCTCTCCCCCCAGGTCGCCGTTGAACACGCGATTCGACAGCGAGAGCCAAGTATTTTTATCTTCAAAGACTTGCATCCTTTCTCTGATAGCGCTGACGTGACTCGCTGGCTCAGAGATGCGATCGCCGAATTTAAGGGAACCCAGAAAACAATTATTTTAATGTCCCCCGTCCAGCAGATTCCCATTGAGTTAGAGAAGGAAGTTGCAGTCTTAGACTTCCCTCTACCTGATATGGCAGAGCTAAACCAGGTTTTGTCCCAGCAGCTAGAGCAACTCCGCGCTCGTCGCACTACCACCGAAACCCGTGAGAAGTTGTTGAAAGCGGCATTAGGGTTAACTCGTGATGAAGCCGAAAAAGTCTATCGCAAGGCTCAGGTAACGGCGGGGCGTTTGACGGAAGCTGAAGTAGATGTAGTGCTTTCCGAGAAAAAGCAGCTTATCCGGCGCAACGGCATCCTAGAGTACATCGAAGAAGACGAAACCCTCGATTCCGTCGGTGGCTTGGAGGAACTCAAGCACTGGCTCAAGCAGCGCTCTAACGCCTTCACTGAACGCGCCAGGGAATACGGTCTTCCCCAGCCAAAAGGAATGCTGATTTTAGGTGTCCCCGGTTGCGGTAAGTCCCTCATTGCCAAGACGACCTCCCGCCTTTGGGGTTGCCTCTCTTGCGGTTGGATATGGGTCGGGTTTATGACGGCTCTATGGTAGGTCGCTCCGAAGCGAACCTGCGTAATGCCCTCAAAACGGCTGAATCAATCTCTCCCGCTATCTTATTCATTGATGAAATTGATAAGGCTTTCGCAGGCAGCACTGGGTCGGCTGACTCGGATGGGGGAACTTCCAGCCGTATCTTTGGCTCCTTCCTCACGTGGATGCAAGAAAAGTCATCTCCAGTGTTTGTCATGGCAACGGCTAACCGAGTTGAGCGTTTACCCGGAGAGTTTCTCAGAAAGGGGCGATTTGACGAAATTTTCTTCGTCGATCTGCCTAACTCCGAAGAGCGTAAAGAAATTTTCAGAATTCACCTCTCCAAGCGTCGCCGAGAAATTTCTCGGTTTGATCTCGACCAGCTTGTGATGACGTGTGAAGGATTTTCTGGAGCAGAAATTGAGCAGGCTTTGATTGCCGCGATGTATGAAGCGTTTGCCCAGGATCGGGAATTTACCCAACTGGACATTATCGCCGCAATTCGAGCGACTCTACCGCTTTCCAAGACGATGAGTGAGCAGGTCACAGCCCTGAGAGACTGGGCCAGGCAGCGCGCGCGACCTGCTGCGTCCTCAGTTGCTGAATATCAGCGACTTGAGTTCTAACAGGCTTTCTCTCCTGCTCCCAACAGGAGGAAAGGCTAGCGATCAGCTAGCAGTTTGACAAAATAGCCGTAACAGTTTGCCTTCCAAACGCTAAGCCGTGCGGCGCTTTCTATACCCAAACGTTGTCGTTTCTCTCAATTTCTCTACAGGAGGAAATCCAAATGTCTCACTTTAGCACTCTGCGCACCAAGATCACCGATGCAGAAATCCTCAAGGCTTCTCTGCGTGACCTCGGCATCTCTGTTAAGACTGATGCTGATGTGCGTGGCTACAACGGTCAGCGCGTTCGTTCTGACATCGTAGCTGTTCTCGAAGGTGAGTATGACTTGGGCTGGTCTCGCAATGCTGATGGTTCCTTTGACCTGATCGCTGACCTCTGGGGTGTTGCTAAAAAGCACAACCAGACCGAGCTGATCAACTCAATCAACCAGAAGTACGCTGTAAACAAGACCCTGGCAGAAGTCAAGCGCCCCGGTCTGCAAAATGCCAACGTCAAATTGGTGCTGCAAAAGTAGTTTCATTAAGCGTTCCCAAATAGGCGGGTTAATCCAAGGCGGGTTAACCCGTTTTTCGTGGGGCTGTTAGGCTTGAAGCTCGTAGATGGATTCGGTTAATTGATGGCTACCGCAAATCGCTCAAACCTTTCGAGGCGTAATCTATTCGCGGTAATGGGTCTGGTTGTCCTGTGCGGTTTCCTTTTTCTTTGGCGGCTTGGCGGCTACAGCTTGTTCAACATCACAGAGGCAAGGCAGGCAGAAGTCGCCCGACAAATCTGGGTTCGTCACGATTGGGTTACGCCTGTCTATAACGGTAAGTTTTATTTTGACAAGCCTATTCTGCTGCACTGGCTGATTGCTCTAGGTTTCCCCATTTTAGGTGTGGGAGAGTGGGCTGTCCGATTGCCTTCAGCGATTTCAGCGATCGCCCTAGTCCTTGTCACCTGGCTATTTACGACTCGCTTTGCGACTCAGCGAACGGCGCTATTAGCAGCGACGATGGTAGCCGCAAATCCTTTTACCTTTGCATTAGGGCGAACTGGACAGCACGATATGCTGCTAGTTTTTTTTATGACGGCTGCACTCTATAGCTGGTATTGGGCCTATAGTACGGGTCAAAGCTTTGGCTATTTGCTGTTCTTTGGGCTGTTGGCTTTCGCGGTTTTAGCCAAAGGGCCGCTTGCTCTGCTCCTGAGCAGTTTGATTATTGGAATTTTTTTGATCTGGGTTAATCGATGGCAAAAACAGCTATCCAGCGTGCCCTGGGGATGGGGAATTTTAGTTTTCAGTGGAATTACCTTGCCCTGGTACATCTTGGCGTTTCAGGCAAACGGCTGGTATTTCATCAACAGCTTCTTTGTCTTCAGCAATGCAACCCGTTTTGTCAGCGTCAATCAGAATCAGTCTGGGCCGTGGTATTACTACTTGATTTGTCTAGCAGTTGGCTTTTTTCCCTGGTTAGCTCTGATTCCTGGCGCAATGAGCTGGCGGTCTTTGCGGCTGTGGCTGCGGTTAGACTACTGGAGACAGCGGGATTCTAATCAGCAGATCGGGTTGTTTATGACTATCTGGCTGATGGCGGTGCTGGTGTTTATGAGTGCGGCTGCAACGAAACTGCTGTGGTATGTCTATCCAGGCATCCCAGCGCTGGCTTATCTGTGCGCTCAAGCCTGGGAACAGCAAATATCAGAGCCGAGGCGATCGCTCAAATTTAGCTTAGGATTCATTGGTCTGGTTTATGCGCTGCTCGCCGTCGGGTTTGCACTAATTCCGCATTTAGTCGATCAGCCTATTCTGCAATCTACCGGAGTGACTAGTATACTTTGGCTGTGGTTTTTGCTGTACTCAGCAGCAACGGTGGCGATCGCCATTAGCCTGCTCCGAGTTCAACCCGTCTGGGCATGGTTAATCAGTGTGGGTACCTTTAGCCTGTTTGCGCTAACGGTGGTTGATCCGCTATTGCCAATGCTTGATGGGCAGGTTTTAGGAGGGCGGTTGATTCCAATTGCCAGGGCATTGCAGCAAGAGACGTGCAAAGAGTGCGATCGCGATTTGCCTGCGGCCCTCGGCGTAACCTGGCCGAGCCTCAACTTCTACAGTCAAATCGACCGAATCAAGCGGTTTAAAAAACCCTGCGAAGTACAAACCCAGTTTAAGCGGGTTCAACGGTTGCTGCTCGTGACAACAGATGAGGAAATGCAACTGGCAAACCTTGACCTGAGCGGCTACCAGCCTGCCTATGTTTCCGATATTTTCAAGCTTTTTATTATTCCTCCCGATGACGAGCTGGCGCAACAACAGTGTCGTTTTAATCAGTCAAAGAGTTTTCTCAAGCCAGAATCAGATGCTACTTTAATTCAGTCGTTTGACTGATGATGATGTGTTCACTAGAGCGGACTACCCGTGAATAAAGCGATAGATGCTGAGCGCCTTCTCAAAATTCACCGCTTGGTACGAGAGTGCGGACAGCAAGCCAAACAGATGTCCACTCAGCCCTTACAGGTATTTGAGAAGAGTCGCCACGATTACGTAACTAATGTTGACCGTCTGCTAGACCAGCAGCTTTCTCAAGAAATTGCCAGCTTATTTCCTCAAGATGGCGTTATTACTGAGGAAAATGCTCACTCCAGACGATCCTTTCAGTCAGACTATTCCCGATTTTGGTTTATCGATCCGATCGACGGAACCAGCGACTTTATTCACGGCAAATCTCACTATGCCGTTATGGTGGGACTTTTGGAGTCCAGTCAGCCCGTTGCAGGATGGATCTATGCTCCAGATCTAGATCAGATGTACTGGGGCGGACTAGATTTAGGGCTATTTCAAAACATAGGGCGCGTTTTGCCTAATGCAGTTGCTTCAGAGCCTGAAATTGCTTACACTCCTCTGATTTTGAAGGAACCCACCCCTCCCTCTCAGGCGTTTTGTCCCGTTCTAATTGGCAGCACCGACCGCCGACGCTATGGAGAAGCGATCGCCCGTTTGATTCCAGAAGCCCAGTTTACCTCCATCGGCAGCTTTGGGCTGAAGGTGATGGAAGTCGTTTGTGGCAGAGCAGGGCTTTACCTTTACCTGAGTGGGCGAGTCAAACTTTGGGATACCGTTGGCCCAATTGCTTTGGCAAGGGCCGCAGGCTTAGTTTGTTGTGATTTGGCAGGCAATCCGCTGCGATTTACTCCAGACGCAATCGAGCCAAAAACGCTAGCCCATCACCAGTCCATTATCATCGGCTGGGCTTCCTATGTAGAAGCGTTGCGATCGCGACTGCAAAAAGCCGTTCTACTGAGCTAGCTCTAGTGGCGAGACATGAGTGCCGTGATATTCTAGTGGGGCAGGCAATCTGTAACGTTTAACTGACAGCTTACGGACATCTATTATCTCCGAGGGCTAGAAGTTTTTAAATGTTTTTGGGTAGCATAGTCAGATAGTAATGTCCAGTCAGTTATTTACCCTAAGCGCCTTTCATGCAGACCGAAGCTTTTAGTGAGCTTTTCCCGCTCTTTAATGCCGCCAGCCCAGAAACTTTAGAATGGCTGCTGTCTATTGCTGTTGAGCATGACTACCCAGCAGACAGGGCCGTCCTAATGGAGGATGCCTGGGGAAATGCAGTGTATTTTATTGAATCCGGCTGGGTCAAGGTTCGTCGTCATGCAAGCGAAGAGGTCATTACCCTGGCAATTTTGGGTCAGGGCGATTTTTTTGGTGAAATGGCGATTTTGGACGAGTCGCCCCGCTCAACCGATGTTGTGGCACTCTCCCAGGTTAAGCTGCTAAGCATTTCTGCCCAACGGTTTATTCAAACTCTGTTCAAAGACTCGCAGCTCCATCATCGAATGCTGCAACTGATGGTAAAGCGGCTGCGGCAAAACAATTTTCGGTTTCAGCTTCGGCATCAGCCACCTGCAATCAAGCTAGCCAACACGCTGGTTGCATTTGGCGAAGATTATGGTCATCCCTCTGAGCAGGGCACGGAAATCTTCAATATTCCGTTAAAGGATTTAGCGGAGGTAACGGATGTCGGCGTTGAAGAAGCAACTAAAATTATGGAAAAGTTAGAAGGTAAGGGCTGGATTGCCACCGACCCAAATCGCGATGCGCTTTACCTGGTAAATATGAAGCAACTGGCTCACCTTGCCGGAAAGGGTTAGCTCAAATCTGCTAAGCGTTCTACGTTAGTGAATTACTGATAAATTGGCGATCGTCGATCAACTAGCCCTGATAGCAGTTGGCGTTCTGCCTCAGACATTCCTTCTAAAGTTTCTTCTCGAATATCTCGCGCAATGGGCAGTAGCTCTTGCCTCAAGTGATCTCCAGCTTCGGTTAGCCAAATTCGCCAGATGCGGCGATCCTGGCGATCGCGTTCTCGCCGGACTAGCCCTCGTTCTTCCATGCGGTCTAGTACGCCTGTCAAGGTTCCACCGACCTGCTGCAATTTTTCGCCAATGCTGGAGGTTGCTAGCCCATCCTCTTCCCACAGGCAACACAGCACTACCCAATGAAACGGAGTCAGTCCAAAAGGATCCAGGCGTTCCTGAAATCTTCGTGCCATCAGTTGAGAGAGCAGCTTAATGCGGTAGCCCAAACCGTAAGGAGCCATAATGTGCTGCCACTGCACCAAAAATTTCTGACTAATCTCTGGGTCAGTTGACTGAGGAACCATAAGCAACTAGTAATAATTTTTACTAGCTTATCCCAAAACTTAAGGTTTACTGGTTTTAGGTATGAGCGCAAACGGGTACCTTACTGCCGGCATGGTACTATGCGCTCTGACCAAGATGTAGCTTTTGTAAAACAGGCTGTATTGAGACAATGTGACGATCTAGCCCAAGCTGTTTAGGGCTAATCCCCAGAGCCAGAGCTACGAGTTGAGGCAGATGGAGGACGGGCAAACCCAGCTTTTTCCCAATCACCTGTTCAACTTCAGGCTGACGAGAATCGAGGTTGAGATGGCAAAGCGGACAGGGAGTCACAATGCAATCCGCGCCAGCGGCAATCGCCTCTTGAATATGCCCTCCCGCCATTTGAAAGGACTGGGTTGTGGCGTAGCTAGAAAGCGGCCAGCCACAGCACTGAGTTCGCCCCCGATAGTAAATCGGCGTGGCCCCAACCGCCCGAAACACATTCTCCATTGACTCTGGGCTGTAGGGATCGTCGTAGGGCAACTGCTTTTGCGCCCTCAGCAAGTAGCAGCCATAAAAGGCAGCGCACTTTAGCCCTGACAGTTTACGGGTGACTCGCTGCTGAAGCGCCTCTAAGCCGTAGTCACCTACCAACGCCCAGAGCAAATGTCTGACTTGCGTACTGCCTTTATAAGGGGAACATCCTTCATGCTCAAGCAAACCATTCACCTGATGAATGTAGCCAGGATCGTTTTGCTGAGCCGCCTTAAGCCGTTCGTCTACCCGCCCAATTACGCCCTGACAAGTGCTGCAATGGGTCAGGAGCGGCAGATTTAACTCTTCTGCCAGAGCAATATTGCGGGCGTTGACCGTATCTTCTAAAAGCTGAGAATCTTCCTTAAAAGTGCCAGAACCGCAGCAGGCAGCTTTCTTTAACTCTACTAACTCAATTCCTAGAGCTTGAGTCAGCGCCGCAGTGGAAAGGTAAAGTTCGCGGCAGGCACCTTGAGCCACGCAACCGGGGAAGTAAGCATATTTAAGCGTCATGGGAACGGACAAGAATGGATTGAAGCACCCAAAGTGAGGTTGAGTGCCGCCCTGGATCTATCATCGCTTATTTGTCCGGTGCTTGGGGAGTTGATTTTAATACAAAGTATTTCTCAAAACAGCGAGTCGATTTAGGCAGTTTTTTGACTTGCCCAAGGGGGGCAGCATAAACTGCGAGACTTGGGATAAAAGTAAGGGGGAGCGGAGGAAGGGCGATCGCCAACAATCATCTGCTGCATCCCGATAACCCGGTGACGCTTTCAGATAAGATGAAGAAATGCCCAGAAATCTGATGTATTTGTAGAAAAGGTCACGATGTATTTCGTACCCGCTTCTACTGAACGCTGTTTGCTGCTGAGTAATAACCGTCTAGGCTGGCTTGGAGTGAGTAAAAGTTTGCTTGCAGCATCAGAAAACTTGGGTTAATGATCTGTGTGTTCGCCATACCTAACTAGGAACAAGTAGGAAATTGCTATGAGTCAAGAAGAAATTTTTCAGAAAGTTAAAAAGATCGTGTCTGAGCAACTTGGCGTTGAAGAAACCGAGGTCAAGCCAGAGGCTAGCTTCGCAAATGACCTGGGTGCTGATTCCTTAGACACCGTTGAGTTGGTTATGGCGCTGGAAGAAGAGTTTGATATTGAAATTCCTGATGAAGCAGCAGAAGGAATTGCGACGGTTCAGGCTGCGGTAGACTACATCAACGGTAAGGTTGCAGTATAGGTCTGTGTTTATTAAGTAGCAGGGTGAACGCTCCAAGCCCCCTACTTCCTATCTTTATTCGTCATTTTGTGCCTGGGTACTTGAACCCTTGAAGCTGGTGTCATGATTAGTTCTGATTCTGAGTGTAAGCGCGTTGTCGTAAC
>JAAUQZ010000247.1 GCA_012033355.1 Leptolyngbyaceae cyanobacterium RM1_406_9 | reverse complement strand
GGCGACTCGCGTCATAAACCTGTCCCCAAAGCAAAACTTTAACGCCGTACAACTTCTGCCAAAAAAGCAGGCAGTTTACGAATCGCGTTCTCTGGGGTCAACCGTCATTGTTCGCTCCACAGTGCGCCCAGCAGCCCTTTTGTGACAACCGCCGGACTTTTCTCAGCCGCTTCAGCCGCATCCAGCAACCGGACAGAATCTCTGCCTTGAGTCTCAACAAACTCTTGCAGCACGTCCATCTCGTCCGCTCGGTAAGCCAGATGCAGAGAACCGCAGGGATCTAAGGCAATGCCCGCTTGGGGCGCAACTTCTGTCCAAATTTCTCTTGCCCTGAGAGCGCGTTCATACAGAATTCCAGCAGGCTGACCGACGGGCCAAATCATGCCAAAGTTGCGAATCGATGCCCCAACTGCATACAGATTTCGTTCAAAAACGACAACCTTTAAGCCCCGTTTTGCAGCCGCTAAAGCATGGGCTAAACCCACAATTCCAGCACCCGCGATCGCACATCTGCATAATTCGTTGAATTCATATTCATCCTTTACAAGGTATGAGATCTGCGCTTCTCAAAGAAGTTTCAGATCTTGGCATTCACAACCTACTTCTTAGGATCATGAATTAAATAAGCTGCCATTTTCGTAGTGGTTCAACACAGCTAAAATGGTGCAATAGTCCGGGGTTTGGCTCCGCTCACCCCTCAAGTTCCGGGTGCTGAGCGAGATCAACTGTAGGATGGGCAAAGGGCATCGCCCGTGCCCATCTGTTCAAGCATTGCATTGGGATGGGCACGCTCTGCTTTGCCCATCCTACGCATAATGTACTTTTCAAAACTCTCTTACAGAATTCGCGCATTAAACAAGCAATGCCTGAATTTTCTCAGGTAATTCCTGAAGTGAACTCAGTAATCCGTGATTAGGATGCTGAGCCAATTCTGCCTCGGTATGCGTTCCATTCGTCACGCCAAAAGAACGGAGACAGTTTGCATGAATTCCAGCGGCTAAATCAGCGGGGGTATCGCCAATATGAATCACCGTTTGAGGGTCAAAAATCTGAAGTCGATACATTGCTTTTTGAATCATGAAAGGAGCCGGACGACCCTCATTCTCAAAGATCTCTGAAGGCGTGACAGAGGCTTGAATGATTGAATCTTTTCCGCCTATGTATTGTTCGTTGAAATCTTTGTTCCAACCTAAGTGATGCAGAATGATATTGGTGACTTCTCGATAGAATCCGGTGTTAAGCGCAATTTTAATTTGCTCGGATTTCAACCAGTCGAAAACTTCTAAACAGCCTTCAGTCGGTTTTACGGGTGCAGTGCGATAGTGATGTTCTAAAACTTGCTTGAACTTGGCAAAACTGGCTTCAACTTTTTCGCCGTAGTCGGGGTGATCTTCACCCAGTTGCTCTTTCCATAGGGTTTGAAAGACTCGCTTTTTTGCCCAGCCCATCATGGCGTTGATCTGTTCAGTTTCTACCGTTAAGCCTGTGTTAGCGATCGCCTCAAAAAAGCAATCCTGAACCTCATTTTCATCCTTGACGGTTGTGCCAGCCATGTCAAAGACAACCAGTTGAATTTTAGGCATTTTAATATTGCAAATTAGGTGGGCAGTTTGTCGGGCGATCGCTCACTTTTGGCGCTCAACTCAGTTGCTAAAACGCGACACTGCTCTGGGGCAAAATAAAGCTGCACCACTTCCCCCGACTGAAACTGCTGGGCGCGATCGGTTGGCACATCGACTTTCAGGTAAAAGTCGCCGATTAGCACCGACAGCCGCACCACAGATCCCAGAAACACCCGGCTGGCAACTAACCCGTTGAGCAAATTGGAGTTAGGCGGAGCCGTTGTCTCTGGTGGCAAAACCGCAATGCTTTCAGGACGCACCAGCACCAGCACGGGAGAGCCTTCCGGCAGGTCAGCGGCTTGAGTCTGCAAAAACTCATCGGGAATCTGAGGGTCAGGGTGCGCCGAAATTCGCACCTTGTGATCTTCCCAAAAGCCGGGAATCTGGTTCATTGCGCCAATGAAGGAAGCGGTAAACGGCGTGCTGGGCGTGAGATAAATTTCCTCTGGCGTGCCTTTTTGCTCAATTCGCCCCTGAGACATGACAATCACCCGGTCGGAAATGGATAGCGCTTCTTCCTGGTCGTGGGTGACAAACAGCGTGGTGATGCCCAACTGCTGCTGGATGCGGCGAATTTCGTTGCGTAACTGCAAACGCACTTTGGCATCCAGGGCTGAGAGCGGTTCGTCGAGCAGCAACATCCGAGGGGCGATCGCCAGTGCCCGTGCCAGTGCCACCCGCTGCTGCTGTCCGCCAGAGAGCTGATGGGGGTAGCGATCGCCCATATTTCCCAGCCCAACCAGTTCCAGCATTTCTGCCACTCGCTGGCGCTGCTTAGGCTTGGGCAGTCGCTTCACCCGTAGCCCAAAGGCAATATTCTGGCTCGCCGTCATGTGTGGAAACAGGCTGTACGACTGAAACACCATGCCCATGTCGCGCTGACTTGCAGGCACCTGAGTAATATCCTGGCTCTCCAGCCGAATCGCGCCCCCCGTGGGTCGCTCAAAGCCAGCAATCATCCGCAAAATCGTCGTCTTGCCGCAGCCAGACGGCCCCAGCAGAGAAATAAATTCCCCTGCCTGCACCTGCAAGGTGACATCTTGTACTGCCATCGTTTGACCGTAGGCTTTGAAGAGGTGGTTGAGTTGGAGGTAGGACATGGTGGGGAGTGGGGGAGGTGGGGAGTGGGGAGTAGGGAGTGGGGGAATGGGGATATCCGCCTCGTTACCAAGCTCCAGCTTGGTAATGCTGGACTGGAAGCTCCTGCTTCCTGCGCTAGAGCCGCTCAATCGCAGCCGCTCATGGGATTTTTTCTCGTTACAAGGCTCTGCCTTGTAATGCCAGTCTGGAGGCTCTGCCTCGCATACTTTGCAGCAGCCCGTGGGACTCGTCGCTTCATCCGGGAAGCCGGAGCTTCCCCGATGGCATTGCCAAGCTGGAGCTTGGCAACGAGTTTAAAGCGAGTTTAAATGGCTCTTTAAGACCTCTCCTAAGTTTGGCTAGGGGCTTTTTGAGTGAATAGGACGAGCAACCAGGCGACCAGCCAGGTACTCACGAAGGAAAGGAGAGACATCACGACGGAGTATTGCGGCTGGTAGGAATAAAGCTGGTTGATGTAGAGCGGGAAGGTTTGGAAAGACGAACCAACCAAGAATAGGGCTAACGTGAACTCGCCCAATACATAAGACAAAACCAGTAAGCCGCCGCTAATCACGCCCGACCAGACGCAAGGCAGGATGATTTCGACAAAAATTTGCCACCAGCTTGCGCCCAGACTTTCAGCCGCTTCGGTGAGGGTGAGGACGTTTGCCCCTTGCAGGCTGTTTTCGATCGCCCGATACGCAAACGGCAGCGTTACAACGGCGTATGCCCCAATCAACAGGTAAGGAGTTCCGGTGAGCCGGAGTGGGGGAGTGCTGAAAATTTGAATCAGTCCCACCCCTAAAGTGACGGCAGGCACAACGAAGGGCAGCAGGGAAATGAACTCTAGCAGCGGCAGTAGCCATCTGGCTTTGAGGTATGCCCAGTAGAGGGTGAATGTAGTGAGAATTAGCGTTACGGCGATCGTCCAAAAACCAGCCAGCAGTGAGTTTCCCAGGAATTTGTAGAAGGCTGGGTCGGCAAAGGCATTTAGGTAATACTGGAAAGTGATGCCGTTAGCGGCTCTGGTGCTAAATCGCAGCAGTCCAACAATGGGCATCAGCAGATAAAACACTAACCCCGCCAGCAGCACAACTTGCCAGACCCAGGTACGAGGCTTGGCTTCAGGGAGAACAGTTCCGGTTTGAGGGGGTTGGGCGACTAGAGACATGGCTTATTGCATTCCTGATGGAGTCGTTTACTGCATCCACCGACGGGCGCGTTGGTTTGCAATCAGATAAATGGTGACGGCGATCGCCAGCACCACCGTCATTTCAACCGAGAGAGCATTGGCTAACCCTGGATTAAAGCTGGTTTGCCCCTTAATCAAAAAGGTGATTTTGATCGTGATCAGGTTCAAAGCGCCACCCGCCAGGGCAAAGGCAGTCGCCTGTGCGCCAAATGCATTGGCAAACAGCAGCGCCACTCCGCCAATCATCGAGGGCAGCAAAATGGGAATTCCCACCCAGCGCCAAAACTGCGATCGCGTTGCTCCCAAACTCTCTGCCGCCTCCCGCCACGCCGAGCGAAACCGCTGCACCGCAGGCAGCATCAACAGCAGCATCAGCGGCCACTGAAAATAGGTGTAGGTGAGAATTAGCCCGACATTGCCGTAGACCGTAAATCCGTTTTGGTAAGCATCCCAGCCCACTAGACGCAGCAGTTCCGTGACCCAGCCAGAGTTGCCAATCGTGGCAATCATGGCAAAGGCTAAAGGCACCCCGCCCCAGTTTGCCGCAACGCTAGCCAGGGTCAGCAACGGGCTGGAGTTAAATGGCCCCCAGGCAAGGGTGATCGCCGTCACCGTTCCCAATACGCCACCCAGCACCGCTGTCAACAGAGAGATCATCAGCGTGTTAATAAACGCTCTCAGATATTCACCGCGAATGGTCGCTAAATAGTTTGCCAGCGACCAGCCCTGATCTGCCTTAAATGACCCGACCACCATGATCACGATGGGCAGCACCAGTAAACCGGAGAGGGCGATCGCCATCGGAGCCAACCCCAGAGCCGTAGACACCCAGGGATAGCGCAGCCAAAAAGATTGCTTGAAAGTCGTTACAGCGCTGCTCATAAAGAAAAGAAATTATCTACCTAAAGGGGAACCAGATCTGCGACTTCTCAGAGAAGTCGCAGATCTCAGCGCTCAGATCTGCTCAGCTACGGCTCTACTGCCCCAGCACCTTCGGGCCCCACTGCTCTTCAACGATCGCCTTCGCCGCATCGATCTTGGCTGTCTCTGTCGTCGCCGGAATCACGCTCTGATACTGAGCCGGATCAGGCAACTTCGCCTGAAGGTCAGCCGGAATCGTCAGCAAATCAATCAAAGTCGGGCGAACATAGCCCTTTAGCATCTCCAACTGTCCTTCATCCGAGAAAATAAACTCCTGGAACAGTCGAGCCGCATAGGGATGAGGCGCAACCTTGTTGATAATTTGGGCGTAGTTAGTGGCGACCGCTCCATCCGCAGGAATGACCACCTCGATCGCAGGATTTCCGGCAAAGGTATCCCGATCCGTCAGGGCGAGAAAGTCAGGCTTAATTGCAATTCCAACTTCACCCGACTGCAACCCTGCCGTATCGGCCTTAGCAGGTGTGAAGCTACCTTTCTGCTTGAGCTGAGCAAACAGGTCAATGCCCTTTTCAATGTCGTCAATGCCGCCGCCATTCGCATACGCCGCACCAATCACCGCCAGCAAAGCGCTGTTAGACTGACGCGGATCGCCGTTAATCGCCACCATGTTAGAGAAACTGCCCGACACCAGTTCATCCCAGGTCTTGGGCACCGAACCCGCCTTAGTCGGATTTACCGCAAACGCTAGCACACCGCCATAGTTAGAAGCCCAGTGCCCATCCGGATCTTTCAGGTTTTCAGGAATGTCATCCCAGCGTGAAACCTTGAAAGCAGCCGTTGCGCCCTGAGCTTTCGCCTCTGGCCCGTAGACAATTCCCACATCTGCAATGTCACCGACGGGCGCATTCACTTCTGCCAAAAACTTTTGAATTTCTTCCGCAGAGGACAGTCCACCTTCTGGCTCATAGGTGCTGACGATGCCATACTCCTGCTCCAACATTGCAAAGCAGCCCTGCCAGTTAGCCCAGTCGGGCGGCATTCCGTATGCCCGCAGTTCACCTTCTGCCCTAGCCTTTTCAATAATTTCTTCTAGTGGAATGGTTACAGGCAGTTCTTCCCCTGCCGCTGTCTCATTTGAACCCGAACAGGACGTGACCTGTGCAATCAGCGCACCCGTACCAAACGCCGCACACCATTTCAGAAACCGTCGCCGTCTGAGCAAAGATGCGTTCAGCCTGGAAAGATACTGCTGAGCATCATCCCGATAGTTCACCATAAAAGCTCCGTAATAATACTGTTCAATTAAACTGGGAGTATCTTAAGGCGACGCTTCAGCAAAAGATGTTAAGTCGTGAATAAGAGGGTATTATCACTGACTTAAGACGTATTAGTTTTATAAAGAATTAACTTTTGTCGGAATAATTTCTATTGGCTTGTATGCAAGAAAACGCTGAAAATTGAGGGCTTCAAGCTCCTCTGGGCAAAACTTCAATTAATGATTCTGATTGTTTCGGTATAGGTTTTGACCTGATTCGTCAGAATGCATCAAAGGAGAAAATGGGACAAGAATGTGTAAACAAATTAACAATGATTTCAAATCGGTAGGAATCGCTAAATACTAGATCAGAACTTACGCATCCTGTAGATCACGCAATGTGTAACGTCCTCCGGCCTCTTGTGGGATGGGCATCTTGCCCGTCCAAATCAAACAGACAAGATCCTGCTTTACAGAAAACTAGGGTTTCCAGAACGTTAGTTGCACATTGTGTTAGATCCATGAGGGTCTTTGAACAGTTATGACAAAATAATTTTGGTTGTATTGGATGGGCTGCGGTTTGATGTGGCTCAAGCGTCAATGGGCTTTCTAGGACATCTCGTTGAAACGAATCAGGCTAGTTTTTACCGCGTTCAAGCAGAACTGCCCACCCTGTCTCGCCCCCTCTATGAAGTTTTGCTGACTGGCACTCCCGTTTCGGTGAACGGAATTACGGCAAACGAGGTGACTCGGCTTTCCAATCAAGTCAGCTTGTTTCACCTGGCAACTGATCGGGGACTCACGACCGCAGCGGCAGCCTATCACTGGTTTA
Organism: Leptolyngbyaceae cyanobacterium RM1_406_9; assembly: GCA_012033355.1. Classification (GTDB taxonomy): domain Bacteria; phylum Cyanobacteriota; class Cyanobacteriia; order Elainellales; family Elainellaceae; genus JAAUTN01. Next base: position 1,651 of record JAAUQZ010000247.1, on the reverse strand, counting down.
GCGAACTCTATAACCGCGCTCCATTCGATTGGTTTGACGATCGTGAACAGCACAACGATTCCCTTCCCATTCAGCACGGCAAATTCTACTTTGACGACGCTTACCCCGACTCCCATCTCTTCGCCGATGCGGAAGTGCTGCGCCAGTGGCAGCCAGACTTTATGCTCGTTCACCCAATGGGACTTGACTACACCGGACACTGCTTTGGCTCAGATTCTAAGCAATATCGCGGCAAGGCGATCGCCACCGATAGTCTTCTCGCCCAATGTCTGCCCCGCTGGATCGCCGCAGGCTACCAAATTTTGATTACTGCCGATCACGGCATGAATACGGATGGACAGCACGGCGGCATCACCGCCGATGTCCGCGATGTGCCGCTGTTCTGTGCGGGCGATCGCTTTGTTCCTGGCATTTACCTGGATGGGTTGTCCCAGTTGGCGATCGCCCCCCTGATTTGTAAACTGCTTGCCTTGCCCTACGGGGAGAATATGCAGAAAGTAGAATTGCCAGAGTTGAACGCATTTTCTTAAAGAGATCTGTTAAGAAGGGGCGATCGCCTTCACCCTTCTTGTGTGCTACCCTAGAGAAGTTGTCTAAATTCGCACATCTGGGCTTTCGGGTGTTTCTGACTCGCAGCAGCTTGCAGAAATGCTCCCAGATGGAGGAATAACCCGAAAGGAGTTCGGAAAATTTATGCCAGTTGTTTCTTTGGCTCAGCTTTTGGAGTCTGGAGTTCACTTTGGGCACCAGACTCGCCGTTGGAATCCTAAGATGTCGCCCTTCATCTATACAGCGCGGAATGGGGTTCACATCATTGACCTGGTGCAAACGGCCCAGCTAATGGAAGAAGCTTACACCTATATGCGCTCTGCTTCTGAGCAAGGTAAGAAGGTTTTATTTGTCGGGACAAAGCGTCAGGCCGCCGGAATCGTTGCTCAAGAGGCTGCTCGCTGCGGTTCTTACTACGTCAACCAGCGCTGGCTGGGCGGGATGCTCACCAACTGGGCAACGATCAAGACCCGCGTTGATCGACTCAAAGATTTAGAGCGTCGCCAAGAAACTGGAGCGCTTGATTTGTTACCCAAAAAAGAAGCATCCGTCCTGCGTCGAGAACTAGAGAAACTGCAAAAATATCTGGGCGGCATCAAGGCGATGCGGAAGGTTCCTGATATCGTGCTAATCGTTGACCAAAAACGGGAATACAACGCCGTCCAGGAATGTGAAAAGCTGGGAATCCCTATTGTCTCGCTGTTAGACACCAATTGCGACCCCGATGTGGTAGATATTCCAATTCCCGCTAACGATGATGCGATCCGGTCGATTAAGCTAATAGTAGGTCGATTAGCCGATGCAATCTATGAAGGTCGTCACGGCCAGCTAGAAGCCGAGGAAGACTTTGAAGATTACGAAGGTGCCGAGGGAGACTACGAATACGACGATAGTGACTTCCCTGACGACGAAGACGAAGAAGAATCGGAAGATTAGCGCTAGCTCATGTAAGTAGAGGGATCTAAGCACAATGGCGGAGATATCTGCAAAATCGTCAAGGAACTGCGCGAAAAGACGGGCGCAGGCATGATGGACTGCAAAAAGCCCTCCAAGAATCTGGGGGCGATATGACCAAAGCAGCGGAATGGCTCCGACAAAAGGG
>JAAUQZ010000246.1 GCA_012033355.1 Leptolyngbyaceae cyanobacterium RM1_406_9 | reverse complement strand
TTTATTGCTGTTTGGACTCTTTTAAGCATGGTTTGCGGGTTAACTGGCGCAGCCTTGCTGAGTAGTTTGAGAACAAGTGTTTTCACAAGATTGGGCGATCGGCTGATGGTTGCGCTCTGGCTAGGGGGCGTTCTCCTGGCTACTGCACTTCTGACCACCTCCTTTATCGTGCCTCTGTCGCCACTGATAGGGGGACTGGTTGCTGCCATACCCGTTTCTCTAGCGCTACGATCTCAACGGGTGCGGCGTGAGATCTCGATGTTGCGATCGCACCTAACACCAGTTTTACTCACGGTTGGCTTGACTCTGGCATTTGGGGTCGCCATCTTGACTACGCAAAGAGTAACCTGGCTCGATACAGGTCTTTACCACTATGGAGCAATTCGCTGGCTGTCAGAATTTGGTGCAGTACCCGGAATCGCGCTTCTCTTAAGACAGTTTGGCTTTTCCTCCACATGGTTTGCTCTTGCCGCCCCTCTAAATGCTGTTTTCCTAGAAGGTCGAGCTAGTGCCGTAACCAATGGTTTTGTTCTGGTTTTATCATCATTACACTGTTTAATTTGCTTGATTCGAGTCTTCAGCAAAAGATCGACCACTAGCGACTGGTTTATTCTCTTTTTCCAGCCTGTAGCAGTTTTAGGAATTTTTTCAACCCGTCTTCTATCAACTGTTCTAATTTCTCCTTCTCCTGACATTCCAGTTATTTTTCTGACAGGTATAGTATCCTGGACAATACTATTAAGCTTTGATTCGCCTGTTGATGATCAAACCAAGTATGTAGGTTTCCACACTGATTTAGTTCCCCTAATCTTAGCGATTGGAGCAACATCGATTAAATTAACTGCCTTACCTCTTCTATTTGTCGCTAGTCTGTTCTACTTCTTTTGCAGAGGGTTTAGCATACAGCGATTGTGGATGGGCACTGTGGTAATTATTTTGCTTTTGCTGCCCATACTTTCCTTTGGGGTAATCACCTCCGGCTGTCCGCTTTACCCCTCCTCCGTTTTATGTTTTGATGTGCCCTGGGCAGTGACCGCCGAGGAAGCCAAAGCAACTGCGGAAGTGACTCGTGGCTGGGGCACTTGGTTTGGTTCTCCCCCACCTGAAGCAAACTCTGGTTTGTGGTTATTTTGGAAGTGGCTCAACTCAATCAACTCAAGTAAGCTAATTGTGCTGCTGGTTGGGCTATCTGTTTTGGCATCTGTTCCCATATCCAAAGAATCGCGAACCAAACAAAATTTTAGCTACCTTTGGGTCTTGGCTCTAGCATTTGTTGGAAGTACCTTTGCCATATCACAAGCTCCCCTGCTAAGGTTCGGGTTGGGATACTTTGTCCTTTCGCCTATTCTGTTGGCTGCTATTCTAATCCAGTCAAAGTTCCAGTTTAGCTTATCCAAAGCTGCTAACCCGTTGATGCCTTCGCAATTTCAGAAGCTACAGCGTCAAAATCTGTTTGTTCCGTTATTCTTAACTACCCTGATAGCAGTTAGCCTGACAAGTTCAGAAGTGCGATCGCGCTTCCTTCTCCCTCCTCCATTCGCTGATGTGGAAGTACTAGAGAAGCAAACTAACGATGTAACGTACTTCTCCCCACAAAATTCGAGAGGAGTGTGCTGGGCTACAGAGCTACCCTGTACGAGCAACCCTGATGAGGGCATCCATTTGCGAAATCCTAATCAAGGTATCGAAGCCGGATTTTCACGTGAACCCAATTAGGGAGCAGTGAATGAAAAAATTGCAAAGCCATTGCCATCGATCAAGGAATGCGGGCGAACTCTCAAAACAATGCTCAATTAATTGGATGGATGAGCAGTCCCTGGCTCAACGAGTCGTTTGCTTAGGCGATAGTTATGATTGAACACGATCGCCTATTCAAGGAGTTGATCTCTACCTTTTTTATCGAATTCCTGGAACTCTTTATCCCTAACCTTGCTTCTACCATTGAACCGGACTCAATTCGCTTTTTGCAGCAAGAGTATTTCCTGGACTTGACCTCTGGAGAGGAAAAGGTGATTGATCTGTTGGTCGAAGTGAGACAAGCTGGGGAAGAGATGGCATTCCTGGTTCACCTCGAAGCTCAAGCCTCTTCTGAAGCTCACTTCACCCGCAGAATGTTTTTTTACTTTGCTCGACTCCATCAGAAATACTTGCAGCGAGTTTATCCGGTTGTGATTTTTTCTTTTGACGAACCGTATCGGCAAGAGTCTAACGTCTACAGTGTTGAGTTTCCCCACCGCAGAGTGTTGGACTTTAACTTCGACGCAATTCAACTGAATCGGCTCAACTGGCGCGATTTTCTGAGTCGGTCGAACCCTGTTGCGGCCGCGTTGATGAGTAAGATGCAAATTGCAGTGGGCGATCGCCCCAAAGTCAAAGCGGAGTGTTTACGCTTGCTCGCAACTTTACGGCTTGACCCAGCTAGGACGCGACTGATCTCGGGGTTTGTGGATACCTACCTACAATTAAGCCAGCAGGAGGAGCAGGTCTTTCAGGCGGAGATTGATAGACTAGAAGCACCAGAGCGGGAGGGCATTATGGAAATTGTAACCAGTTGGATGGAACGCGGCATTGAGCAAGGCATTGAGCAAGGCATTGAGCAAGGCATTGAGCAAGGCATTGAGCAAGGCATTGAGCGCGGAGAGCGAACGATTGTTCTTCGCTTACTCACCCGCCGATTTGGAGAATTACCTGAATCCGTGCGATCGCAAATTGACTCACTATCCATTCACCAACTGGAACTGTTGGGAGAAGCTCTGTTAGACTTCTCGAATTTGTCTGACTTGGATGCATGGCTAGCAGCACAGGAAGGGTAAATTTCCTCAGAACTTACAGCGATTTTCACTTGCATAGACCACAAGCCCCCGTAGGGGCGAACGGCCGTTCGCCCCTACGCTGTGGTTTACCCATCCGAAAACCGCTGTGTGACAAAGTGAGTGTTCGTAATATTGCACTACAAATATTGCCCTACAAAGAGCAAAATCAACTATTTCTGGCTTACAGTCAATTAATGTAGCTAAAAAGACAATTTGCTGCCGTAGAAGCCGTTTAATGACTAGTTAAGAGAACGCTTCGGGTAGCAACATGATCACAGGAACGACACAGCAGACGCAGGCATTTAGCCGTCCGGATGTGGCTTCTGTTCACGCTGAGGGAGTGGTGCTACGATCGCTCACCAAAAAATACGGCTCCTTTGTCGCGGTCGAAAACATTAACCTGGATATTCCGGCGGGTTCCTACTGCTGTCTGCTGGGGCCGAGCGGCTGTGGCAAAACTACTACGCTGCGGATGATTGCGGGGCATGAGGAGGCAACCAGCGGCGATATTGTGATTGGCGATCGCCGGGTCAATGATTTGCCACCTGCCAAGCGCAATACGGCAATGGTGTTTCAAAACTATGCCCTATTTCCCCACAAAACGGTGCGGCAGAACGTGGAATTTGGGCTGAAGATGCGCGGTGTGAAGGTGAGCGATCGCGCCCAGCGAGTTAACGAAATGCTGGAAGTGGTGGGGCTGAGTCAATTTGGCGATCGCAAACCCACCATGCTCAGCGGCGGACAGCAGCAGCGGGTTGCCCTTGCCCGTGCCCTCGTTACCCGTCCACAAGTCCTCCTACTTGACGAACCGCTCAGCGCCCTAGATGAGTCTCTGCGCGTCAAAACCAGAGGCGAACTTCGCAAGCTTCAGCGGCAGTTTGGCATGACCTTCATTCAGGTGACTCACGCTCAGGATGAAGCCTTTTCCCTGGCAGACCAAATTGTTGTGATGGATCATGGTCACATCGACCAGATTGGCACTCCGGCTGAGATTTTTAGCACTCCGGCTTCCCGTTTTGTGGCGCGATTTGTCGGAGATAACAATATTTTTGTGGGTAGAGTGACCCATGTTACACCTGACACCCAGGCTGCTCTAATTCAGCTTGAGGTAGACAAGTTGGGGACATTTCTCTGTCGTGGACAGGCAGCGGATGTAGGCATGACGGCTGCTTGCTCCGTTCGCGCCGACCGCATGGTGCTAAAACCCCACACAGCAGATTCACATACTCCCAACCATATCGCCGTGCGAATCGCAGCGGTAGAATTTACCGGATATGTGACACGAGTTTCCCTGGTGCTAGAAGCGACAGGGGAAGAAGCACTCTATAAAATTCGGACTGAAGACTGGATGGCGCAACCCCTTCAGGAGGGACAATCGGTGGTTCTGGGTTGGTCAACAGAGGACTGTATTTTTCTATCCCACTAACCTCACAACTGTAAATTGTGATATTGAATACACCTCAAAGTTTCAGCCCGTTTGAGAATGCAATTTTCCCCATGAACAAAGGGCTTAAGCCCCTTGTTGTTTGAATCGATACATCCATAGGTTTCGTTTGTAATTGGCGATCGCCCCTTTAAATCAGGAAAATTATGGCAAATCTTACCCGTCGTCAACTTTTGAGAACCGGACTAGCCGCCGGAGCAATGGTTACAGCCACTCAATGTGCGCGTGGCACCCCCAACAATCCAGCTTCTGGCCCTACCGTTAACACCAATCAGACCAAAGATGTCACCCTACGGTTCATCGGTACAGGCGTGTCTCAAATTAACGAGATCCGTCAGAAAGCTGAAGAAGACCTGGGCTTCAAGCTAGAAATGCGGGCGCTGAGTACTGAGGAAAACAACCAGATTGCTATCACTCAACCCGGCCAATATGATGTATTTGACGGTGAGTATTTTAGTTTGCCTCTAGTCGTGCCCTCTGGCAACCTTCAGCCGATAGACGTGAGCCGAATTACCGCATTCGACCAGATTGTCCCTATCTTTACGACAGGTCAGCTCTATGACGGAGCAAAGGTAAACTCCTCACAAGGAACTGCCCCGCACAGAGTGATGTTTCTCACGGATCAGGAATCGACTGAATTTGCCCCCGAACCCACCAACTGGGCAACGCTAATTCCCTTCCAGTACAACGCCGACACATTAGGCTATCGTCCTGACCTGGTTGGGCGTGAAATCACCAGTTGGGGTGAACTGTTTAACGAAGAATTTCGCGGCAAAACCTCCATTTTGGATATTCCCTCGATTGGCATCATGGATGCTGCAATGGTGGTAGAAGCGCTGGGTTTAATGACCTTTGGCGACAAGGGCAATATGACCCGCGAAGAATTAGATCAGATCACCCAAATTCTGATTGAGCAAAAACGCGCCGGACAGTTTCGCGCTTTCTGGAAAACTTTTGATGAATCCGTCAACCTGATGTCATCCGGTGAAGTGGTGCTGCAATCCATGTGGTCGCCTGCCGTCACTGCTGTAAAAGCACAGGGCATTGAATGCGTTTACGCACCGTTGCAGGAAGGCTATCGCGCCTGGGGTGGCGGCATCGGGCTTTCCAGAAACCTCTCTGGTATTGAGTTAGATGCAGCCTACGAATATATCAACTGGATGCTAGACGGTTGGGTGGGCGCATTCCTGGGGCGGCAGGGCTACTACAGCGCTGTACCTGAAAATGCCAAAAAGTTTATGTCTCAACCAGAGTGGGATTTCTGGTATGAAGGCAAAGCCGCTGCCGAAGACATGATCGACCCCTTCGGCACCAAACTCGAATCGGCTGGAGCCGTGCGCGATGGCGGTTCCTTTAACGATCGCATGGGTAACGTCGTCGTTTGGAACTCCACTATGGATGAGCAAACCTATCTTGTCCAGAAGTGGAATGAGTTCGTGGCGGCGTAGGAGTCATTGTTATTGGTCATTAGTTTAACCTCATTACCAAGCTTCCTCGTTACAAGGCTCTGCCTTGTAATGCCAACCCAGAGGCTCTGCCTCTTGCCTATTTCGTAAGGCAGAGCCTCACGTATGCATTCTCAGGCTGAGCCTGGGAACGAGGTTAACGAGGTTGAAAGTTGTTTTTGTTCAAAAAATTCTTATGTTAAAAAGCTGGAAGTCAATTGAGCCTTACCTCTTAGTTACACCACAAACCCTGGTGTTTCTTCTATTTCTAGTATTTCCGATCGCCACCATCTTCATCGTGAGTTTCTGGGAATTCAACGGCTACTCCATGACTCCTGGCTTCACTTTGGAGAACTACCGCAATATCTTTACTTCGCAAGTTTCCTTAGCCACCTATCTCAACACCTTTAAGTTTGTTGGGCTAGTCTGGTTTTTTACACTTGTGATTGGCTTTCCGGTTGCCTACTTTCTGGCATTTTACATCGACAGTTTGCGCTGGCAGATTATCCTATTTTTGGTTTGCACCATTCCCTTTTGGACATCCAATATCATTCGCATGATCTCCTGGATTCCTTTTCTGGGGCGAGAGGGATTGTTGAATAAACTGCTGATTGGCATCGGTTTGACCGAGCAGCCGATTGATATCTTCCTATTTTCGGACTTCGCTGTCGTGCTGGCAATGGTGCATCTCTACACGCTGTTTATGATCGTACCTCTCTTTAACAGCCTGATGCGAATCGATCGCAACCTGATTGCAGCCGCAGAAGATGCCGGAGCGTCAGGCTTTCAGGTGTTCAAGGAGGTTATCCTGCCACTCTCACTACCCGGAATTGCGATCGGCTCTATCTTTGTGGTGACTTTAACAATGGGCGAATTTGTCACCGTGCGGCTGATGAGTGGTGGACAGGCAGCCTCGGTCGGCTACCTGATTCGCAATCAGATCGGCAGCTTGCAATATCCGTTAGCCGCCGCCAATGCGGTAATTTTATTAATCGTTACACTGGCAATCATTTTTGCCATTCTTCGCACCATTGATATTCGCAAGGAGCTTTAGAGATGGGACTTAAAAAGCGATCGCCCACTTTCTACATTCTCGCCGCCTTTTTTATCCTGTTTGTCTTATTTATGTATGGTCCAATGTTTGCTATTTTTGCTCTATCACTCCAGGGGCAGAATGGCGCACTCACCTTTCCCATCCGCAGCTTTGGCTTTTACTGGATCAAATCTCTTTTTCTTCAGCAACAGCGAATTGGTGACTTTGGTGCAGCTTTTCAGCGATCGCTCCTCCTGGGGCTAATCGTCATGGCTCTCACCGTACTCATTGGTTTAATGGCAGGGCTTGCCTTCCGTCGCCGTTTTACAGGCTCTCGCGTCATTTTTTATCTTACGATTTCTAGCCTGATTGTGCCCAGTGTCCTGGTTTCCCTTGGAATTGGCATTGCTTTTAGCCTGCTAGGAATTGAGACAAACTGGTATTCCTCTGGACTAGCCGGACATCTCACCTGGACGCTGCCTTTTGCCTTCCTGATTATGATTGGTGTGTTTAACCGCTTCAATCTATCCTATGAAGAAGCGGCACGAGATTTGGGCGCAAGTGAGTGGCAAGCATTCAAAGAGATAATTTTGCCGCTGATTGCACCCAGTTTAATCGGAGTTGCCCTATTTGGATTTACGCTTTCCTATGACGAATTTACCCGTACCTCGCTGATTTCTGGCGGCAGAAACACACTGCCTCTAGAAATTTTTGGCATGACCACTAACGTTACTACTCCTGCGCTCTACGCACTGGGAACCGTCACGACTGCATTCTCATTTTGTATCATTGGAATCGCTTTCGCTGCTTTCCAATTCTTCTCACGCCGCCAGCAGCAGTAAAACTTAGCCGAGGAACTCACGCGGGTCGGTGACGTATCCCGTCAGGGCAGAAGCTGCTGCTGTGTAGGGAGACGCGAGGTAAACTTGGGACTGCTTGTTGCCCATGCGTCCGGGGAAGTTGCGGTTTGTGGTAGAGACACAAACTTCCGGCTCATTCATTCGCCCAAATGTATCTTTGGTCCGCCCAAACAAGCAGCACAGGATGGAGCAGCAGGTTCAATACAGCCTGCCGTTAGTAAGATTTCGGACAGGGTTTGACCTTCATACTTCACGGTAAACAGGTCTTCGTACACTTTTTGGGTTGCAGGCACAATGTAGGTCGGCACTTTCACCTGATGCCCTTTGATAATTTGGGCGGCGTGAAGGAAGTCAGAGGTTTTGCCGCCTGTGCAGGAGCCAATATAAACGCGATCGATTTTGACATCGCTGCATTCCCGCGCTAGTGCCCGATTGTCAGGAGAATGGGGTTTGGCGACAACGGGTTCAAGCTGGGTGACATCGTAGTGGCGATCGCTATAAAACTGAGCATCCCCATCGTTATAGACTGCCTCAAACGGTTTATCGGTGCGGCTCCGAACATACTCAAAGGTTGTTTCATCGGGCGCAATCACACCATTTTTGCCGCCTGCCTCAATTACCATGTTACACAGCGTCATCCGTTCTTCCATTGTCATCGCTTCAACGGCGGTTCCGGCAAACTCCATCGTTCGATAAGTTGCCCCTGCAACGCTGATGTCGCCAATGATTTGCAGAATTAAATCCTTTGCTAGCAGGTAACTGGGCATCTCACCCTCCAGCACAAACCGCATCGTTGCCGGAACTTTGATTAGCAGTTTGCCCGTGCCTAAAATGAAGCCCGCATCGGTGTTGCCAATGCCTGTGGCAAACTGCCCAAACGCGCCTGACATTGCAGGTGTGAGAATCCGTGCCAAACATGACTTCGCC
>JAAUQZ010000245.1 GCA_012033355.1 Leptolyngbyaceae cyanobacterium RM1_406_9 | reverse complement strand
AACCTCTCTCACTCGGATACCAGTCTGCGCTACTACGCGGCCTGGTGGCTGGGTAAGTTTCGGGTAAACGACCCGGCAGCGGTTGAAGCGCTCATTGTGGCGCTAGAGGACGAGTCCGACCGGACTGAACTGGGTGGCTATCCACTGCGCCGGAATGCAGCACGGGCACTGGGAAAACTGGGCGATTGCCGAGCCGTACCGGGCTTAGTGCGCTGCCTGGAAAACCCAGATTTTTATGTGCGAGAGGCAGCGGCTCAGTCGTTGGGAATGTTGGGCGATCGCTCTTGCATTCCTGCTTTGATCCCTCTGCTGGCGGGAGGCATTGCCGCGGTTCAGCCTGTACCCGGTCGTCCTCACCTGACTCAGCCCTGTGAGGCGGTGATGGAAGCGCTGGGGGCTTTGGGCGCAACGGAGGCGATCGCTTTAGTGCAGCCTTTTCTGGACCACCCGATTGAACGAGTCCAATATGCTGCTGCTAGAGCCATGTATCAGCTAACGGGCGATGCGGTTTATGGTGAACGGTTGGTGCAAGCACTGCATGGTGATGACATCAAAATGCGGCGAGTTGCGCTTTCTGACCTGGGTGCAGTGGGCTATTTGCCTGCGGCAGAGGCGATCGCCCAATCTGCTACTGAAAACAGCTTTAAGCTAATTGCCCTGAAGGGGCTACTAGAACGCCAAACCTCGCCCGATGTTCCAAACTCACCCCTGTCCGATGCCGCCATCCGGGTCATGTCCCTGATGGACGGTCTGCTGTAGGGGAAGAGCGCTCAGATTTGCGACTTCTTAGCGTTCAGATCTGCGACTTCTTAAAGAAGTCGCAGATCTTGCTCCCCTAAATCATTGGTATCTTGCTTACCTGGACGGGCAAGATGCCCATCCCACAGTTTTTTGATTTCTCCAGCATCATCCTTCATCCCTCATCCTTCATCCCTACCGTGTCCTCCTCCATCCAACCTTTAATTCACGCTATTGAGCAGGCAGATTCGCCCGATCGCCTGATCGGTGCAGTGCAGGCGTTGGTGGCGGCACAGTCGGAAGCTAGCATTCCAACGCTGATTTCTGTGCTGGGGTACAACAACCCTGGTGCGGCGGTGGTGGCGATGAAGGGGCTGGTTCAGATGGGAGAAGCGGCTGTGCTGCCGTTGATGGAACTGCTGGATGACTACAACTATGGGGCAAGGGCGTATGCGATTCGGGCATTGGCGGCGATCGCTGACCCGCGTGCGCTAGACATTTTGCTGTCTACGGCTGAAACCGACTTTGCTCCTAGCGTCCGACGGGCTGCCACCAAAGGAGTGGGCGGTCTGCGCTGGTTTCAACTTTTGCCTGACCAGGTTGCAGCGGCTCAAACCCGTGCTTTTGAAACGCTGAATCAGGTGTCTCAAGACCCAGACTGGTCACTGCGCTATGCCGCTGTGGTGGGGCTGCAAACGCTGGCAACATCCCTGGAGCCAGGTCAGTCCGTCCCGCTCAGCGCTCAAATCCTGGCGCGGCTCAAACAAATGGCTGACGACTCAGATTTTGCGGTGCAGTCCAGAGCGCGGATGGCGCTGCACATTCTAGAACAATCTTTAGCCAGAGATGTACAGACCGCCGCGCCCACGTCCAGATAGGTCAAGTCCAGATAGGTCAAGTCCAGATAGGTTAAACGATCAAGATAGGTAACTCTTATGTCCCTGCCTTTACTCGAAGTCACACCCAAAACCCAAAATCAGCGCGTCGAAGGCTATGATGTGCCCGACGAGGATGATCCCCTAGCCTATCGTCGGACTGATGCCACGTCTGAGTCTGATGTGAATGAGCTAATTTGGGCGGGCTACCGCCAAATTTTTAGCGAACACCTGATTTTGGAAAGCTATCGGCAGCCATTCTTAGAATCGCAACTGCGGAATCGAGCGATCTCGGTGCGAGAATTTGTGCGCGGACTGGGTAAGTCTGAAACCTACCGGGAACTGGTTGCCGAAACCAACTCTAACTATCGTCTAGTCGATATCACCTTTAAGCGGTTTTTGGGACGGTCGAGCTATGACAAAGACGAGCAAATTGCCTGGTCGATTGTGATCGCCACGAAGGGACTGCACGGCTTCATTGATGCGGTGGTGGATAGCGACGAGTACACCCAAAACTTTGGCGACGATGTGATTCCCTATCAGCGGCGGCGCATGGAAGGTCGTCCGTTTAACCTGGTTACGCCTCGCTATGCCGATTATTGGCGCGATCGCCTGTTCATGGAAGGCTTACAGGGTCGCTCCTTTTACACCGTGCGGAAATATCAGTCCGGTGAACTCGATCGCAAAGTGATTCGTCAGGCAATTCCCGCTAGCTTCCTGTCAATGGCGCAAGGCATTCTAGTGCCGCAGATGAACTATCAGCGAGACGTAGCGCGGGCAACCTCCAGCAATATCAAAATTCCTGACATGACCCGCGAAGGAACTGCCACCCGGCTCTCGGTTAAACCCGTCAGCGTTTCCCTGCCCTATCGCTACATTCCCACCGCTCCCAAAGTGTAGGATGCGTCGTGACGCATCCTACGGTTTTCATCCCTCATCCTTCATCCCTCATCCTTACCTATGTCTATTCCTCTACTCGAATACCAACCCATTTCCCAAAACCAGCGCGTTCCTGGCTACGAGGTACCCGGTGAAGATACGCCCTATATCTATCGCCTAGAAGACTGCACCGACAACACCGACCTGGAAGAATTAATCTGGGCAGCTTACCGTCAGGTGTTTAGCGAACACGTGATTTTGCAGAGCAGCTGTCAGGGTGATCTAGAGTCACAGCTTAAGAACCGCTCGATTACCGTGCGCGATTTTATTCGCGGATTGGCAAAATCTGAGGTTTACCGTCAGCTAGTTGTCGAAACTAACTCTAACTACCGAATCGTTGAACTGAGCCTGAAACGCTTGTTGGGTCGTGCGCCCTACGGCAAAGATGAGGAAATCGCCTGGTCGATCAAAATTGCCACGCTGGGCGTAGATGGGTTTATCGATTTGCTGGTCGATAGCGACGAGTACACCACCAACTTTGGTGACAGCACCGTGCCCTATCAGCGTCGCCGCTACAAAGATCGTCCGTTTAATCTGGTGACTCCTCGCTATGGCGACTACTGGCGCGATCGCCTAGAAGAACAGCGCTACAAATGGGGCGACATCAACAACTTCATGGAAATGGCGCGATCAATCAAAATCACGCCCAACCAGGTTGTTTCCGTGCAAACGGCAAACATCACCATTCCCGACATGACGCGAGACACCAAACCTGAAGGCGTTCTCGCTTCTATCAGCACCTCTGCTAGCTTCCCGGTCAGGTAAGCTTTGACAGCACCATTTTAGTAAGGGAGATCCTATGGCACTACCATTACTGGAATATAAACCAACGACGCAAAACCAGCGAGTTTCAAGCTTTGGCACCGCTGACCAAGCCGAAGAAGCGTCTTACATTTATCGACTGGAAGATGCAACTTCACCCAGTGAAATGGACGAACTGATTCAAGCTGCCTATCGTCAGGTGTTTAACGAGCAGGAAATGCTCCAGTTTAACCGTCAGGTGACGCTAGAAACTCAGCTTAAGAATCGAGCTATTTCAGTTCAAGATTTCATTCGCGGACTGGCAAAATCTGAGCGGTTTTACCAGCTTGTTGTCGCCCCTAACAACAACTACAGACTGGTTGAACTGTGCTTTAAGCGGCTGTTAGGGCGCAGTCCTTATAGCAAAGAAGAGGAAGTTGCCTGGTCGGTGCAAATTGGCGATCGCGGCTGGGATGGCTTTGTCGATGCCCTGATCGACAGCGACGAATATAACCAGACCTTTGGTGATGCGATCGTGCCCTATCAGCGCAAACGCATGGCAGAGCGTCCATTTAGCTTTACGCCGCGCTACGGGGCAGATTACCGCGATCGCCTCCCCACTCCTCAACCGCTCGATCAGTTTGAGCCATTCGACCTGGCTAAATTCCTCAAAACTACCCACTGGTCGAGAGTCAGCGCCGTGCTGATTGCCCTGGTTGGACTGGTTGGCTTCATGCTGCTGTTGGCATTATCAACTCCATTAGCGGGATAAGCGCTGAATCAGTGATATTCAGCCCAGCATCAAAGCGCAAGACGCGAGATAATCAGACAAAGGGCTTGCTCATTCGCACTTCTAGCTCAGGCTCAGTTTGCTTGCTCCAGGCAATCCCATTTGCAAATTAGCTTTACACTCACATCAAATACAAGGGAGACATTGGCATGACCTTGCCGCTGCTTCAATATAAACCCACTACGCAAAACCAAAGAGTTAAAAGCTTTGGTGTCGCAGACTTAGATGAAGATACACCTTACATCTACCGCATTGAAGACGTAGGCTCTGCGACCGAAATCGAACAGTTGATTTGGGCGGCTTACCGTCAGGTTTTTAGTGAGCATGAAACGCTCAAGTTTAACCGCCAAATTACGCTAGAGTCTCAACTGAGAAATGGCGTAATCACCGTGCGCGACTTTATTCGCGGTTTGGCCAAGTCAGAGCGATTCTACAGCCTGGTGGTTTCTGTAAATGATAACTACCGTCTGGTCGAAGTGCTGCTCAAGCGCTTGCTGGGACGTGCGCCCTACAACAAAGATGAGACAATCGCCTGGTCAATCAAAGCGGCAACATTGGGCTACTACGGACTGGTAGATGCCCTGGTTGACAGTGAAGAATACACGCTGGCCTTTGGTGACTACACCGTTCCCTATCAGCGCAAGCGAATGGAAGGTCGCCCCTTTAACCTGGTGACTCCTCGCTACGGCGAAGAATTCCGCGAGAAGGCTGGCACGGTGACAACCGACTGGCGGTTTGTGCTGGAGAAAATCTACACCCGCAAATACCAGGACAAGCAACTGCGCGAAGGCGACCCTCGCAAGTTCCGCGATCTGGCAGCGGCGATCGCCCCCAAACCCAACTACGCCCAGCGCACCTCTGCATTTGACATCGACTATCTCAACAAAGTCCCTGTTCGCGGTCGCCGTTAGACCCTCAGCAGCCTCGCTGCAATTTCTGTAACTTAAAGTAGGGGCAAAAACGTTTGTGTCGAAGATGGGTGGTGAGAGCCATTCATCCTCATCACAAATGTTTTGCCCCTACGCAATTCATCCGTCAGATTAGCAATGCCGCAATTTTTGTAGTGGTACTACTGGTACTGCCTCTGCCCTACTGGGGGTGATGACGCAGGAGCCATTGCAGACAGATTCCGGTGACGATGCCGTAGGTCAACCAGCCTGAACCATAGGCTAGGGCAGTTGCAAACGATCCCGACAATATCCCTGGTTGTATGAGATAGGCGATCGCTGAGCCGCTTGCACCCTGTAATGCGCCACCTACAGCACTAACGGGAATCCACCAATAGGCTTTGCGAACATATCGTCCCAAAATTGGGAATTGGGCTGCTCCCATAATCGCCAGCACAACGGGCTGACTAACCAAATTCAGCCAAAACACTTCCCACGCGCCCAGCCCACTCAGAAATTGAATGATCGGATTAAGAACTGCATCTAAACTCAAACTGAGCATCAGCCCAAGAATCCAGCCCAGCGTGCTGACCGCTATCCACCAGAAAGACTTGGGAATGGAGTGGCGCAAAATTAGCCATTGGGCTACGCCAATAAACAAACCTGTAAAAACTAGGGTTGCTAGAAACTGAAACCCTGATGCTTCTAATGCTCCAACGATCGCCCCCGCAATTGCAGTTGCCAATGTCCACCAGAGCCAAAGCTGAGGAGCGATCGCCACTTGTAACGTTTCACCCTGCTGTCTATGCTGCACCATGATGCTTTCCTCGAATAGGTCTAATAGCATTTGAGGATTAAAACGAAGCAATCAGTGAGCAAAAGACCCGGTTTGTGATGAGGCACATTGTCTATCTAGATGTACGCCAGATGTATGTATCTAGATATCATCCACCAACCGAGAAGACTGCCATGACCAGAATCGACAGCAGCAAGCCGGGGGTCAGCAGCATAATCAATGTCAGCAATTCACCTTGTTCCATAACCAACTCCTCTTTACAGTGTGCAGTTTGGGCAGTGGCTGTTTTGGCTTGTTCCGGTTCAGGGTTGCCGTGCTAGCGCCACACTATCCTAACTACCCTGATCATGCCTGATGATTTGGGGAATGTCGGCGGCTAATGCTTAAACAAATCAAAATTCTTACCTGAACACCCTCTTAGACCATGCCTCCATTGTTGCTCAGTTTCTTTTTAAGAATTTCTTCGATTACTTTTAGATCCTCATCGGTTTGAGGAAACGGGTACACCGGGCTGTTAGGATTGCCCATTTTAATCAAAGCTTCAATCGCTTCATCGTCATCTCGGTGGGTCAGGATATATTTTCTCAATTCCTGGCGAGTCATCTGACTAAAATTAGGCTTCGTCATCGCTAAAACCCCACTGTCCATTTGAGAAAACTAGAATCTCCAAGCTCTCAGTTATACCGGCAAGAATAAACACCATCTCTGTACTTGGGCTGTATCGGAATACATGAATGGGCTGATAGCCATTTGAGAGCATTTGACACACTCTGACACAAGCAAGAGCCTGTTCTGTGGTGGGCATACACTGGTGTTCATATCATAGCGAGTAACACCATAGTGCAAAAGGAACACTAAATGAAAATTTTGGGGTAGGAAAGTTCTCTGTAAATTCCGGCTTAATATCTTTTGCCGTAAAGAATTTCCTGATCGTTTCGCAAACCCACAGAAGATTCGAGTAAAGTGTCTCGATTAGCAGAAGCAGATCTGTCTTCTGACAGTTGAGCCGCATCCACTCTTAGTCTTCAGGTCAGGGCATCCTTGAAAAAACGTCACTGGTTGGAACTAGCTGAGTCTCTATCGCTGGTTGGCTTGGGGGTTGGGTCGGTCGTCTCCCTCATGTCCAAGCAGGTTTTGTTTGCGTCCACGCCGCTGTCTGTGCTGGTGCTGCTAAACCTGATTAACCGTCGGCGGTTTGAAGATCAGAGCGAACACAATACGGCGATCGCCCTCTCCAAACTCGATCGCCGGGTGTCGAAGCATATTGAGCTACTGAACCAGCAGATGATGTCGCTGCCTACACCAGAGGCGATCGGCAGCCTGAAAAAGACCGTCACCCGCAACAACCGCGAAGTTTTAGACAAGCTGGCCAGCGAGGTTGATGAAATTCGGCAGGAGCTTCAGCAGCGGCTTGACCCAATCGAGCAGCAGGGCATTCAACCGCTGCGGCAAGAGATTTATCAGATTCATGAGCAGTACGCTCAGCTTTCAGACACCTTAGCGGGTGTGACGAACTATCTGCAAAAGGCTTCTCCTGCCAATCGCATGGAGGAAGTTGAGGGGGCGATCGCCAATTTAAGACAGAACTGGTGCAAATTCGGGTAAATTTGCAAAACCTGACCAACTTAACCAAACCCAGCATCGTTTCCCTGCGCGATCAGGTGTCTCACCTCAACCGCCAGTTTCAAAAACTGCCGCCGCCCGTTGACTCTACCTCTCTCAAGCAAGAAGTTGCAGAACTAATCAAGATGGTTGCGACCCTGGTGCCCAAGCGCGACTGGTCAGCACTCACGGCTAGCATGAAAGAGATGCAGCAGCAGCAAGAAGCGCTAAAGCAATCCATCTCAGCAGTTGAGGCTACCACGCTGAACCTCAGACGACAAATCGAAACGGTTCAGACCCCTGATCCAACCGCTACGCTGGAGCTAAAGTACCCGCCACCCTTCCCACCCGCCCAAGCGGACGACCCCGCAGCGACCCTGGAGCTATCGTACAATCCCTTATTGGACGGTTTGCCTCGATTTGACGGCTCAATTTACAGTAATAACTCGCTGGACGACCCCGCCGCAACGCTGGAATTGGGCTACATTCCCCCTGATCCGACGACCCACCTGGAAGAAAGCCTGGCTCGCTTAGGTTCGTCGATGAATGGGCTAATGCCCGCTTTAACCTTCTCTGATTTGTTTTCAGAAGCTCAGGTGGCAATGACTGCTTACCTCAACAGCTTACAGAATCCTGATCCCGCCTCTTCGGATCTCTATCTACAAGCTGAAGGGGCAATGACCGCCTACCTCAGCAGCATTCAAGAACAGTTTGCCTCGCTGCAACAGTTTACGCAAACCCTAGCAGAACAGCATAAACAGCTTCAGGAGCAGGTAAATCAACTGCCTCCAGCCGAAGAAGCAGAATGATGCGCCACCATTTAGAAGATCTGACCGTTGGACTGGCAGCGTTAAAAAATAACTCAAAAAATTTCCAGACGCGAGTTGAGGCAACGCTTCGTCAAGAGTTAGAAGGGGTCAATCGTCAGCTTCAAGCTTTGCCATCGGGACTTCAGTATGAGTTGGTTTTTGACTTGACCAACCCGCCCGAGTCAGAGGGACAGACCGTTTCTAAGAGCCGTGCCATTTTGGAAGAGGCGCTATCTCAAACTCAAGAGCGGCTGATTTTAGTCTGGCAGTGGTCAGCACAGTCTGGTCTGGATGATGCGCTGATGCAAAAATTGCAAACTTTGCTAAGCCAAAAGCGACAGCTTGACGTAGGTTGGTGTCACATTGCTGATCGCAACGAAGTCCGATTTCTCAGCAGCATCAATCAGCAGTGGGCGATCGACCGATTCAACGAGGGGCAATTCAGGAAACGCTACACAAGCTTTTGCAGCTTAAGCGGAACTACCCAGAATA
>JAAUQZ010000244.1 GCA_012033355.1 Leptolyngbyaceae cyanobacterium RM1_406_9 | reverse complement strand
GGGTTGGGGGATGAGGGCAAACTTGCAAAACTGGGATGCACCCCTCTAAACAGCATTTCCAGGCAAAGCCTGGAAACGAGAGAAGCGGTTTCTAGTCAATGGAAATCGATTGTGGCCCACCGCTGCCGTTGCTATTGCTGCTATCAGGCGCAGAATAGGAAGTACCTGCCTGCTGATCGAGCCAGGTTTTGACCGGATCATCGGCAAGGTTTAGCCGAAACAGCCCTGAAAAGAAGCCGCCCGCAAACGCTAAAGGTTGGGCTGTCAGTTCTCTGAACAAGGGGGTAAGTTCATCAATAAACATGGCAGGACTTCTCACTAAAACATTAATCGTGGCGCATTGAATCTGCGCCAAACACTGGCCCGATCGTAACGCGAAATCCTGTGAATCAGCCTTTGCGCTCTGGCAGCATACATTTGTCGCTGTCACAGCCCGCTGGCCCTTCCACGCTCAACTCACCGGAGTCGTAGCGCGTCAGAGCCGCATAAAAGTCATCGGTTCTCTGACGGGACTGCACCTCTCGCTGAAGCTGAATGTAGGTGGCGCGATCGATTTTCTCAAACGGCAAACGCGGGAATGGCGCGTCAAATCGAGCTAACAAAGCGGCGCTGATGTAGCCTTCGTCTTGGGCGATCGCCGATAATCCGCTCTGCCAGTACTTCGATCTCATCTTCCCGCAGTTCAATCGTGGCGCTGGTGTTGTGAGCCGTGTAATGCTGCTGCACCTGCATATAGAAGTCAAACTGTGCCAGCGCTGAGAATTTCTCAATCTCGATCTCGTCCGCTCCCGGTAGATTCGCCCAGGGCACCTCAACCGGAATTTCTACCAGCCATTCCGTGCAGCGAGGATCAAACGGATCGTCCAAAAGCTGACCGTTTTCATCTTTGTCAGACTGAGACGGCACAATTCTGTAACCGTACTCCAGGCAGGCCAGCGCGACAGGATCGTTTTTGCGGAAGGTAATTCGCCGGATGAACCGCTGTGCCTTGGGCGGATGCCAGCCGGGACTTGCACCTGTGAGCAATGATTTAGTGCCCGCAGGCTGAACGGTGGTGCAGCGGTTGGGTCGCTTGATTTGGTGGCGATCGCAATATTCCCACACGACCCGATGCACAATTTCCTTCCAGCGGTTCAGGTATTCCTGCTCTTGCTGCTTAAACTCCAGACCTTTCATTGTGTCGGGACGGCCCGCCTCCCACCAGCGCAGCCACTCTACGCCAAATGCCCGCACAAAGAAGTCAAACAGCCCCGTAAAGGAAACCCCCACAATCGGATCGGTGGCGCGAGACTCCTGATAGCGCGGCTCCACAAACTGATGCTGAAGCAGTGCCGCTACGGATAGTGCCCCAGCCGTAAACGCCTCCTTTTGTTCCGCAAGATTTTCGGGATCAAGCTGGTTGAGGTGAACTTCAGCCAGGTTGCAGTGGAAGTTTTGTCCAATGATCTCGCCGCAGTTGTGAGCCACGATGCCATTTGCATCAAAGCGGGCGGGGCCAGGCACGGTGCAGTCATACACAGGTTCGATGCCAGCGGGGGCGATCGCCATTACGGTTGCTGTAAACCGTTCCCGATTGAGCTGACGCTTGTAAGATGACAGCAATTCTGCCAATCGTTCAGCTTTGTCGGGCTGTTGAAACCCAATCAATTCTTGGAAAAGCGTCAGGTTGTTGTTTGCAATGATTAACTCATGCTGAGCTTTGCAGGTGTACTCTGCTAACTCCCGCTGAGAATTGGGCATCAGGCGAGTTTGCTCAGGGCGACGCTGATACAGCGTTGACACAATCCCTAACCGCAGCAACATCCGCTGAATCGCTTGCAGGTTGGCTAAATTGCTCTGAGACAAACGAATACTGACTCCTTTAGTCTGGCTCCCTTGAACGCTACCATCTGCGTCAAAGATGCCCCGGAGGAAACCCCGGTAAAAGTCATAGCTTGCCGTCTCAACTTCAGCCGTGACCATTTTGGCTCCAACCTGAAGCCCATATTGGGTAGCCAGTTTGAACAGGTTTGCGCCGCTAATTTCGTAGTAACGATTCTTAGGATGGTAGAATCCCTTCGCCTTGAAATCAGGAAATGCCTGCTGACAGGTTGCCAGGGCAAACTCATACATTTCGGTTTGGTGGTCGCCCCAGTAGCGCAACTTACCCTGACGGCTTTGAGTCGGTTCATACACCGAAAAGCAGCCATCTCCCACAAAGCTACCCAGCAGCCAGCCCTCATCCCAGGAGCCTTTGCCCTGCCAGGGTTGCAGCCCTCGATGGTTGTGCAGCAGAATGCGATCGCCTGGTTGCAGTTCTCCCGCTTCTACCCATTCCGTGTACTGCGCCTTCTGGGTTTGACTGGTAACTTTCAAAACCTGATGGTTTGCCGTCAGACGCAGCGCATAGCCTTCCTGAGTTTGCAGCTTAACGACAGGCTTAATGCCGCTCAAGAAGAATCCTTCTGGCGTGGTGCTAAACAGTTCACCGTTAACATAGGTGCCGTGCTGCTTGCCAATCAGATCTTTCACCTGGCGCGGGCCATCCTCAGTGTGAACCCAGGTATCAGCCGTGACACAAGGATTCAGACCATAGCGCCCTTCGCCCTCTGCGCGTCTTTCGGCTTCTCCAGCCCACTGAATCGCGCCCTCACCGGAATAGTACTGTTTGCGAACGGCTTCGGTGCATTCCTCTAAGGTCGGCTTGCGGTGAAAGACTCGTGTGTGGTTTGCCATTCGCAGCGCGTCACGTTCGGGATCAATCCGCCAGTTGCCCGCCTCGTCCTGCATCCAGAGGTTATCTTTTGCGGTTGCGGCAGACTGGTCTTTGCTGTCAAACTGACGAATTCCCGCGCTGCGACGGATGTTCCCGGCTACTACACACGCAGCAGCTTCGTCAATCAGCAGGCAGCATTCGATTGAGCTAAGCTGCCGTCCGATCGCCTTGCTGAGAATTGTGGCGCAGCGCTCGTACAGGGCAGGTAGACGAATTGGGTTTGCGACCCCGCCAAATCCCTTGAGCCGTTCTCCAGCGGGGCGAACATCGCTGAGGTCGATCGCCACCTGCACGTCAGCCGAAAACCGCTCATCAGTGGAAAGCTCTAGCAGCGCTTGGTAGGATTTCACCCAACCCTGGCGGCTATCTCCAACGCGAATGTAAACCTGATTTCCGTCAACTTTGACCGTTGTTTCATCCTGTCGCTGATTTGCCGGAGTAGACCCGATCGCCCCCTGCATCGTCACAACCAGTCGATTCCGAATGGCAGGGAGCTGGTTGATGTACTTTGGCTCCAGCACGGCTCCTGTACCGCACCCCATCATCGCCAGATCCATCATCAGCCCAAAGGCTCGCCAGTCTACGACGTTGGTGCTGGTGCAGTTATAGGCTCCCGAAAAGTTCTCAGATTTTCCGACCCACTCCGTGCCGCCGACCCAGAGCCAGCGACCGGAAGGTAGGCTTTTAAGCTGTCGCTGCATTCGACCGAGCAGGTCGGCTTCGGTGGCGGTAAGCTTACCCAGTCGAATGATGCCGCTGAGGGTGCGATCGCACACTTCATCCCAGGTTTCGCGCAGGTTTTCTGCTTTTTCTCCCCGACGGCTATACGTCCGGTAAAACACCGGATTCGCGGCTGGAGCGGCTTCAGGAAACTGGCTGCTTTGGCGGGTTCGTTCGATGTCTTGAACCATAGGTCAAATTCTCGTTAGTGTTACAGGTAGGGTTGAGGCGGATGTACCCCGTAGATATGGTGTTTTACCCTTAAAATGAACACTATATACGTTAGACCCCTAAAAGATCTATCCAGATCTATCGAAATTAGTACTCTGACTGGAGCAAGCAAAAATTAAGCGTACATTCCTCAATCTGGCAAAAACGGACTGCTTCCCTTGAAGAATGTGCATCTAGAACTTCAGAAGTCTTAACATATTGTGTGAAGCGGGCATCTTGTCTGCTCAATCTGGACGGGCAAGATGCCCATCCCACACCAGGTTTACCATCCCACACCAGATTTAAAGGCTAATCCCTAACCCCTAGCTCCTAGCCCTATGCCCCTTGCACCCTGGCGATCGCCCCTTTCCCGCGCTCTGCACCGCAACCGTTCGCTCGTTTATGCCCGCTATCTTCAGCTTGCCACCGTCCGGGCAGATGGTCGTCCCGCTAATCGTACTTTGGTGTTTCGCGGTTTTTTGGATGACAGCAACCAGCTTAAATTTGTCACCGATTCTCGTAGCGAAAAGGCAAATCAGATTCAGCACCAGACCTGGGGAGAAATCTGCTGGTACTTTCCCAGCACCCGCGAACAGTTTCGGCTAGCGGGTGAGTTAACCCTAGTGGGACAAGATTTTAACGACGAGACGCTGAGCAAAGCCCGTCAAACCACCTGGCATGAGCTTTCTGACGCTGCTCGTTTGCAGTTTGCCTGGGCACATCCTGGGAAGCCCCGATTAGAGGACGATGCCTTTTCGCCGCCGCCCCCTGATCCGGCTTTTCCTGTGCCTAACTTTTGCCTGCTGCTGCTAGAACCAGAACAGGTAGACCATCTGGAGCTACGAGGCGATCCGCAAAATCGCTATGCCTACGTGCGCGACGAAAATCAGCACTGGTCAACTCAGTCCGTTAATCCATAATGCGATCGAACTACGGATGGAAGAATCTCAAATTCCTGTGCCGTCCAGAAATTCTTCAATTACTTTGTCTCGAATTCGGCAGCTAGCCTGCACTTCTGGCTGACTATTGGTAGACAGGTCGTTTCCATTCAAATTAGCCATATCTAGCGCCAAAACTAGCTCACGCGACTGACCTGCTTGGAGTGAGTTTTGCTGGAGGCTCTGTAACTGTTGCTCTAGCGATTCGATGCGGTCAACCAGCGCTCGAATGACTTGAGCCTCCGAGTCCGGCAAGCGTCCGTGTTCCAGCGGATCGACACGCTCTCCTGAACGGTAAACAATTCGCCCTGGTACGCCAACTACGGTGCAATCTGACGGGACATCTCGCAGCACAACGGAGCCAGCCCCGATTCGCACGTTATTTCCGATTTGCAGGTTGCCTAATACTTTTGCCCCGGCTCCTACCACAACGTTTTCGCCCAGGGTCGGGTGGCGCTTGCCGCTCTCTTTACCCGTACCGCCGAGGGTAACTCCCTGATAGATCAGTGCGTAGTTTCCAACAATTGCTGTTTCGCCAATGACAACACCCATGCCGTGATCGATGAAAACGCCGCAGCCGATAACCGCGCCAGGGTGAATTTCAATTCCGGTGAGAAATCGAGCAATGTGAGAGATTAGGCGAGGCACAAACGGCATTTTCAGCCTGTAAAGCCTATGAGCAAAGCGGTGCAAGAGCAAGGCCTGTAAACCGGGGTAGCAAAACAGCACCTCTAGCCAGTTACGAGCCGCAGGATCACGCTCAAAAATGATGCGGAAATCAGCAATTAGAGTGGTTAGCACGAGTAGTTACCCCGTCAGGTAGAACAAACCACTCTCTATCGTAGCGTCACATCGGGTTGAAGAGAGGGATGTTTCCGTAGACTGAATGAGGGTGCGTAGCGCTATGGTTTTAACCTGTACCAGTACAGCGACTATTCGCGCACAGTAAGCGTGTAGTCGTAGCGGACACCGGACTCAAAGGCACCCACCCAAACCTTGTAGGTTCCTGCTGACCAGCTAGAATCTTGAATGCTGGCATCGGTGTTGTTGCGACCTGTATCATCGCCGCAGCGCACGGTGCTGTCGTTTGGCCCCTGTACCAGCAGAGTCGTATCACCGCCGCCGCTATTCACCTGAAGCGTGAGTTGAGAGAAATCTTGCTGAAGCACCAAAATGTGGTCAGGAGTGGTGTCAGCGAACCCGACACAAAGACTATTGGAGCGATCGCGATTAGCAATGGATGAAAGGGAAAACGAGCCTTGCGTATACCCTTGCACCGTTCCATCCGCAGGCGAAAAACCTGGAGACAGCGTTAGAGAGTCAAAGTTAGCGCTTTGGGCCAGCGCGGGGACAACGCCCAAAGCTGCTAATAAAGCCAGAAAGCCCGTCCACTTAAGGGACGGGGAAATTGATTTGAACATAGATAAAACTCCTCATCACAGGGGCGACCTAGTTTGACCTACATCGCCTGGGAAACACAGACTGACCAAACTGGTAAATTCGTTACACAATTCCAGTTTATCGTGTGCCTTTTAAGACGGGTTTACCTGTGATGAAGTTCCCCTTTGAGGAACAAAGATGAGGGCAAAGGTTAATTCCCAGGATAGCCGGAGAGGCGATCGCCCACTGTCCAGGCTTGAGGGTCGTCCAGCACCTGAACGGACTCATTCTCCTGGTCAAACATGATTCTCAGTCGATTGGTTCTACCGACGACAAGGTAGCCTGAATGCCAGGAATCTTCACTAAGAACGGGGCTAAATCGAATTCGGTAAGCTCCCGGTGAGAGGTAAACCGTCTGTACTCCGCTGCCCGTGAAGGAAACCTCTTGCGCGATATCAATTCCCTCAATCGAGACGGTAGACCAGTTGTTGTCGAGAGAGGTTATCTCCAGGCTAGTGGTGCCCACTAAAGAGGGGCGGTAGGTGCGCTGCCAGGTGTCCCAGTGCCAGCGCAGCACGTTCTGCTGATTTTCCCAATCTCTCCAGACGGTTTGACGTTCTTGGTTTCGGCGAATGACTGCTTCCTGTCGCTGCTGTTCTAGCCGTTCCTGCTCCTGGCTGTGCCAGTCACCCTCTGAATTCTGATACCAATCTCGCCGATCAGGGCGTTCGTAGCGATCGCCCTGCCAGTCATCAGAATCATCGTCGTAATGCTCGTTGTCGTAATCATCATAGCGATCATCATCGTCAGGGTCGTAATAGTCGTCAGGGTCGTAATAGTCGTCGCGATCTTCCTCCCATTCACGGCGGAGTTCTTCTTGTTGACGGCGATCGCGATCTTCCTGCCGTTGGCGATCGCGCTCCTCCTCCCATTCGCGGCGGGCATCTTCCTGCTGTTGGCGATCGATTGCTTCCGGCTGTGGGTAATCCCGTTCTTGTTGGCGGCGGAGTGTCTCTTGCCGCTGAATTTGCTGATCCCGCAGTTGCGTATTCCGCTGGAGCCGCTGTTCTTGCTGGCGGCGGATGTCCTGGTGCTGTTTCAACTGGGACTCTCGACCCGGACGAAACTGCTTTGCGTTGGCGCTGGTTGAGGAGTTGAGACCGCAGTTTGAGCAAGCTTGAGAAGCGATCGCGGTTTGAAGTTCTGCTTCAGTTGAAGTCAGTGTCAAGGCACGAACGGTTTGTCCAGACGTAGCGGAGCTAACGGCAGTCAATAAAACCAGCGCAGCGATTTGAAGTTTCATAGCGCCTCACCTCAGGCAGGAGCAAAACTAAGTCAGGTCTGATCTAAATATTCCTTTCTAGCACTAGCCTGATTTTTTGAATCACCTTATCGCCTCCTGCAAGTGGACTATCCAATCAGGTGAATGTCAGTCCGACTTTAGAAAATAGCTCTGAAAATATTGCAAGGAAAGCTGCAAAAGGCATTGATTGGTAATCCAGCGACGAATCTTTTGCTAAGAAGTTCCTTCTCAAAACTAGCTTATTTTAAGTAAAGCTTTCTCTGGCAGAGATAAAGCTATTTTGAAACGATTTGTAAGGGTGCGATCGCCCTCAAACTATCCCTTAAAAATTCTATTTTTCTTGGCTCAAAGAGAAACTTAGTCAATCCCTCTTCGTCGTTGTAGCTAGTTCAGAATCACCTAGTTGGGTTAGTCGTCTGGATGAGGTGGTAACACTTTCATTGAGTCTAATCTAGTTAACAGAAATCCCAGAAAGCAAAAGCATCAACCTATGGCAACTTACTACGGAAACTCCAGAAGTAATACCTATATCGGGACCTTATCCGATGATCTGATTTACGGCTATGGCGGCGACGATCGGCTGGATGGAAATAGCGGTAACGACAGAATTTATGGCGGCGACGACGAAGACGTTTTGTTTGGCCATACCGGAGCAGATTATCTTGATGGTGGCGACGATGATGATAGGCTCTATGGCGAAAGTGGCAATGATTATTTAGAGGGCGAGGACGGAGATGATCGCCTCTACGGTGATAGAGGAGACGATCTGCTGTATGGCGGCAGGGACAGCGATTACCTCAGTGGCGGCACGGGCAACGATCGGCTTTACGGTGAAGATGATAGCGATCGCCTGGTTGGGAATGACGGGGATGACGACCTGTACGGCGGTGATGGCAACGATGTCCTCTATGGCGGCGACGGCAAAGACTACCTCAACGGCGGTGAGAACGATGACCGCCTCTATGGTGAGGCAGGCGATAACTTCTTGGAAGGCGACGACGGACAAGACCTGCTATTTGGAGGATCTGATGAAGACCTGCTCTATGGCGAGGAGGGTCACGACCGTCTCTATGGCTATGCTGGCGAGGACAGGCTGTTTGGCGGCAACGGCAACGACTATCTCTTCGGCGGCGCTGGTAGGGACAGACTCGACGGCGGCAGCGGCAACGATCGCCTCTACGGTGGCAGCGGCAGCGATCAATTGATTGGCAACTCCGGCAGAGACATCCTTGTGGGAGCCGACGAATTTGCAACTCGACCTGGCGCTGGTGAAATTGACAACCTCACAGGCGGTGTGGACATTGACCGTTTCGTTCTGGGCACTGCTCAGAAGGTCTTTTATGACGACGGACTCAACAGCACCGGATCGGGAG
>JAAUQZ010000243.1 GCA_012033355.1 Leptolyngbyaceae cyanobacterium RM1_406_9 | reverse complement strand
TAGGGGTGGGGAGTGGGAAGTAGAGAGTGAGGGAGTGGAGGGGAGAGTTTTGGTTTTTAGGGTTTGAATGGTTTGGGTGAGAACGCTGTCCCAGTCACCGGGGGTGGGTTGGCGGAAAAGGCGGAGGGTGGAATACCAGGGGCTATCGGGGCGATCGCACATCCAGCGCCAGTCGGCAGCAAAGGACAGCAGCACCCAGACGGGGCGACCTAGCGCTCCGGCTAAGTGACCGACTGAGGTATCAACGGTGATGATCAAATCAAGCTGCATCATTGCAGCGGCGGTATCGGCAAAGTCTTTGAGTTGAGGGCTAAGGTCCTGAATGGCACTGGCGTTGGGCAGTTGTGATAAGTCTGCCGTTCTTGGGCCTTTTTGCAGGCTATAAAGCTGAACGTTTGGAACTTCCAGCAGTTTCGCAAATTGATCGAGAGAACAGGAGCGATCGCGGTCGCTGCGATGGTCGGGGCTGCCCGCCCAAACAATTCCCACTTTGAAGCGATCGGGCAGTGCTTCAAGCCGAAAGTCAGAAGCAGGCGGCTTTAAGTAGGGAATCTGAGCCGGAATCGTTTTCAGCGTCGTGCCAAAAATGCGCGGCAGACTGAGCAGTGGCGCATGGACATGAAATTCGGGCAGCGGTGCCCCTTTAGGAATCACCTGATCAATTCCAGCAGTGGTTTGCAGCAGCCTGACTAACGCTTCCGGGCATTCTACAATGACCCGTCCGCCACGCTCCGCGACCAGAGGTGCGTAACGAATAAATTGAATCGTGTCGCCAAATCCCTGCTCGGCGTGCAGCAAAATCGTTTTGCCGTTCAGGTAAGAGCCATCCCACATGGGTTGAGCAAAGGCGGGAAGTGACTTAAAGTTGGGTCCTTTAACCTGCCAGCGCCACTCATATTCCTCAAAGCCTGGGGCTAGTTCGCCCGCCAGCAACAGCGACAACCCCCGATTCAGGTGAGCATCGGCGTAGTCGGGCTTGAGCGAAATTGCCTGCTGATAAGCTGCAACGGATTCAGCAATTTTGCCCTGTTCACACAACGCCAAACCCAGGTTGTTGTATGCATCGGGATAGTCTGGCTTGAGGGCGATCGCCTGCCGATAACAGGTGACACACTCATTCAGCTTTTTCAAATCTTTGAGCGTGTTGCCCAGGTTGTAATAAGCGTCAGCATAGTCCGGCTTTAGCGTGAGTGCCTGTCGATAAGCTTGGATCGATTCTGTGAGTCGCCCTAGCTCTTGCAGCGCGGCTCCCAGGTTGTTGTAGAAGGTGAAATTTTCGGGTTGCAGCCTTAGCGCCTTTTGGTAGCAGGCGATCGCCGCTTCAAATTGCTTCTGTCCCTGTAAGGCATTGCCCAAGTTGTTGTGAACATCAGCATTGTCTGGTTGCAGCGCCAGCGCCTTTTGATAACAGGCGATCGCCTGCTCAAATTTACCCTGGTCTTGCCACACCATTCCCAGGTTGTTGTGGGCTTCTGCGTAACGAGGCGCAAGGGTAATGGCTTGCTGATAGTGGGCAATTGCCTGCTCCAAATCTCCCGTTTGGCGAAACAGGTTGCCCAGATTGTTGTGAACTTCGGGATAGCTGGGCTTTAGTGCTAAAGCCTGCTGATAATGGGCGATCGCCAAATCAAACTGCCCCTGCACCCGATGCGCCACCCCCAGATTATTGTGAATAAATGGATTGTCAGGCTTGAAACCTAATGCCCGCTGGTAGCAGGCGATCGCATCGGGCAAACGTCCCCCCTGGTGAAACGTCATCCCTAAGAAGTGCCAGACCTCAGTGTAGTCGGGATACTGCGCCAAAATCTGGCGATAGGCCTGTTCTGCTTCGGCTAGCCGTCCAGATTGATAATGCTGGTGGGCGATCGCCAGTGCATCGGAAAGGGAAGCCATTGGAAAGGATGAGGGATGAGGGATGAGGGATGAGGGATGAAGGGTTGGCAGACAATCTGCCGCCCTACCCTTCTTTCAGTCTGTTTCTAGCTCCGTCTGGAGTAATTTAGGCTGATTTCCACAGTGTAAACAGGATTCCATGAGAAGAATGAGGGGCTGACCGCAGAATACGCAGCTTCTTTCTAAGGCTTGGCTGATTTGGTTGTGTAGTAGCTGCTCTCGACACCTCAAGCAGTCAAAGAAATTATCTTGACTTGTAACCGCAAAACGGGAGCATTGTAAGCAACGTTCAACTTTCCAATTCACACTGAGCATAGCTTTTGAGCCAAACAACGAGTCCATCAGCCACCACAGTCTGGCACGAATGCTTGTCATCTGTCTGTAGGCAGATTCGTATATTGCTGTTCTGCTCTGGCTTTTACGGACGCACTGCATCCCTTCTCTGCGTTAAGGGTCAGCCCCACGTTTCCATAAAAGTTTAGATATCCTGCTTCATCTCTTGATGTACACTCATGCCAATCTGAAGCGCTTCATTCAAAAGCTGTCCATACTCATCTGCCTGACTGGTGACTCGCAAATGTTGCAGCGTTACTAGACTGGTTTCAATATTGCTAAATAGTTCATGACGACGAGCAATAAATCGCTTATGTTTTCGCAGAATTTTTTCCGTCATTAAGGCACAAACTAAACTTTCTCGTGTAGCAGTCAGGGCTGCTAAAACTTCTCCTCGATCAATCAGGCTAATCGTTGAATTTTTTATCGCTCCTAATTCATCGATTACGTCTACTGCGGCAATAATTTCATTGTGTTTGTCTACTTCATCCAGCAGATGAGCTAGCAGTTTCAGGCTTTTCCCTTTCTGCCACATATAGAGGTTCCAGAGAAAGGCGATCGCCACCGACACACCAAAGCTAACCTGCAAAAACTGTGCGGCACTACTCGCATCTCCTGTTAGCCCACCAAAGCTACGGGCCACAATTAAACCAATCGGTAAACAAAAAATGAGAATTAGCCCAAATGTAAAAACCTCAGTCATGAGAAATGAAAGAAGCCTTTTAGGGTTGCGAATGATCGAAGGTCGCCACGCGCCACCCATAAAGACTTCACTCACCTCTAGACCTGACAAGTTTTCCAGTTCCTTTTGGGTAATTCTCAATTCCTCCAGGTCTGCCTGCATAAGTCATTTGCTCTAAATCTTGGCAATACTCAAAAACTATTGAAAGCCCAGCACCGTGAAAATCATCCGAATTACCTGCTGATAAAAATTGCTCTCAATTTCACTGCGAAAGAGTTGAAAAGGCTCTCCTGGTGCGCCAAAGAACGGTCTAAGTGTCCATCCCAGTTGGCTGCCGACCAGGGCATAGAGAAATAGCCAAAATTGCAGCAGTTTGGTTCGCATCTTCTGACTTTTATCCTCGACTGGAATCGCATCTTTCACCGGGACAAAATCTTCCGGCGTATCTTCTGTTTTATCTAGTTTGACCAATGGTTCTCTAGATTTGAACGTTTTGTAATTTGCCTCCGTGACAAACTGCATTCCCTGGTAAAACAGCTTTACGCCAATTAGTCCAGTGAGTGCAAAGATGGCAATATTGAGCAACAGGAAAAACTCATAATCTCGGATTGAAACCAGGAAAAATAACGTAACGGGAGCAAAGCTAAACAGCAACACGCTAATCACTGAAACCGTCGTCAAAATTAGAGCAGCATATTGATTGAAAGCCAGCGTAGACCCAAACAAAATGTCAAAGAAAAACAGCGTCGGCAAACAAATAATCAGCGTGATTAAATACAGAGCCGGAAGTTTGACAGCCGATGAAATGACTTGAGGCAGGCTGCTGTTTGCTCCAATAATTGCGCCATAAACTGCAAAAAAGATGGAACTCGAAATCAGTAGCGAAACGATTTTGCTCTCAATCTTGATGCCTTGACGGATTTCTTCTAAGAAGAGAGTGCGATCGCGCAACAGCGTAATTAAAACGGCAAAGTATTTCACAGAATCTCCTGCTTGTCATGGGGGACTGATTTAGTTTTTTTGTAAATGCTTGCATTTACAAAAAAACCTAAACGCTCTCGTCATGGTGAAGGTCGATGAGGCAAAGCAGTAGATGCACGGCTCAAAAACGGCAAAATCAGTTCAGCCATTTCCGGGGCATAACCCTGAGGTAAAGCATGGTCAGCACCGGGAATCACTACAATCTCAGCCCCGAATTTCGAGGCATAAGTCTGTGAGTGCCACAGCGGAATCGTCTCATCGCGATCGCCCGTCATTACCAGCGTTGGCACCCGCAACCGATGAATCTCCTTCTCAACCGTATCGATTGCATCTTCAGGACGGAGGCGATCGATCAAAAACGATCGCGCTGCGGGCTGAGCATTTAGCTCCCGCCGAAACCAGCTAAGCCGCTCTAGCCCTTCCCGCTGTCCTACAGCGCTAGCTAGAGGTCTTGCTAACCAAAGCATTCCGTCCACTAGCGGAGTTTGCCAGAGCAGCGGCCGCAGCGCATCATAGCGCCCACAAAAACTGTCATCTCGAATTCCAGCCGGAGCCACCAAAATCAAGGCAGTAACCGAGCTTTCGTAGGCAAGCGCATAGGCTGAGGCGACCCATCCGCCGAGCGAATACCCAACAATCGCCACTGAATCCAGACCCAGTGTTTCCACAAATCGCCGCACAAACGCTACCTGTTTGGCAATGTCATAGCGGATTTTGGGTTTAGACGATTCGCCAAAGCCCAACATATCTAAGCTGATGCAGCGATAGTGGGGTTGCAGCAGTTGAGTGAGCGATCGCCAACAGCTTCCCTCCCCCATAAAGCCATGCAAAAACAGCACAACGGGTCCCTGTCCTATCTCCAGGTAGGCGGACTGGTAAGCAGAATCAGTGTTAGCTAGGCTCTTCAACGTTAGAATTTGCTTGTCGCTCATGGTGCGTAGGAACTTTTAGAGTAGATGTAGAGTAGTGTGGGCGATTCGTGGACTTTGAGAGGCGACAAATGAGAGGGCGATCGCCCTCTCAAATATCTCAGGCAACTTCGCTAAAATTTGGAGCCGTTTGCCACCGAGTTTCAATGAAGTTTATACTTCTCAACAGTTAATCCCAAAAGGATTACACTTCATTGCAAAACTCAAAACAAAAGAACCTTGAATGATACGTTCTATAGGGTCAGTCTTTGACACCCTTTGACGAACACCCTTTGACGCAGAGCTTAGAGAGGAAGAACACTTTGGCTTCGCAATCCGAACAACTTTCAAATCCTGCACTTCGAGAAGACTTCAGTGAGTACGTCGCTCACCTACAGCTTCACATGGCGTTGCAGGCTCGTAACCTGGTTCCTACCCTGACCCAAACCATCGACAGCCGAGAACAGTTATTGCATCAAACCCAGGCCAACTTCGAGAAATTCGTTTCTCGTCAGGTTATCTAAGTTAGCGAAGGCACAACATCAGATCTGTTTGTATATCCGGGACTACCTATCTAAGCTGAGCAAACAGTTCATTCTCACGGTATACTCCGTGAGAATGAACTTGGGAAAGATATGGTAGCGGTAGCAATTCTGGCAGCGGGACGTGGGACGCGAATGAAATCTCACTTACCTAAAGTCTTGCATCCCCTGGGGGGGCGATCGCTAGTTGAGCGGGTTTTACAGAGTCTAGCAGAGATTCAGCCGTCGCGTCGGTTGATTATTGTTGGCTATCGAAGCGATTTGGTGCAGGAAGCACTCAGCCCCTACCCCGATTTAGAATTTGTCGAACAAACGGAACAGTTGGGCACTGGGCACGCTGTTCAGCAGTTACTTTCTCCACTGGCAGATTTTAAGGGAGATGTGCTGGTGCTGAATGGAGATGTGCCGCTGCTGCGTCCTCAAACGCTCAAGGCGCTGTTGCAAACTCACCAGACTCAGCACAATGCCGCCACCATCTTGACGGCGCAGTTACCCGACCCCAAAGGTTATGGGCGTGTGTTTTGCGATGGGCAGAACGTGGTAACGCAAATTGTAGAAGATCGGGACTGCACCGCAGCACAGAAGCAAAATCGCCGGATTAATGCTGGAGTCTATTGTTTCCGCTGGGCTGACCTGGCACGGGTGCTGCCTCAGCTTCAGTCTAATAATGACCAGCAGGAATATTACCTGACCGATACGGTCAGCGTTCTGGAACCCGTCATGGCAGTGGATGTAGAAGATCATCAGGAAATTCTGGGAATCAACGATCGCAAGCAGCTTGCCAACGCCTACAGCATTTTACAAACGCGAGTGAAAGACGACTGGATGAAGGCAGGCGTAACGCTGATTGACCCGGACAGCACGACTATTGACGATACGGTGCAGCTTCAGCCCGATGTGATTGTTGAGCCTCAAACTCACCTCAGAGGCAAAACGCTGATTCAGGCAGGCAGTCGGATTGGCCCAGGTAGCCTGATCGAAAATAGCCAGATTGGAGAAAATGTAACAGTTTTGTATTCAGTGGTGACAGACAGCACCATTGCAGCAAACACCCGAATTGGCCCCTACGCTCATCTGCGGGGCCACGTGCAGGTCGGGAATAGCTGCCGCATCGGAAACTTTGTCGAGTTAAAGAAAACAAGTCTGGGCGATCGCACCAACGTTGCTCACCTGTCTTACTTAGGAGACACAACAACTGGGGAACGGGTGAACGTCGGGGCAGGCACGATTACGGCTAACTATGACGGCGTGAATAAGCACCCAACTCAAATTGGCGATCGCACCAAAACCGGGTCAAACAGCGTCCTGGTTGCTCCCATTACGATTGGTGCAGATGTCAACATCGCCGCAGGCTCAACCATCACCGAAGACGTACCCGACGATTGCCTGGTAATTGCCCGTGCCCGTCAGGTCGTCAAATCGGGTTGGCGACTAAAGTCACGTTCAGAAGGGTCTTCCCCATAACCGGAATCAGCAATAGGAATTTACAAATTCCTGTTTCGCACAAAACCGAACGGAATAGGCAAACCGTTTACGATCAGGGCAAGTATCTGCTCCATTCTCCTACTGTCTGATGATCCTCTAAATGTTTGTCACATCGCCCGATCCTAACCGAGATTTGTCCCTGGCAGAGCTACTTGAACATAGCTCGAAGACGCTGTTGCAGAAAAATTCTGGGCGATCGCCCCACCCCCCAATCACCGCTTTTGCCCAACCCGATACGCGACTGAGTAACTGGGAACTTGGCACAGAAAATCTAAACTCGCCTCAGCCTCATCAAGCTTCTTTCGGTGGACCTGTTTCTCCGGTAGCTCCCTCAACGGCTCTGCGAGAGCGAGACTTAAAAGCATTGGAAGAACTGTTTGAGTATGAAGGGATTGAACAAGTTCAGGCAGACATTTTGCACAATCTAGAGCTACTCAGTCCTGAGCTTTGCTGGGAAGAAGACCCCTTTGACTTCCTCCGAGAATATCTTTAGGAGCTTGAAGAACTTTGGCAATTAAAGCGGAATGAATTCGTAAATCCTCCGAAAGGACTCTTGACTCGCTCAGCTTTGAACTGCTACGTTTGACACACAAAGGCTAAGATTGGCGAAAACCGCCTGACAGACATGGCTTACTCAACTTCTTACTTTTATTTTTGGTTTATGGAGGTTCACCTGAGGTGAGTCCAGCTTTGCATGGAGCCTCTGGTGAACCGCAGAACAAAATCTGCGGTTTTTTGCTTTTTTAAGCGTTCGTTTTTCAGCCATTTATTCAACAAATAGAAATGCTGACCTATCTCAATAGCTGGTTTTACGGCTTTTACTTTTTTTGGACCAGGGAAATACCCGGGTGAGATGGTCATGCAATCCTCTACCAACCCGGAACTTCAGCGGTTCCGGGTTTTTTGATGGCTCACTTCCTACGGTTTGATTGCCTCAAGTTTGATTTCTTTCCAGTTCGCATTCTGTCTAATCCATCACTACGTTTTCTTAAAAGGAGTATCCCGTGCAGAACGCTAAACTCGCCGCTAAAGCTGATCCCAGCCATAAGACTGTCATCAAGCTATCAGAGCAAATTGCAGTTGGAGGGCAAGATTTATTAATCGTTGGCGGTCCTTGCTCAGTCGAGAGTCAGGCTCAAATGGAGGAAGTCGCCAGTCGCCTCGTTGCTGCTCCGGTTCAAGCCCTCAGAGGCGGCGTGTACAAACCCCGGACTTCACCTTACGCCTTCCAGGGATTAGGGCAGGAGGGGTTAGAAATTTTGGCGACCGTTCGCGATCGCTCTGGTCTACCCGTCATCACTGAGGTAATGGCGATTTCTCAAATTGAGGCGATCGCCCCTCACGCTGATGTCTTGCAAATTGGTAGCCGCAATATGCAAAATTTCGACCTGCTCAAAGCTGTCGGCGAAGTAGACAAGCCCATTGTCCTCAAGCGTGGATTAGCCGCCACGATTGAAGAATTCGTCATGGCCGCAGAATACATCCTCAGTCATGGCAATCCCAACGTCATCCTCTGTGAACGTGGCATCCGCAGCTTCGACCCCTATACCCGCAATGTTCTTGACCTGGGAGCAGTTGTTGCTCTGAAGCAAATTACTCACCTGCCTATCATTGTTGATCCCAGCCACGCAGCAGGCAAACGTGAACTGGTTGCTGACCTTGCTAGAGCCGCTGTTGCCTGTGGTGCAGATGGCATCATAGTCGAATGCCACCCCAACCCCGAAAAGTCTGTCTCCGATGCGCGTCAAGCACTTTCTCTGGAGGATATGGTGAGTCTAGTTCAGAGTCTCAGACCTGTCGCCGCCGCTGTAGGACGATCGATCCCCATGAAAGCCGGGGCGAATGTCCGGCTTTCACTCGTTTAAAGGGTCTTTAGGGACTTGCATAAAAATAAAGTCCCAATTTTTTGAGGCGCGGCTCAGCCGCGCCTCA
>JAAUQZ010000242.1 GCA_012033355.1 Leptolyngbyaceae cyanobacterium RM1_406_9 | reverse complement strand
CCGCTCAAGGCTTAGAGATGGTATATCAGTCAGGAACCCAAAGCTTCCATGCGCTTCGAGACATCAATCTGGAGATTGCTAGTGGCAATATTCAGCTTTTGATGGGGCCATCCGGATCAGGTAAGACTACTTTGCTATCTATCTTAGCGGGAATTTTAACTCCTACCAGCGGCAACGTTTTTCTTCTAGGCGAGGAAATTACGCGAATGTCCCGTCAGCAGCTTTCCCAGTTTCGCCTAAGGAATATTGGCTTCATCTTTCAGGGATTCAACCTATTTCCAGCACTGACAGCGGCTGAGAACATTGAAGTAATTCTGAAGCTCAAAGGACGACGGGCAGGGGCGGCTCATAAGGAGGCAATGTTGTTGTTAGAGCAGGTGGGGCTAGAAAATAAAGCAAAAAGTTTGCCCCAAGACTTGTCGGGTGGACAAAAACAGCGAGTGGCGATCGCCCGTGCCCTGGCTGGCGACCCCCAACTGATTATGGCAGACGAACCCACTGCTGCCCTCGACTCTCAAAGCGGTCATGCCGTGATTGCACTGCTGCGAAACCTGGCAAAGGAGGGCGGCCGCACCGTGCTGATGGTGACTCACGACTCTCGCATCATTGATGTCGCCGATCGAGTCGCTTACTTAGAAGATGGTGTCTTGAAGCGATAAGGATTGGAAATTGAACAGGTAATCCTGTGGGATGGGCATCTTGCCCGTCCGGCTGAGTGTCTCACCTGCCCCACAGGTTATTTGATTCGCGGTTCTAGGGAACGTGAATTAATTAAACGTGCCTAATTCCTCTGCTGTAAGGGCTTGGCACTGCCAAGCCCCTAACTGAAATACCGCATTTTATTAAATTCATGCTCCTAAGCAAACGTTTGCTAGCGCTTCAGTGTTTCTCGTAGGGTGTCTTCAATTGAGCGTGGCTGCCAACCTAGTTCTTGACGGGCTTTGCTAGCATTCACCCGAACGCAGCGATCGTAGATGTAGTGAACCCGCTCTCGGCTTAGGGGCGGCTGCCAGGAGAATAGCCGCCCAACGGGGTCAAGTAAATTGCCTAACGTCCGCACGATCGCTTTTGGCGCTTCTGCGGGTGGGGCGTTTCCGGTTTCCTGGCTGAGGAATTGAAACATTTCGCGGGTCGTCATTTCTCCAGCAGAGAGGATGTAGTGGGAACCCGGCTCAGCTTTGTCGGCGGCAAGCAGCATGGCGGCTACTAGATCGTCTACGTGAACGATCCCGGTGATGCGATCGCCCCCTGCCCAGAGCTTCAGCCGTCCCTTGAGAAACTGATCGATTACGGGGCCAAAATGGGGATCATCTGCACCAAAAATGCCTGATGGCATGACGCTAACGACGGGTAAGCCTTCAGCCGCAAACTGATCGACGAGCTGCTGAGCCTGATATTTGGTGCGATCGTAGCCTGACGAGAAACCCTTTTGGGTGCGCTGGAAGGTTTCGTCAATCACCCGCCCCTGAGTATCGCCGTAGATGCCAATCGTGCTGCAATAGACAACTTTGGATACGCCTGCCGCTTTAGCCGCCTGCATCACGGCGCGGGTTCCTTCGACGTTAACCTGCTGCATTTTGGCTTCATCGACTATGCCCAATTCCACATAGGCAGCGGTGTGAAATACAGCGTCAACGCCCTGCATTGCCTCTTGTAGCGCTTTGGAGTCAGTAATATTGCCGTAAGCTAACTGCACCTCACAGTTTGCCAAGCGGGACAGATCGCTAGACTTGCGAACCCATCCCACGACGGTATCGTCTCGCTGTTCTAGTGCCTTTACTAAATGAGATCCGGTGAAGCCATTGGCTCCTGTGATAAATGCTTTCATTCCTTGCGCCCTGTCATCCAATCCTTGAGAACTAATGTCGAATCTTGCCAGACAACTGCAACCCTATACGGGTGGGTTTAGCAGATGAAACATGAATGGAGCCAAAATTCAACGGCAAAACCCTCCCCTACGGCTATGGCTGATTACGCTAGTGTTTTCTCATAGATTCGGTAGGTTTTGTGAATTTTTGCCCCGGTTGCTTCAACGACTTTGCGGGACGGAATGTTGTTTTCGTAGACATAGCCGAGTTCTGCTCGTTTATAGGATTTGCCCTTTTGTACACCTCCCTGCATTCCCAGGTGAATCAGTCCCAGAGGCACCATTCTGCGGCGATGTTCGGGTAAGGAACAAATCACGATCACTCGTGCCTGGTCGATTTGACGACGGTACCACAATAGTTTTAGGACACCTAACCAGTTGAGCTTGCCGCCAACGTGCTTGAGGGCAATGTTGTAGTCAGGTAGTGCCATGAAGAAGCCGACCATTTCGCCTTCATAGTCCGCAATCCAAAAGATATCGGGATCAACGACTGTTTTGAGGTCTTTTGCTTCTTCCCTAAATTCTTCTAGCGTTCGCGGGGTTGAACTGTAGTTATTGGCAAAGGCTTTGGTAAACAGGTGATAGATTCCTTCAACGTCTCGATCGAACGCTTCGCCTTTGAGGTTAATACGACGGAAATTTACGCCTGATTTGGCGGCAATGCGGTAGCCTTTTTCATACTCAGCCGGAAGCGGGCGATCGACCTGTAAAAGATAGGAATAGGCATCGATCGCTTTTTGCCAACCGCACTGCTCAATGAATTGGGGGTAATAGAGTGGGTTGTAGGGCATCATCATCATTGGCGGCGAGTCAAAGCCATCCACCAACAGCAGACAGTTATTGTGAGTAGAGAGATCGATGGGTCCTCTGGCTGTGGTCATACCTTGCGCTTGGAGCCATTGGGAAGCAGCCTGTAGAAGGGCCTCGGCGACTGCTAAATCTTCTATGCACTCAAAAAAGCCAAACAGCCCAACATTTTTGCCTTCCCGCTCAATCAAACGCTGGTTAACTGATGCCACAATGCGACCAACGACTTCTTCGCCAGATTTCCCTGGTTTCACTGCAATAAAAGCTTGCAGCTTGCCGTACTGAAGAAATGGATTGTCTGGAGCAAGCTGCTTGGCTACGCTGCTGCGAAGGGGAGGAACCCAGTTTGGATCGTGAGCATAGACTTTGGCGGGAACGTCTAAGAACTGCTCGATTTCTTCTGAGGTGGCGATCGCTCGAACTTGAACAGCCGTAGATGGGGTAATGGTTTGAGTCACGTTGAGTTACCAATCTCTCTAATCTGGCAATAGAAGCAGAAATTTTAGTCTGAGTGAGGATGTGTCGTAAAGCTATCTTGGGGTATTGCGAAGTAATTACGATCTGCGAAAGCGAAGTCGTCCGACGCAGAAGTTTCTTATCGGTTTAGGGATACTCTTAACCCGAAACGACCGTCTGACAGTTAATCTAGATCAGGTGGTGATTGAACTTATTGTGACCTAGTATGAGCAGCCCTGTCCTTTCGATCACAGATTCTGAGTTTGAGGCAGAAATTCTAAACGCCACGCAGCCTGTATTGGTTTACTTCTGGGCTTCGTGGTGTGGTCCCTGCCGCTTGATGTCGCCTGTGGCAGAGTGGGCGGCTGAAACCTATGGCGATCGCTGAAAATCGTCAAGATGGAGGTCGATCCTAACCCAGAAACCGTAGCGAAATATCAGGTTCAGGGAGTTCCCTTCCTGGTGTTGCTACAGCAAGGCGAAGTCCTCGCCTCGTCAGAGGGGGCAATGAGTAAGCAAAAATTAGAGGATTTTCTAACGCCTTACTTACCCACAGCCGCTTAATGAGTAGGGTGGGCATCGCCCACCCCCCTACATCACGATCAATCTGGGCTACGAAAGACCATGCAATTTGCCAAACGTCTGGAACCGCTGCAAGCCAATGTGTTTGCAGATATGGATCGAGCTAAAGCTAGAGCCAAAGCCGCAGGTCAAGATGTGATTGATCTGTCGTTGGGTTCGTCTGACTTGCCTGCGTCGGAGTCTGTGCTGGAGGCGATCGCCACTTCCCTCCGCGATCCCGATACTCACGGCTATCTGTTATTTCATGGGACTCAGGCGTTTCGGCAAGCGGCGGCACAGTGGTATACCCAAAAGTTTGGCATTGCTGTCGATCCAGAAACCGAAGTTTTGCCGCTGATTGGCTCCCAAGAAGGGACAGCACACCTGCCGCTAGCGATCCTGAATCCGGGAGATTTTGCGCTGCTGCAAGATCCGGGCTATCCTTCCCATGCGGGCGGTGTGTACCTGGCGAGCGGGCAGATTTACACGATGCCGCTGCTAGCAGAAAATGGATTTCTGCCGATTCTGGAAGACATTCCTGAACCCGTGCTGAGCCAGTCGCGGATGATGGTGCTGAGCTATCCGCATAACCCGACGACAGCGATCGCCCCCCTGTCATTCTTTCAAAAAGCCGTTGCCTTTTGCCAGCAGCACAACTTGGTCTTGGTTCACGACTTCCCCTATGTTGACCTATATTTTAACGGCAGCGCTCCCCCTTCAGTTCTTCAGGCTGACCCAAACAAGACCTGCTCGATCGAATTTTTACCATGTCCAAGTCCTATAACATGGGTGGTTTTCGAGTGGGCTATGCGATCGGCAATGCGGAATTAATCTTGGCACTGCGGCAGGTAAAAGCGGCTGTGGATTTTAACCAGTATCGCGGCATTTTGAATGGGGCGATCGCCGCCCTCACCGGTCCTCAAGCTGGAGTGAATGCTGCTGTTGAAATTTTTCGTCAGCGCCGAGACGCATTCATCACCGCCCTGCACAAAATTGGCTGGCAGGTGCCTTGTCCCGATGCCACCATGTACATCTGGGCAAGACTGCCAGAACCCTGGGTTCAGGATTCTATTCAGTTCTGCACCCGTCTAGTCGAAGAAACGGGCGTTGCGGTTTCCCCCGGAGCAGGGTTTGGTAAATCGGGTGAAGGTTATGTTCGGTTTGCCCTGGTGCATGAGCCAGCCGTTTTAGAAGCGGCTGTTGAGCATATAGCAAAGTTTCTCCACCCGTCCCAGAGCGTACCCTTAGGATTGCGAATTTAATAAAGTAAGGTGGGTTAGGCGAAGCCGTAACCCACCGGAGGCTTCCGGAGGCTTTTAGAACGGTGCGTTAGCGCAGCGTAACGCACCCTACTGGTACTGCCTGCGTGCAAGGGCTATGTTAAGCGTGACGGCAACAGGCAAGGTTGTCTTCGCGTGAATTAATGACACGCTTGGGTGGTCCAGGTGGCGCAAGGCAGTACCCGACCCACTCAAGCGATAAGGTAAGTCGCTATAGATTTACAGCCTATCGAGCCGATCGCTCAGTTTCACGCTGCGCTCTGTCTAGTGCCTTAACGCTATTAGGCTGATCTCCATCGTAAATAGCACCTTTTTGGCGCACATTCAGGTCAAAGGTTTCGCGAATATTTTCGCCAAGCTCTCTTAAATTTCCCAATCCTGTATCACCAATCGGGTTCTCAGGGCTGTCCCCCAAGTCTTCGGCTTTATCCTGAATCCGCTGAATGGTTCCCTTCGACACGGCAGACGGATTTGCGGGAGTAGGGGACTTAGTTTGAAATTCGCTCGTCACAGCTAATGCTTGAAATGAAACATTCGTGCTGAATGCCGGAATGCCTAAGAATGCAGCAGCAGCTAGAAAGATGGCGATGATTTGGCGAAGCCCCGCTGTAAAGAGACGGTCAATTACTTGTTTCATTTTAATTCTCCTCTAGTTTTTTAATGTCCTAGACGTAAAAGCCTAGTTCGTAAAGCTTCATCAAATTAACTGAGGAACTATCCTTTACTCGTCTTTCTTAAGTGGGAAGTCTATTCGTCAATTAGGCAGGTTCTTTCTCGCTTTCGCTATCCAAAATCGTTAACCTAAACTCAAATTGAATGGGTATTAAATAAAAACTTAGGAAATGGTTTAGATGACTTTTATGCCTCCTGATTACTTAGTTTTTTTACTCGCGGGTTTAGGAATCATTGGAATTGGCTTGAGGACGGGTGAGGAAGTGGTTCGGATTGCAGCGGCGATCGCTGGCTCAATTTTGCTGATTTGGGGATTTGCGCTCACGCCGCTACCCTTTCAACTGCTAGTTGAAGCAATTTCGATCCTGGCGGTATTTTCGGTTTGTGTGCGCTGTTTAAGGGCGTAGCTCCGTTCCACCGCTCAACTTTGTAGCTTACCTTGTAACACAATTTAAGACTGGAGCGATATTATTGCTTCACGAGAGCGAAAGGGAATTAGCCTTTTGCGCTACAACAAAAACGGTGTGAGAGCAAACCCGACTCTACGCTGCTAGAAACGGTAAAACGCCATCTAGCTGGACGTGATAGAGTCATGTCAATCCTGGAATAGTCGCTATCTCAGAGCAAGTCTGGCAAGCCTTGTGGAACTAAAAACCAATAACGACCAGAGGTGCATCGGAGAACTTGCAACTTCCACTCATCAGAAGATCTACCATCGGGAGGAAGCCGCAAATGAAATTGGGTCTGCTCAAAGTTTTTACTTCGTTTCGTCCAACTGAGTCGCCTGACCTAGACAGCAAAGCAGCCAAGCTGTTGCCCAATCCTAACCATAGTTACTTGGGCGGGCAGGCAATCGTTACGCAAACCATTCAGCCTTTAAAAGCGGGACGGGTTCAGTTTCAGGGATCGTGGTGGCCAGCCTGGTGTGAGCAGAGAATTACGATCAATCCGGGAGAGGTGGTAGATGTTGCCGGAATTCATCGCAATATTACTTTGCTGGTTGAGCCAGCGCTGTTGCTAAGGGCATCCAGTTCTGGGTTGACTCGGATCAACCAGGCGGTAAGCCAGAAGGGATGGTGGAGTGGCGATCGCCGCCCCATCGAAGCGGCTAGCAAAATCTTGATCCCCGATACGCTGACGATTGGAATGCCGAGTCAGCAGGCAGGCGGAATTTCAGCCGAAACCTGGGATCGCTTCCTTCAGGCAAAGCCGATTAACGTCAACACGTTTAAAGCCTATTGTGAGGTGCTAGAGCTGGATTGGAAGGAAACTGTCGGTCGCAGTACCCCCCAACCTGCTAGTTCAGCGCTGATAACAACTTTGAATGCACCCATCAGCTTACCGGGGCAGCCCCCAATTCGACCAGAGCAGTCACTACCTGAAAGTAATTTGGTGTTTGTTGGACGAGCAGGGGCGATCGCCGACCTCGACAACCTGGTTAACTCTGGCGCGAAAGTCATCGTAATTCAGGGCAGCGGCGGGTTGGGTAAAACGACTCTGGCCCGTCAATACTTTAATCAGAAGAAATTTGGTCAAAGCTTAGAGTGCTGGATGGCAAAAGAAACCCGCAACCTTACCTCCGCTCAGAGCATCGTTCAGGAATGGCTGCGGCGTAACTTCAACGAAGAACCAGGACGCGAATTTGGCGTATCGCTAGAGCGGCTCAGACGCAAGTTAAAGACCCAAAAAGTCAGCATTCTAATTGACAACCTTGAACCTGCTCTAGATAAGAATGGAAAATTTGTTGAATCACATCGAGACTATGCTGAACTGCTGCGAGTTTTAGCGGACCCAGAAGTTAACTCCGTGACGTTGATTACTAGCCGCGAACCTGTGCATGAAGCTAGCGTTAACGTGCAGCCTTACATTCTACCAGGTTTAGAAGAAGAGGCATGGGGGCAATTCTTTAGTCGCAATCAAATTAACGTCAATTTTTCAGTTCTAAAAGATATTCATACCGCCTATCGTGGTAACGCTAAGGCGATGACTATTTTAAGTAGCATTATCCAAATGGACTATGCGGGCGACCTAGAAGCTTATTGGAAAGAAAATAGCTCTGACCTGTTAGTTGAAGTTGAGCTTGAAAACTTAGTTGCCAGTCACTTTAGCCGTTTGCAGCAGCTTTATCCCGAAGCTTATCGATTGCTCTATCGGCTGGGCTGCTACCGCTATCAGAGAATTTCTAGAATGCCCATTGAGGCAGTTGCTTGCTTACTTTGGGATGTGCCGCCAGAGCAGCACAGACGAGTGATTCGATTCCTGCGCGATCTGTTTTTAATTGAACTGATTGATGGGGAATATCGGCTGCACCCAACCATTCAAGCGAAGGCGCTGGAAATCTTAAAGGCAAGCGGTGAATGGGAAATTGCCAATTTAGAAGCGGCAGAATTTTGGACACATAGCGTCAAGGCAATTAATACTCCTGATGATGCATTTCGCGCTCTAGAAGCCTACTATCACTATCTGCAAACTGACAGAGTCGAGCTAGCTGCCGATGTAATTCTCTATGCTAGAGATAACCGTTGGGGCAAGAATGAACCGTTAGGCGTATCCTTCTACAGGTTAGGTTTATTGCAACAGATGGTTTCTACCATCACTCGGATTATCGATCGCGTTAAACCTGGCTATTCGCTCAGTAAGCTGCACAACATCTTGGGTGATTTGTATTG
Organism: Leptolyngbyaceae cyanobacterium RM1_406_9; assembly: GCA_012033355.1. Lineage (GTDB taxonomy): Bacteria > Cyanobacteriota > Cyanobacteriia > Elainellales > Elainellaceae > JAAUTN01. The sequence goes on along the minus strand of JAAUQZ010000242.1, from coordinate 527 downwards.
GATATCGGGCGATATTCATCGGGCAATTCGCTATCACCAGGAGTCTCGCAGAGTGGCGATCGCCCTCAAAATTAAAGAGCTTGAAATCGTCTCTCTCTACAATATTGGTTTGTGCCAGATTGACCTGTGGGAAGTCGAAGAAGCCGCTAAATACTTCAAAGCTGTAATTTCCCTCGCAGAAGGAACTGACTTTCACAGATATGCAGTTACCGCTTCTGCTTGTCTGGCATTCCTAACCTCTTGTTCAGGAATGAATCAGCTTGCGATTGGCTTTGCGAAAAAGGTCTACACCGATTATTCATCAATTCGCTCAAGCCGGGGCAAAGGCTACAGCCTAATTTTCTTAGGTCAAACTCACAAGAATTTAGGAGAGCTTGAAAAGGCACACAAAATGTACAGTTTGGCAAAAACTTATGCAGAGGAAAGCCATTACACCCAGGTTAAAGCAAATGCACTGAAAGGGTTAGGAGAACTGTACCTAATCAAAGGCGACTTTAAGGGGCGATCGCCCATCTTTTAGCTGCCAA
>JAAUQZ010000241.1 GCA_012033355.1 Leptolyngbyaceae cyanobacterium RM1_406_9 | reverse complement strand
ATGGGCCATGGGTCGGGGAAGGGCGATCGCGACAGCATCCAGTAGAGGTTGCCCAAATCATTCAGAATGTCTGCCCACAGGTTAGAAGCTTCGTCGAGGCAGAGTAACACCTGTTCATACGCTTGAATCGCAATCATCAGGTTTTGGGGCGAAGCGTCACCCTGCTCAATGCGATCGCGATAGAGATTGCCCAACGTCCGATAGGCATTTGCCAACACCGCTGGCGGAGCCTGTTGCTGATGCAGCAGTTCGATCTGCTGTAACAGAGGCAAGGGCTGCACTGCCTCTGTTGCCCCAGGCGGCACCTGAATACTGACCTTTGATTTGGCTAGTTCACCCTGTTTCGGGGTCGAAGTCGTCACAATTGGCTGCTGGCTGGGTTTGCTTCCCGTCTGAACCTGCGGTGGCTTAGCCTGAGCAGGTTGCGCCGCCGCCTCAGATTTTACTGGTTGGCGTGGCGTAGGGGTAGCAGCAGCAGATTGCGTTCTGGCAGCAGGAGGCTGAGTGGGAGGGATGACGCGGGACGAAGCCGTTGATGCAGAAGCAGGACGCGCAGCGGAGGTGCCCCCCGGAGCCTGGTTTCTGCCTGCTGGAGCGGCTGGTGAAGCGGTAACAGGCTGATGTGGAAGGGTTCCAGTCCCGTTCAAGTTTGCAGGGCGATCGCCAGAGCCAAGTTGAGGCGCTTTTGCCTTTGCAACGGGCGTTGTGTCTGCGGTAGCCTGGTCTAGCTTTGCTAGGTCACGATCGCGTTCATCCCAATGCTTGGCTGATGCGGCAGTTTGGGAATGAGGAAGACCATTAGTTTTGGCGATCGCCGGAACAGTTTTTGCAGGAGTTGCTTGAGTCACCTGAGCCGCAGTTGCAGCTATTGCCTCTTGAGGACGCATCCGAGGCTGAGGCGTGGATGCAGTCGGTAGCGGCGTGGGATCGCCGACAAATTCAAATACTCCTGTGCGGCAGCGCCAAAACTCTGGAGCCGACTGCGGCATGGAGCGAAACCAGGGACGCGGCATCCACAGCAGCAGGCTCGATTCTAGTACGGGCAAGCTGCGCTCAATGCCCTGAAGGTGCGTTAGAAAAAGCCGCTGCACCGCTGCCGATTGACGAGTCAGGTGTTCAATCCCGACAAACTGAAAGGCTGGCATTGGGGCGCGGCGGTTGCCCGTTTTGGGTGGCGGTAACTGAGACAGCCATTGAGCAACCTGAACGATTGGGTTGGGGTCGCTCAAGCTCAAATCCAGCGTAACCAAGCGAGGATAGCGCTGCCCGCTTGCTTCTGGAGTACGATTTAGCTGGATGTTGGGAGAAGGATGCGCCAGTTCTGCTAGAAGCTGTGCCGCGAGGCGATCGCGCAAAGTCAGGTCATCACAGACTGCGATAAAAATCTGGCGACGCAGATTTAAACTCAAGGCCAGTTTCAGGCATTGATAGGTCTGCTGGTTTAGGCCTAAAATTTTGCGAAAGGGGATGTCTGTCACGAGAAGATGCCGAGTCGAGAATGGATTCGATAACTAGAAATTCTGAGACTAGAAATTTAGGAGTCAGATCTGCTCAGTCAATTTTGAATACTGTGCAGTGAATCCTCTTTTCGTAGAACGTCTTGGAAAGCTATAGTCTTAGGAAACTATAGACATTCAGCTTCTACAGAAATTTCTCCCAAAAGCTGGCGTTATAAACTTATTCAAGCCGATCGCCTCCAGGTCAGGATAAGAGTCCAACCCTATCTATAAGGAGGCTAATTTGAATTTTTGTGTAAATGCGGGCATTCTGGTCACGTTTACACAAAAATCTGAACCCAACTCTAAAAGGACTAGCAAAATTAAAAAACCAGGCTTTTCCATGAGGACAGCCTGGTTAACGTTGTCAAGTTCAGCATCGTGCAACCCGCAGTTAGCACTTAATCTGTGGACTACTATCCGACTACTATCAGCTTCTCTTGATTTTGTAATTTTTTCTTACGATACGGAAACCGCTATAAAGAGTAAGCCGCCAATCAGGGCGATCGCTGCCACGCCCATGAGAATATAATTTCGCTGCTGTCCCTTAGTTGGTGGCTCAGCCTGGTACATTTTGGGTTCAGCCGCAAAATTGTTCAGGCGACCCCCTTCTTCGGTGGTGTAGGGCATAAAAAACCTCTTGCTACAAATTTCAACAATTGTAACAAAGAATTGAGAAATCACTCTCATCTAACCCAATGACTTATTTAATCGCTTGTTAACTAATACGATTTGAAATTTTTTCTAGCAATGGGAAAGGCTTTAGCAGGAAGATGCAATGCTAAGATTGGAAGAGTGATTCACCTTTATTCCGACCGGGAAACCGGAAATCAGTATCCCTTAAATCTTTGCAATGGTTAAAACTCCTGTTTCTCTACCCGCCACTGACCGTAAAGCTTCTAAAGTAGAAGGCATTAAAGAACGCAGCCATGCGCTCCGGGAGCCTGTTGCTACTGAAATTTCTCAGGACACCACCCACTTCAGCGAGGATGGGATACAGATCCTTAAGTTTCACGGCTCTTATCAACAGGATAATCGCGACAATCGGGTCAAAGGGCAGGAGAAAGACTATCAGTTTATGCTGCGGACGCGGAATCCGGGTGGTTTTATTCCGCCGCAGCTTTATTTGGCGCTGGATGACCTGGCAACTCAGTTTGGCAATCAAACGCTGAGGGTGACGACACGGCAAGGAATTCAGCTTCATGGCATTCTCAAGAAAAATCTAAAGACGGCGATCGCCACCATCATTCGCAACATGGGTTCAACCCTGGGGGCGTGTGGCGACCTCAACCGCAATGTGATGGCTCCCCCTGCGCCTTACAAAGATCGCCCTGACTATGTCTACGCCCGTGAATACGCGGATCAAATCGCAGATTTGCTGATGCCCAGAACGGGTGCCTATTACGAAATTTGGCTAGACGGCGAGAAAGCAATTACGGCTGAGCCAAATCCGGCGATCGCAGAAGCCCTGGAGCGCAACGGCAATGGTACAGTGCTTCATAACAACGAGGAGCCGCTCTATGGCACCTACTATATGCCGCGCAAGTTTAAGTGCAGCGTGACGGTGCCAGGAGACAATTCAATTGACCTCTATTCGCAAGATGTCAGCCTGGTAGTCATGACCAATTCCCAGGGCGAATTGGAGGGCTTTAATGTGTTTGCGGGGGGTGGCATGGGGCGTACTCACAATAAAGAGGAAACCTTCCCACGTTTGGCTGACTCGATTGGCTATGTCGATAAAGCCGATGTCTATGACTTGATGAAGGCGATCGTGGCAACTCAGCGCGACTATGGCGATCGCTTTAACCGCCGCCACGCCCGGATGAAATATTTGATAGAAGACTGGGGCGTAGACAAGTTTCGGCAAGAGGTTGAGGGCTATTTTGGCAAGTCCATTCAGCCGTTTAAGCCCCTGCCAGAGTTCAAATACATGGACTTTTTGGGCTGGCATGAGCAGGGCGATGGCAATTTATTTTTGGGCATCTCGATTGAGAATGGGCGAATTAAAGATGAAGGCAGGTTTCAGCTTAAGTCAGCCCTACGGGAAATTGAGGAGCGATTTGCGCTGCCGATTCGCCTAACGGCAAATCATAACCTGGTGCTGTATGAGATTGAGCCGTCGCAGCAAGTTGAGATTCAGGAAATTCTTCAGCGCTGTGGCATTCAGCCAGAAACTGAAATTGATCCGCTGGTGCGCTACTCGATGGCTTGTCCGGCATTGCCGACCTGTGCCCTGGCTACGGCTGAGTCAGAGCGGGCGCTCCCTGGAGTTATGGAGCGAATTCGGGCCCTGTTAGATAAAGTCGGGCTGGATCAGGAGCATTTTGTTGTGCGGATGACGGGTTGCCCAAATGGATGCGCTCGTCCCTATTTGGCAGAGTTGGGCTTTGTGGGGCAGTCTCCCGATACTTACCAGCTTTGGTTAGGGGCTGACCCCAACCAAACTCGTTTGGCTGAGCTTTATCTAGACAAGCTGCACATCCAAAACTTAGAAGCTGCACTAGAACCGTTGCTAGTCTATTTCAAGCAAGAGCGGCAGCAGCGGGCGGAACCGGAAAGCTTTGGCGATTTTTGCCATCGGGTTGGGTTTGAGGCACTGCGGCAGTTTGCAGCCAGCTACCAGCCCAGAACGAGTAACAAGCTGCGTCACCGAATTGGCATCAAAGATGAGGTGTATGTCAGGCTGAAGGCGATCGCCGCTGAGCAGGGCAAACCCATGACTGAGCTAGCGAATGTGGCGATCGAGTCCTATTTGAAAACTTTGAATTAGCTTCTGAACTGGCTTCTACACAAGAACGTGTTCTAAGGCTATACCAATAAGACATCAGCTTCTTGCATTGGAGGCTCATTGCGGTCAAATAGGGATCAGTCAAGTTAGTGAAGTTGATCTGTCGTGCGTCGAACTTCAGCAACGTTGATGCGCTGTTGACGGGTGTCTACCTGCAAACTGTCAACAGCGTATTACTCTTAAAGTATTTGTGTAGCGCCATAAAGCTAGTTTAAAGATTTAGGGGTAGCGATCGTAGAACAATTGCTATCCAGAGAACCCTGTGCAAAACTAAGCGGCATCAGGAATAGGCTTACTGCTGACTCCCTTTTTCATGAGATTTGAATGACTGAAGATAGTTCACCTGCACAACAGATAGTTTCATGAGGAGTCGTTCTGCTTAATCGCCCAGCTAAGGGTGTCATAACCGCAACTATCATGCTTGACAATTCACAACTTCCCCTGCGCGTTGGCATAGTTGGAACTCCAGGTTACGTTCAAGCAGACTCAACTATACCTACAGAGCAGATTATTGAAACTATTGGAGAGAATACTGGAAATTTAGCATTTCAGTATGCTGTGGCTAGTCATATTGCTTCGACAAAGCATTACGTAAGTTGGGATTCTTCAGATCCTGCATGGGTGCGAGAGGTTTGCGATATACTCGTCTATCCCGCTGCTAATGCCATCAACCCTCGAAGAGATCATACCCAGAGGGCTGATTTCATTGAAGCAGTCGATCTCCCCTGTGTTGTAGTAGGACTGGGTGCCCAAGCTCCTGAGTTGGGATCTGAAGTGAAATTGAATAAAGGAAGTGAACGCTGGCTCAAGGTGCTTGCCGAACGTAGTCATTCTATAGGAGTTCGAGGGGAGTACACAGCAGACGTGCTAGCTCGAATTGGCATCCAAAATACACTCGTTCTAGGATGTCCTTCCCATTTGATCAATCCACTTCCAACATTGGGAGAAGTTCTTGAAAAGAAGTTTTATCACAGTCAGCTTCAAAAGCTCGTTGTTCCTGCTGGCAGTCCTGAAAAGAAATCCCTCAAGCGAGTTGAGCAAAAGCTCATAGGATGGCTGCGGAGTTATAACGGAATGTATGTTTGTCAAGCCCCCCCACAGCTTATTTCATTAGCGCGGAATGGTGAGGACGAGGTTTCTAAAGAGTGGTTAAATCAATTTCGTCGGTATTTGCTGCCGACGCTCTCTTATTACACACAGCCCCGTTCAAAGTTCGTAAGCTTCATCAAGCAGCACTTCCGCATCTTTTTTAATGTAGAGGAATGGCTTGAGTTCCTGACCTCCTTTGATCTTTCATTGGGCACTCGGATGCACGGCAGTTCGCTTGCTACTCAATCTGCAACACCTGCAATTTGCATTTACCATGACTCAAGAACTCGAGAACTGTGTAGAACACTGGCTATTCCTCATGTATCAGTCAATCAATTTCTATCTGTACGGAATATAAAAGAGCTGATTGACTCAGTATGTTTTGACGGTAAATCTTTCGATCAGAATCGCATCAAACTTGCCCATCAATATAAAGAACTGTTGATTAAAAGCGGCATTTCTACTAGCGATCGCCTGAACCTCTTGGCGGACGTGAAACAAAGAGAACATTTTGAGATAGGAACTTCAAGAACCTAACAAGAAGTAGCTGTAAAATCTGCTAATCCCTACTTGAGCTTATTCTGAAATTCATACAAAATTCAAGGTTTACTTACAGTTTGGCTGCGACTATGGCAGTTAGGATGTTGGATAATCTTAAATAGCTGTATGACAGAAATGTGTAACCGTATTAGTGCTAACCAAACTACCAAAGTCACTATGCACTGCAATTGCAAGTGATGATTGTATGTAGTGAGCTTGAATAAACATAGGGTTGTACACAACAGTTCTGTCAAAGTAGTTGGATCGATATAGTTAGATCAATGTCGCTAGTGACTAGGTGATTGTCGTATGATAATTGATGCTCGCATGGTCCCCGCAAATGAAACAGTCGAGACGGAAGTTTGCATAATTGGTGCTGGACCAGCGGGGATTACATTGGCACGTGAATTTATTGGACGAGATTTTCGAGTTTGCCTGCTAGAAAGTGGTGGAGAGCAACCCGATAAAGATACCCAGTCACTTTGTGCTGGAGAGATGGATGGAGCGCTTTTCCAAGACCTGAAGGAATCTCGCTATCGCCAATTTGGCGGTACCGCAAACAAATGGCATATTCAAATCACGCCCAATCAGATCGGCGGCAGGTGCGGACCATTTGAGGCGATAGATTTTGAGCAGCGAGACGAAGTTCCATACAGCGGGTGGCCGTTTGGCAAGGCTCACCTCGATCCCTACTATGAACGGGCACAGTCAATTTGTAAGCTTGGTCCATATGTTTATGATGCGAAAGACTGGCAAGGATCTGAGCCTTTGCCAATGCCTCTAAATGCGATCGCGTCAAAACTTCAATCTATCAATTCACGCCTCGTGCTGTTTTTGCAGAAGAATATCGAGACGAGATTAACCAGGCTGACAACATTACGACCTATCTGTACGCTAATGTTGTTGACATCGAAACCAACGATGCTCTGAGTCAAATCACACGGGTACAGGTTGCCTGTTTAGATGGCAAGCGGTTTTCTGTGACTGCAAAACTGTTCATATTGGCGGCAGGGGGCATCGAAAATGCACGGTTGATGCTTCTATCCAATCGTTCTCGTCAGGCGGCAGGGCTTGGCAACCAGAATGATTTGGTAGGTAGGTTCTTTATGGATCACCCAGGGGTAACGTATATGTTCATCCCTCAAGATCGAAACATTTTCAACAGTATGTCCGTTTATGATATGCGTCAGGTCAACGGAATATCTGTTAAAGGAAAGGTGATCCTAGATGAAGCGGTGAAGCGACGCGAGAAGCTACTGAATAGCGGTGCGTTGATTCATCCAAGACCTAAAGGCTTTCGCTCTGAAGCGATTAGCTCATTAAAAGTGCTAATGACTTCCTTGCGTCGAGGTAAGCTGCCGAAAGATACCTTTAGACACCTGGGGACGGCGATCGCTGGAACTGACGATATTGTTCGATCCGCCTACAACCATTTACTCAAGATCAAACCCATTGTCCCTAACGACTTAGAAGGTGGCTGGTTCCATTTGCCTAACAAAGAAAAGATGTTTGCTTCTTTTCAGGTGAGCCAAATGTTTGAGCAGTCTCCCGATCCTGCTAATCGCGTAATGTTGAGCGATGAGTGCGATCGCTTGGAGTTGCCCAAACTCAAACTACGCTGGGGGTTGAATGAGCTAGACTATTTCAGCATTCGACGGACAAAGGAAATTTTCCAGGAAGAGTTTTTACGGTTGGGACTGGGACGTATCCTGGTCGATTGGGAGGACGGCGTTCCGTTTATTTCTGCAACGACTGCTCACCATCACATGGGCACTACTCGGATGCACACCGATCCAAAGCAAGGTGTAGTAGATGAAAATAGCCGCGTTCATGGCATCTCTAATTTGTTTGTTGCGGGTAGTTCCGTGTTTCCCACAGGAGGCTACATTAACCCTACACTGACCATCATTGCCATGACCGTCCGCTTAGCAGATCATGTAAAGCAGGTTATGGTGTCCAGTGCTGCCAAAGTAGTTTAACGCCAAGCACTACAGCAATCGCTAAGGTGATAGAACCATCTCGACAGTTGCTATAAAACGTGAAATTAAGGTGCCGCTCATCAAGCGGCACCTTAATTTCACGTTTTCGATTTCACGCACCAATTAATCTCGTTTTGAAACTACCTTTGCAGGTACACCCACAGCGACAGAATAGGGTGGAATATCTTTGGTGACGACTGCTCCTGCACCGATAACACAGCCTCTACCAATGGTGACACCATCCAGCACTTTCACGCCTGCACCAAGCCAGCAGTCATCTCCAATCACAATGCCTTTGCAGGTCAACCCCTGATCTTTGATGTTGCGATTTGGGTCGGCAAAGACGTGATTATTGGCATAAATCCCGGTGTGAGATGCAATGAGACAGTCTTTACCAATTTTGATCTGACCCGGTCCGTGAATGCAGGTGTAAGGATTGATTGCGGTGCCTTCACCAATTTCAATGAGGCAGCCGTCACGAGTATCGCGAATATCAACACCGCGATCAAGATGAGCGCGATCGCCCAGGCTGATTCGGCTATTGGGATGCTTACAGTCGAGACGGACACCCCGCTGAATGCTGACGCGATCGCCAATTTCAATTCGGCTAGCTCCAACAATCTCAACGTCTGAGCGAATGAAAACCGGGCTACCCAGTTTTGCAAATATCCCTTGATAAAATTTCTGTCGTAGCTTAAACCCCAACGACAATGGAATACCGCCCAGCAGGGTTGTCAACAGCATCTCTTTGCGTTCGCTTGGTGATGCAGACATTGGGCGAGGCTGCATGATTGAAGGATTTGATTCAGTCACTTGGTTACTCATAGCTAACCCCTCTGCCATTTACGATTCTTTTACCACTTGTTGCATGAATTCTAAAAAGCCGCCTTGATATTTTTGGGCGCGAAATTCTTCCCAAAGTTTTTGAGTTCTACGAATTTTGCGCCGCACTTTTTCTACAAACGTCTTTTGCTGAGCAATGCGTTCAAAATACTCACGCTGCATAATCGCATCAGCTCTAGCATCTCGTACAACAAACTCTGGATGCTGAAGCGGAAATTGGATTGCCTCGGTTGGCACATTGGCACGCCAGTCGA
>JAAUQZ010000240.1 GCA_012033355.1 Leptolyngbyaceae cyanobacterium RM1_406_9 | reverse complement strand
GGTGAGGGCTACAAAAGTGGGATGCACCCTTTGAGCAGGTATCCAGCGTCTGTCTTCAAATGTTTGCTGAGTGGAACCAATCCTGTCGTCTTGAGGAGCGAACGTGTCGCCCGGTTGTAAATGGAAAGAGAATTCCACCTGACATCGCTCCGATTACATGGGCATTTTTTGCAGATGGAGTGGATGAAATTGCGGGGCGTTTTCATTACTTTGATGTTAATCCGCGCAACCAATCTGCTGAATTTGGATATATGGTCAATCCTAAGTTTAGGCAGCAGGGAATAGGCACCAAAATGGTAGCCCTGGCCATTAACAACTTGTTTGCGACGACGGATTTAAACAAGCTATATTGCCAAACCGCTGCATTCAACATCCCCTCGGTCAAGCTACTTGAGAAACTGAAGTTTCATAGGGATGGGGTGTTGAGAGAACATCATGAACTAGATGGCAAATTGTACGACGATTACCTCTACAGCATCCTCCGTCGTGAGCTACGGTGTACACACAAGTCCTCTCAGCCCCCTTAAGTCCCCCATTCTGGGGGGATGGGAAGCGAAATGCAGAATTTTGAGATCGAGCATAACTTGTGTGTACACAGTAGCCGCCGTGAGTGGGAAGAGTTCACTAATGACCAATGACCAATGACCAACTCCCATCTAACTCCTGTCAACAACCTGTTTAGCTGAGATTCGGCAATTTATCTAGCTTTCTTTTTTGAACATGGGCGGCTTGCTGAATGCGTCTACTGGGATTTGCAGCCCATTCCAAAGCTAGCAGTGCGCCGTTGATGATGAAGGCAAGGAGGGAGACGGCGATCGCCCCTGCCCAAATTTTGTCGTAGCGTCCTGCCTGGTTGATGCCGTCAAACAGCAGGGTGCCTAGCCCACCTGCACCAAACTTCGCGCCAATGGTAGCAATGGCGATCGCCACGATCGCCGCAATTCTCAACCCCGCCAAAAAGATCGGCAAAATTAGCGGCACTTGAATCTGCCACCAGCGCTGCCAGGGACTCATGCCCATGCCTCTAGCGGCTTCCAGGACGGCAGGCTTGATAGATTGCAGCCCTACTGCCAGATTTCGCACCAGAATCACCTGCGTGTAGATTACCATCGCCGCGATGACCGACTGAGCATCTAGCCCAAAAATCGGCACCAGGAGAATAATTAGCGCCAAACTGGGCACCGTGTAGAGAATTCCTAAAGCTCCTAGCACGGGCACGTTGAGCCAGCGATAGCGGGTGATCAGGAGTGCTAGGGGGAGGGCGATCGCCACTGCAATCACCAGCGTTAAACTTGTCATCTGAAGATGCTCTAGCACCAGATTCCAAACAATTTCGGGGTTATTGAAGATGTAGCTCATGGGTAGAAGCTAGGATAGGTTGGCGCTGTTCAATGGCTGATACCAATCTTTTGGGAAGCTGTCTTCAACAAGGATTTGTTCTGCTCAAGCTCAAATCAAATTGGTATAAATTCTAGGCAATTAATTTTAATGACTCACTCTCAGCGTTCAGATTCCTATGAGCCTCACCAAGATTTAGTTGAGCAGCTAGATTTACTGATTCGGGCACGCTACCCTTTACTCTACATCGTGGCTGCCGAAGAAGAACCCGTCGAGGCAGTTTTGCAACAGGTTGCGGCTCAGGAGCCATCGCGCAAACTGTTGCTGTGGGACATTGTGCGCGGTTGGGATGACAGCGGCTCAGACAAAGGCTCACTCATGGGTGCGCTAAATCGAATTGGCAAGGCAAATGCTGAAGAAGCCGCCATCTTTGTGCTGCGAGATTTGCATCCCTTCCTGAGAAGCACGACCAGTGACAAAACTGCGCCCACCGTGCGAGAGCTAAAGAATCTGGCACGAGAGCTAAAACGCAGCCGTAAGACCATCGTTTTGCTCAGCCACACGCTCTCTCTGCCGCCTGAACTGGTAGAAGACATCACCGTGATCAATTTTCCGTTGCCCAATGCTCAAGAAATTGATTATTTAATCTCCCAACTGGTCGTGCCTGAAAAACTGAAGGTTTCAGGTTTAGCCAAAGAGCAGCTTGTAAAAGCCTGCCTGGGGTTGAGCCGCACCAAAATCCAGCGGGTTTTGGCAAAGGCTATTGCTGCAAAACAGCAGGTGAATGAAACGGACATCATTCATGTATTGGAGGAGAAAAAGCAGGCGATTCGTCAAACTGAGATTTTAGAATTTTTCACCACTCAGGATTCGCTCAAAAGTGTGGGCGGACTGGAAAATCTGAAGCTCTGGGTGCGGATGCGGCAAGGGGTGTTTACGGAAGAGGCGCGGCGATTTGGCATTCCCAATCCTAAAGGGGTGCTGCTGGTTGGCATTCAGGGCACGGGCAAGTCGCTTTCTGCCAAAACGATCGCCCACGAGTGGCGCTTACCCTTGCTGCGACTGGACTCCGGGCGGCTATTTGGTGGCATCGTGGGGGAAAGTGAGAACCGAACGCGACAGATGATTCAGCTTGCAGAGGCGATCGCCCCTGCGTTCTCTGGATCGACGAAATCGACAAAGCCTTTGGCAACATCACCAGCGGCTCAGACGGCGACTCTGGCACCAGCCGCCGCGTCTTTGGCAGCCTGATCACCTGGATGCAAGAGAAGACATCCCCTGTTTTCATCGTCGCCACAGCAAACAATGTGCAAATTCTGCCTGCTGAACTGCTGCGAAAAGGGCGATTTGACGAAATTTTCTTTCTCAATTTGCCGACTGAGCCAGAACGCGAGGAAATTTTTAAGGTGCATTTGCAGCGGCTTCGTCCTAGCCGTCTGCGCGAGTTTGACTTAAGCCTGCTGGCCCGGCAAACCAAAAACTTTAGCGGTGCAGAAATTGAACAGGTGGTAATTGACGGAATGCATCGGGCGTTTGGACGGGGCACGGTTGGACAGCGGCAGGACTTTACTACAGAAGACATTATTATGGCGATCGAGGAAACCGTTCCGCTGGCGGCGATCGCCCACCATCAAATCGAAGCACTCAAACGCTGGGCCGCCGAAGCCGGAGCCAGAACCGCCTCTAAGGATGTGCAGCTTACCGAAGAACTGAAGCGATATACCTTCAAGCAAGGGATTCAATCTTTGGAAGTCGATTGAGCTATTTTGGAACAGCAGCTTTGTTTCTTCTCCCTTCTCCACCATGTCCCACTTTACCTGCATCAAAACTCAGCTTAAAGATCAGAATGCACTGGTTAAAGCCCTGGCAGATATGGGCTTAAAGCAGGTAGAAGTGTACGATACTGCCGAACATCTTTATGGCTATCGAGGCGATATCCGTCCACAAACTGCCGAAGTCATCGTGCGACGACGCTTCATTGGCCCGCTCAGCAACGACATTGGTTTTCAGCGACAGCCCGATGGCACCTTTGAAGCAATCATCTCAGAATACGATCGCCCTAAATATTCTCAACAGTGGATCAACCAACTAACTCAGCGCTACGGCTATCACACCTTAATTGCAACGGCTCCCACGCAAGGATTTACTATTGAAGAAGAGGAAATTTTAGAAGACGGCACAATTCGAGTTGTCGTTGGAAAGTGGGTGTAGAAAACCCGTAGGGGCGAAGCATTCGGGCAAAGAGCCTTGCAGCGAACTAGAAAATACCTGCCGAATGTCTCGCCCTTAGGATTGCGGATTTATTAATGTGTAATTCTCCTGTGTAGGGGCATGGCAATGCCATGTCCCTACAGAGATTCTGGTTTTACAGGTTATTTGATCCACGATCCTTACAGATTAAAGATGCAAGTTCACGCAAGAGCAGGATTTTTTCGAGCAGGCGCAATGATTGAATGAGTGACGGAATTGCTGATCATCACTTATTCACAGCGGAATCTATGGCACTCGATTTTTGGGCGAGAACTAGCGGCACCTGGATTAATGTAACCACAGTCGTTTTGGGAACCGCTCTGGGACTTTTTCTGCGGGGGCGGCTACCTGGACAGATGCAAAAGGTGATCACTCAAGGGCTGGGACTGGTGACGCTATTCATCGGCTTTAGCATGGCCGGAAGTTTGCAGCAGGCGCAAGCGGGTCAGGTCGATGGCGTAATTTTAGGACTACTGGCGATTGTGGCGGGCGGGCTGCTGGGCGAATGGTGGAAGTTAGAGCTTCTCCTGGAAGGGGTCGGTAACTGGCTCAAGCATCGGTTTAAAGGCAAAGGTAGTTTTACAGAAGGATTTGTCGCAGCCAGTTTGCTGTTTTGCGTGGGGCCGCTGGCGCTAATTGGCAGTCTGAATAACGGCTTGATTGGCGACAACACGCTGCTGACGCTAAAAGCCTCAATGGATGGACTGGCGGCGATCGCCCTCACCAGTGGCTTTGGCATTGGCGTTGGCTTTTCCGCTCTATCTATCCTGGTTTACCAGGGCGGAATTTCTCTGGCGGCAGGGGCGCTTGCTCAAACGCTGCCTGATCCGGCTACTGCCCCTCAAGTGATGCTGATTACAGGAATTGGAGGGCTAATGATTATTGGACTAGGGCTAAATTTGCTAGAGGTCGCTCAGGTGAGAATTGCTTCTTTTTTACCTGCTTTGCTGCTGGGTCCATTGCTGTATGCGATCGCCGCTCGACTGACTTCCCAATAGCTCCTTACCATTCTTACTGGTAATCTAGAATTCGTAAGGTTAGGCTGTCTGTAGCGTGACTATTACTGAGATCTTCTTCTAAAAAGAGTGCCTCCATGAACTCATTCTCCGAACTGCCACCCATGCGGGTTTTGATTGTCGAAGATGACCCAATGATGCAGTTGGGGCTGGAGCAATCTTTGGCAAGCTATCCCAACATTGAAATTGTCGGTCGGGTAGACGACGGCTATCTGGCGGTCGAAGAAGCCCTCAAACTCAAGCCAGACATTATCGTGATGGATATCGGCTTGCCCCGACTGGATGGGATCGCTGCAACTCAGCAAATTAAAGCAACGCTCAAAGAAGTTCGTGTGGTCATGCTGACCTCCCACACTACTGAGAATGAGGTGATTGGGGCGCTCTCTAGCGGTGCAGATGCTTATTGCGTTAAGGGCACGAGTGTTGATCGATTGTTGGCGGCGATCGCCGCTGCCCAGGAAGGAGCCAGCTACCTCGACCCCCACGTTGCCCGTCGCGTTTTAGACCATCTGAAGCCGCCAACTCAGACCGACGTGAGCGCGGTTGGTCAACTCTCTCAGCGAGAGCTGGAAGTTCTCAAGCTGATGGTCGAAGGCCACAGCAACCCCGAAATTGCTGCTGCTCTTTACCTCAGCCCCAACACCGTCAAAACTCACGTTCGCGGCATCATGAACAAGCTTGCGGTAGACGATCGGGTGCAGGCTGCGGTCGTGGCGCTGCGGGCAGGCATTGTGTAGAGTTACAGCGCTTCGCGCTTAAATGTGTTTAGATTTTTGCTGTGTGCCGCGCGGAGCGCGGCACACAGCAAAAATCCATGGCTTAGGCAATTGAGAATTGCTGTAAATCTCAAAACTAATCGCCGCTGATGTGGACAACCACCTCGCGCAGGTGACTATGCTGGCGATGTTCCCAAACGTAGATGCCCTGCCAGGTGCCCAGCAGCAAACGACCGTGAGCGATCGGAATTTGCTCTGACGTGTGAGTCAAGACGGTGCGAATATGGGCAGGCATATCGTCTGGGCCTTCCGTGCTGTGAATGTAGCGATCGCCCTCCGGCACTAGCTTTGCCAAAAAATTTGCCAGATCCCGCAGCACATCCGGGTCAGCATTTTCCTGAATAATCAGGCTGGCTGACGTGTGCCGCAGAAACAGCGTACACAGCCCGGTATCAACACCCGACTTAGACACAACCGATTCGATGTCTGAAGTGATTTTGTGAATCGACTTGCCGTTGGTTTTAACCTTGATTAGCTGCTGATAGTGACTCATGGAAAGATATTTGCCTGGGCGACATCTGTTGAACTGCCTTCAGGCGACATCCTGTTGCTGACTGATATCAGTCTGAACGCATTCTAGCTGCTCTGAATCTTCAGAATCATCTGCCTCGTCTGCCGCTGCCTCAGCTTCTTCCAGCAATTCTTCCTCTGAGTCAAGCCAGGGAGAATCATAGTGATGCCAGGGCAAAATTGGCTCGTTTGGCAACTGGCGCGTCAAAACCGTGATGTTAGACATATCGGGCTCTGGCAAACGAATACGCTTTTCAAGCACAGGGCTATCAGTCAATTTAGCTTCCATAAGTTAGCGGCTACTTCAAGGAATTTGTGGCGCTCATTTCTCAGGCACGAATCCGCTTAGATTCATATAAAGAAATAAACTACCACCATGTGCATTAACATCACCACAGCGATTACCCAGGTCGCATAGGCAGCATATCTTAAAGTTTGAGAAACGTCATCGAGTCGCTGCTTATTTGCATTATAGGTCTCGATCAAATTAACTAGCATCTGTAGATGGTATTCGTCCGATGACAAAACCAGATACTTTTCCAAAAATTTACGATCCTCCAGGTTGGGGCTAACCGCTACCTGACGGGGGAGAAACGCCCGCACCAGCAGCGAAAAACTAATCAGAAACCCAATCACTTCAGCGATGCTAAAGGGACTGGGAATCATCATCAAGCGGGAAATGTTAAGGCTGGTTAACAGCGCCCCATTCGTCACAAACAAAATGTTAAGTTTTGTCGTCAAGATTTGCCCCTGCTCCCGCTGTTCGGTCAGCACAAGACGCACATCTCTAGCGGCTAACTCTATCGTCGAGACAGCAGAACTACTCTCAGTAGGCGTTTCTAATGAAGCTGGAATGACTGTTTCAGCGGAAGCAGGCTGGCTACTGGCTAGCGCTTCGGGGTTTTCTGTGGCTCTTTCAGAAACGGGAACCTGGTCAAACGAGTTGACTGCTGCTGTCATGGGTTGGAAGGGGTGGGGGGTCAGCGAGGTGATGTCAATAAGGCTAATGTTAATAGAAATAATCCTGGATGGCTTTGGCGATCGCCTCATTCCCATCGATCGCCAAAGCCTGTGACTGCCGAGGCGGCTGCATCGGTTCTCGCAAAAACTGCCAATCGCTCTGGAAGAAATCAGCAGGCTGCAAAATTTGATGATAGGCATAATCCTGGATGCCTGCCAGCAAAATAGGCGACTCGGCAAAGTCTTCACGGGTAACAGAAATGATCGGCATTCCCAAGCGGCAGGCTTCAGCAAAGGTGCTGTATCCAGGCTTTGAGACCACTCGACCGCAAAGCGGCATAAAGTCCACCGGACGATAGTGACGGTCGGTGATCTTGAGCAGATTGGGCAAGTCGGGAGCCTGACGGTCAAAGGTGATGAACTGCCAATCGGCAAAATTCTGCAAGTTTTGATAGGGAATTTGATCAAGCCCCAGCCCACCAAAGGTTAGCAAGGTGGTCTGCTGTGGGGGGTTGGTTAGATTAAACTTTGTCCGCAATTCCTCAGTTGCATAGTGAGGTGAGCCGCCCGTCAGCCCAACATCGGTGGCGCTGGGAAAGGCAGACATTGGCTCATGGAACGGCAGGCGAAACAGGCGATCGCATTCTCCAAACCGCTCTGCGATCCAGTCTGCCATTTCCACAAACTCACCTTCCCAGGCGCGGTAAATGAAGTCCCAGCCAAAGTTACTGATCATCCAGCAGGGAACGTTGGCAGCACGGGCGATCGCTGTCGCCAATGGCGGAATGTCTGCCAGCACCAAACCGACCCGATTCTGTTTGATAAACGTCACCTCTGAAGCGATTAACGAATTTGCCTGCTCCCGAATCTGCTTCAGCTTTTCCAGCGTGGCAGGCTTATCCATCGTGATACTGTCACTTTGCAGCACCCCCACATCAAACCCACGCGGACGGTGAATAAAGTCACTCTGGATGTAAGAATCTAGCAGCCAGCGGGGAGCCGTCGTCACCAGCGCAATCACCATTTCGGGGCAGAGTCGCTTAATTTCACTCACTACCGCCGCTGTGCGAGTAGCGTGACCAAAACCATGATTGGTGATGGCAACGTAAAGAATAGGTTCAGGCATTAGTTCAGGCGTTAATAGGTTCAGGGCGAATGTTCTTTGTCAAAATACTCACTTCCTTGACCCATAAGTGAAAAATACTATAAATCCTGTAGATTTCGAGTTTTTTAATTCTAGAGCAGGTTGCTCAAGGGTATAGATTTTGTTTTTACTAAAACTAGGATATTAAAGGAGAGAAAATTAGATGTTTATTACCAAGCGCCTGACTGGATTGCTGGCTATACTGCTGTTGGCGATCGCTCCTGGCTGCTTTATTCGCAATCAGGACTCTCCTCAAGCCGCTTCACCCAGTCCCACCCAAACTGTATCCGCGCCCACCCCTGCCGCGCCCGCCGCCGCCCCGCCAGAGGAAATTCCTCAGACTGCCCCTGAAGCTGAACCTACGGCTCCAGCAGCTAGTCCGACTCCTGAAGCTGCTACCTCCTCCTCTCAAGTCGCAGCAGCCCCGACAGACTGTGCGAATGCTCAAACTCAGGCAGAAATTAACCAGTGTGCCCAAGCCTTTTATGAAACAGCCGACGCAGAACTCAATCGGGTTTATCAGAACCTTAAAGCTAGCCTCAACAGCCAGGAGCAGGAAGAACTGATTGACGCAGAACTCGCCTGGATTGACTATCGTGACGAAACCTGTGATGCGGAAAGCAGCCAGTATGAAGGTGGCTCCATTCAACCAACCATTTACTACGGCTGTCTCGAACGAGTGACAGCAGAGCGCACTGCTGAACTGCAACAGCAATTAGAGCAAAGTCAGCCTTAGGTAATGGCTAAAGATGACCGCTTAAAGGAAGAGAGGGGCGATCGCCCAAGTCATTCTTTGGAGTAACACCGTCTCTACCTTTTGATAGGAAGTGAGTGAACTGTAGTTCTTCTAACAATGAAAAGATTGCTCTCATATCAAGATGAATTGTCTTTTCTTAAAAAAGCTTTTTTCGTCTAATTCTATTGAGCAATGAAAAAAACCGAAGTAGTTATTATTGCAGCTATTGCTGAATCCAATCGAGTAATTGCAAAAATGGTAAATTGCCCTGGAGAATTCCGCAAGACTCCAAACG
>JAAUQZ010000239.1 GCA_012033355.1 Leptolyngbyaceae cyanobacterium RM1_406_9 | reverse complement strand
TCCCAAAATCATGGCTCAAACGCGGGGGGTAGATATTCAACTTTTAGAATAGAAGCCTGAAAGCCAGTGATAGCAGGGATGATAGAAAATATTAAGAAGCTCTCAAATGACCTTTAGAGGGCTGGTCTCTGTATCTAACCAAGGCGGCTTCGGTCAATCCGCTGCACTGGGGTTGTTAGCTGAGCAAAGCCCCCACCATCTCGCAATACCGCCTCACCAACAACCTCCTGAGCGTTTTCGGCATCACCGATCGCCTCTCACTACCGCCCCCACCCCTATCTCCTGAGCGCCTTGCAACACCCCCACTAACCTCAACTACGGTCATAACCAACATCTCCTGGGCGCTCTGACACTCACTACTAGTCTCGAAGAACGAGTGCAAAAGACTCTGTGCGGAGCCAGCTAACGTTCCGGTTGAGCGGCTGTTGATAACCTTTGCATCCACACCAAGATCTTTCGTCAGTCCGCTCCAACCGGGTTGTTATGCCGCGCTGCTTGCTAATTTGCTTAACTGACTCTTGCATCACAATATACAATTAGACTAAACTAAGTTTGTGGACTTAGTTTTATGGGAATATGGAAACTGTAAATATCCATCAAGCTAAAACAAATCTCTCACGCCTATTGTCTCGTGTAGAACTTGGGGAAGAAATTATTATTTCAAACCGAGGCATCCCAATCGCAAAGTTGGTTCCGTTCTATAACTCATCCAATCGGCGGGCTAGTTTAGGGCTAGACCGAGGACGTTTCACCGTACCAGAAGACTTTGATGCTCCTTTACCGGAAGAGATCTTGGCGGCATTTGAAGGTGGTGAAGAGTGAAGCTCTTGTTGGATACCCAATGCTGGTTATGGTGGTTTGCCCAACCAGAGCGGTTGAGTGAGGAAGCAATTACAAATATTGCCGATGAAACAAACGAGTTGTGGTTCTCTGTTGCTAGCATCTGGGAAATAGGTATCAAAGTTGCGATCGGAAAGTTACCATTGCCAGAGCCACCGGATAGCTACATTTCTAGCCGTATGGGACAGTTAGATGTGAGATCGTTAGAAATTACAGCAACTCATGCTTTACGAGCAGCTTCATTGCCCTTGCATCACCGAGATCCGTTTGACAGAATGTTGATTGCACAGGCACAGTTGGAAGAAATGACCCTTGTCAGTGCTGATGCAATGCTCAGACAGTACAGCGATGTTTCAATTCTTTGGTCCGCCAATTCGTGAAAATTAATCGCATTTCTGGGTTGCCATTCCGCTATGGGGAACCCCATTTTTGGTGATGAGCGATCGCACCTCTCTAACCCACAACGATATTAGTATCAACAATCTCAACCTGGAATCGGAGTTTATAAGCTCCTTCGCTACCACCATCTACCGTAATTTCTGTATTGTAAGGGTTTTGACCATGAAGTCCAATTCTAGGCGGAGTTGTCCACTTTTCCAGACCTGGATTAAAGTCAAACATGACAAGGGGCACTGATCCAATGTGGTCATCACCAAGTCCAAATATTGCCGCGATGCCCTCCGGAACCCAACCGATCAAAATATCGCGTGCCCATTCCGGCAAGACGTGACTTCCGGCAGTTACCGCTCCAAATGTTGCGGCAGCCTGGTCGAACTTTTCCTCGATCGCCTTGATTATGTTTCGTACCTTTTCTTCGGCTTCTTCGGGAGTACCTGCATCATGTTCGATAGCAACAACACCAATCACAATCGGTGGGACAATGACGATCGGGTTGGCGCTAGTAGGATCTGCAAGTATGGCTGCTTCAAACCGATCAGTTCCAGTTTCAACATTCTGATAGGGACCAAAGCGTATGGTGTTTGAACGGTTTGAACCAGCAGCACTAGAGTTGTTGGGAAATAAAACCAGTTTTGGGACAGGGTTTTCCAATTTTCCTACCCAATTTACGCTACATCCAGATACAGGTTCCATAAACCCGCTGCATTAAGCATTAAGCGGTCATCGAAATCAGGCACACAATTGCGATAAACATCCGTGACCGAACGATACCGCTTGATGCCCGCATGGGCATGTTCACATTTGACTCGTTGACGACTAAATTCTCGATTCTCTTGCTTCTGCTGGTCGCTCAGTTCCTTGCCTTTCGGCTTTTTGTGGGGCAAATGAATGTTGACGAACTCATTTTGTAATCCTTGAAACCCTAAATCCCCCTCCACGACAACTTCGTCCGGGATGTCGCCGACTAAATCTTCTTCATCTAACTGCCGTTTGTCATGAATTTTGCCTGCTCTCGCCTTCGTCAAGAGGATCACCCGCTTTTTTCGCGTACTCCCCGTAATGTGCTTACGGGTATGCCGTTTCTTCTTGCCAGAGTAATGCTCACGCTGTTTCTCTGGGTCTTGGGGGCGTTGTACTGGACGTTCTGTGCCATCAAGAATCACCTCTTTGATATCAGGAAAGCGTTCCAGAAATTCCTCCATGCTGTGCAACTTGCGTTCTGGCAATGCCTGTTTGTACCCTAACGCCTGCTCCAACACGGGCAACAGTCCATGTACCCAGTCCCACGCGCAGGAACGGTCAAAGCCAAACAACACACTCATCAAGTCGAAAGTGGGATAGCATTTGCAGTACAACAAAATGTAGAACAGCTTGTCTTGAGTTGTTCGTAAGGTCGCTTTGCGTCCTCCTCCAGGGGCACGTTTGCGTTCTTCCTCCGGTTTCATCTGACGTTGCTCGTAGGCGGTGGTAAAACTGGGCAACAGGGATTCAAACGCTTTGCGGTTAAGTCCTGTCATCGCTCGCAGCAGACGGTCACTTCGGAGAATACGTTCGAGATCTAGCATTGGAACAGCACCGAACAATACTATCAATTATCCCCTATTTCCCAACAAGTCTACTGATGATGAAATACGGTTCGTCTGTGTCTGAAAGCTGGTCATGATCTGACTCTCTATCGCAATGAAATCCGACGAACCGCACACGTACACTTGTTTCGGCGACCCCCTTCGGAGTCGTATGGAGGAATTCAATCTTGCCACCAGCGAACCGCTGCTCTGCCTTGTGAGTATCAAATTGAACGTTTGAGAGTGGGAAACCGAGAAGCCCTTGATGGGCACCCGAATTTAGATAGAGTTCGCGGATTTTGTGTGCAGCGATGGCATTTCGTAGCGAATTAGTTCCGAATTGCGCTACAAGAGAGCGTACTGAAATAGGCGGATTACCAAGTCCAACTTGCGTTGAAAATTCACGAATACTTGTCATGTTGATTTCTCTCCTATTGCAAAGCAATCAGTATAGGAATCAGTCCTTGCCCCTCTTGCAACGGTCGTAGTGCCTTCCCAATCACAGATCCGAACGCTTTGAGTGGATCTGTAGCCTTCATTGCCTGCCCAGGGGTAGGAGATGTAGTTCGTAGATCACCCACCTCGATCGCGCCATAACTTGCATCCACCTTGCAATACACCTTACCCATCAACGCAATCGGCATTCGGTTTGGAGAAGACTCCTGCTTATCTAGCACAATCCCTGGCTTATAGTTACCTGCACCAGAAATGACACCAGCAACACGCTTATCGTAAGCCTGATCGCTGGGTCGTAAAGCCCCTTCTGAGTCAATTACCATAACGGTTCCTGGCTCAACTTGAGCAATGCAGACAACATCAAAATCTTCGGCACAATCTGCATTTTTTAAGCGAATATCACCTGTAACCTCAACGTCACCTTCAAAGAATCCTGCGAGTCGTCCACCTTTGCCAAAAACACCAATTCCATCTTGGCAGACACCTACCACGCCATTACCACCTGCTTTGTGTTCTCCCCATACTCCTGCGCCACCCGTTGTGCTAGCGGTCTCGCCATAAACGCCCATCCAAGTCTGGCTTTTACCAATCACGCCCGGACCCACTGCTTCTCCCATCACTCCTGCGCCACCCGTTGTGCTTTCGGAGTTTCCGTAAACTCCCATCCAAGTTTTACTTGTGCCCCAAACACCAGTACCGTCACTCTGCCCAAATACTCCTGGTACTGCTTCTGGAGTGTGGTTTTCACTCACTCCAACCACCGCTCCGTGTCCCGGTGCATAAGTCACACCACGTACACCATTGAATAGATTACTTTCTCCATAAATTCCACCGTTGTAGTTTTCTGCTCCAGAAGGTGTAGTTGTTCTGGAAATGACGGGATCATTCTGATAGGAAGGCATAAATCTCTCCGTAGGTTAATAACGAACTGGAACAATCTCTCGGCTGTGTCCCAACAGAAGACTCAGCGGCATAACAATCCCGGTCAGCGGTTGCGACTACTTTTGCACCCCCAAGTCGACTTCGGTCAATCCGCTGCACTGGGGTTGTTAGCTGAGCAACGCCTCCATCATCTCGAAATACCGCCTCACCAACAACCTCCTGGAACCTCTCGCCACCCACCGATCGCCTCTCACTACCGCCCCCACCCCTATCTCCTGAGCGCCTTGCAACACCACCCCAAAGCTCAACAACGGTCACAACCAACATCTCCTGGGCGCTCTGACACTCACTACTAGTCTCGAAGAACGAGTGCAAAAGACTCTGCGCGGAGCCAGCTAACGTTCCCGGTCAGCGGTTGCGACTGCTTTTGCAACACCCCAAGCGACTTCGGTCAATCCGCTGCACTGGGGTTGTTAGCTGAGCAACGCCTCCGTAATCTCGCAATACCGCCTCACCAATAGCCTCCCGAAGCCTCTCGCCTCACCTCCGATCGCCTCTCACCACCGCCTCCACCCCCTATCTCCTGAGCGCCTTGCAACACCACCACTAGCCTCAATAACGGTCACAACCACAGTCTCCTGAGCGCTTTGGCACTCACCATCAACCTTCAAAAACGAGTGTAAAAGACTCTGTGCGGAGCCAGCTAACGGCTCAAATCAGCGGCGGCAAGTAACCTCGAACTCAGCACCAGAGGCTCTCAACCGTCCGCTGCATTTGAATTGTTAGCCTGCGCCGTTCAGCTTAATTCAGTTTGACCAAAGCTGGACTTTAGACTTCATGCTCTCTGATGTGTTTATAACCACCAGTATTAATTTTGAACAAATACTGAAAACAGATGTATCAAGTATTCAATTATCGTTCTGATTGTGTGGTTGATTGTGTCTAAAGATTTCTGGATGTCATCAGATTGAGCATTAGCAATAAGCCAATTTGGCTTATGGTAAGCCATGTATCTTGAAAGATCTGCGATTAAGTTTTGATGGTGCATATGCTATTCTCCAACAATTTTTCTCAAGCAGAATAAGTCTTACTTGTTCTCTTTCATCTCATAATATTTAACGGTAGTCCACCCAATCGTTTCTGTTACTGAAGAAGCTGTAGACATATTTGCTATGTTTCCTAAACCAGGAGCGTATTTTATTACGCCATTAAAAACTTCTACACCTATGACAGTTGCAAGAGCCGATTGGAGAAGTGCCGTCGCCGCTGCTTTGTTTAGTTCTTCACCAAATTCACTTCCAATTTGTATCACCATCGATATCTGAACAGCACCAATCACAAACCTGTCACCTGGTATTTGTGCTGTTGCTAATCCAATGCCTCCAGCCTCGATTGCTGCCCCATGAATGATAGCGTGGAGTTTCGCATTTCTACTAGGCATGAAATGTTTAAACTGACTTAGGAAGACCATAGTTATATGTGCCCTTAATTACAAGCTCAGATGCTGTATTGAATGACGTGCTCTTTCTGTCTCGCTGTCTCACCCGACTTAAAGCCAAAAACAACAAATCCAACTGCAACTCCAACCTCTAACAGAAAACCCTGATATACGAGACTGATTTGATTTTTGTGTAAATGCGGGCAGACTGCCCGCATTTACACAAAAATCTAAACACACTCGATATACGACTCCAACGACTAATGGGGGTACGAAACTGAAATTAAAGGTTTCAAGAGTTTTCTGCACCGCTAAGGCACTACCCATTCCACAAAGCACCAACCACCGCTGCGATCAAACTCTCAATGACTGCACCAAATAACTTGTCAGCAACCCATTTAACTAAATCAGAAAGCCAATTCTGATTCTTAGTTTCAATTGCTTTATTCACATCTTTCCGAAAATTGCTGTTGTTACGATACTCGTCACTTACAGCGGTCTCAAGCTCATCCAGTGTATACCTAGCCATGTAGATTTCAAACCTCAACATCAGTTAAATCAAAAACAATCTGCTTCTTTCTCGAATCAAATATGACGATATTGCTCATTTTCTTTGCCTCAGACAGCGGAACTCCACCCATATTTTGACTATCAATGAAATTCGTAAACCTATTGATAGCGTTTTTCCCCAACTTGTTGATGATTACAAGCATTAATCTCCCAAGATTGTACTTAAACATAGATGAACAGGGAATGAACTGATAATTATCATTGAGCCTATCAAAAACTTTCTCATGCTCTGGAAAATGAGCTTTCAAGCGTTGCAAATCACTTTCTGTTAGTAAGCCATGATACGCAATGCTATACTCGTCATACGAGAATGATGAATCGGCAATGCTAAAATTTCCATCATTGTAAGTTTTTGAAACTAGTAAATCTGCATATGGTTGAAGGAAAATTTCTTGATAATAAGAACTTTTTTCCATCATGAGAGCCTTAGTCTCTTTGGAAGCCGTGAAAAGACCGCTTTCGCCATCTTTCCCAAAAATCCAAGGAGGAGGGGATAAAAGATCCGCTTTTGTTAAAACGAAAGTTATCTTCCCTAGCAGATCGACCTGCACAGCAGTTTCAAAAGATGCAAGTATTTTTTGTAGTGAATTGAAATCAAATGTGACAGAACGAATATCTGCATGGATTGCCCAAAGCACAACATCAGATTCCAATAGTTTCTGCTTGTAGTCCTCTATATAGTCGTCGTCTGCCTCACTTGACTCCCCTATGCCAGGCAAATCGTAGAACCATAGCTCATGTCCTGTAGTTCCTTTTGCAACTACCCGATCAATTGTTTTAGTACATGGACGCACTTTATCAGTAGGAAGGTTTGCCTTGAATAGCGCATTTAGCAAGGAAGACTTTCCTACTCCTGTCTGCCCCATGATTGAGATAATGAAAGGTTTATTAGACTCCTCTTTGATGATCTTCTCTATCTCAGATCTCAAAATACTTGCCTTCTCTTCAAGCTCCATACTGTTTGGCTCCCATAAACTGCCTTCCAACATCCTCTTCTGCACATCATTGCCAATTTACATAAAACGGCAATTAGCAAAAGTTTTGAACACACCCTTCAAGATTTTATACCTTTGCCGCAATAAACTAAGTACTTCCACGGCAGTTCATTAAATCTTCATAGTGTATTTGGTAACGACAAACTCATGGACATCAACTATACCCCAACCAAGATTTAGCAGGCTAACGACCAAGTTGAGCCGCCGCAGATAACCTCGAACACTCACAGATAGCCTCTCGACGGTCGGCTCCAACGGCTTGTTAGCTGGCTTTTCCTTGCTATTGCTCTGGTTTGCATTTAAGTCTTAGCGTTTGAGGAAATGGTGATTTGCATGATTCAGGCTCCTTGATTGAGGGTTTCGCTCATCTTGTCAAGATAGGTTAGGGTTGCCTTTGCCCAAATGCTTTCTTCCAGGTAGTGTTTGGCGATTTCGCCCAGGGTGGCTTTGATGGCTTGAGCATGACGCTCTGGGTTGAGGAGTTGTTGGCGGAGGATGGCTAGCTTACTGGTTGGGGACTGCTTGAGTTCGGTGAATTCGGCATCAATGATGGGTAAGGCTTCTGTTTCGGTAGTGATCTGGGGATGTTGCATCTGAAGTTGAGTGAAGAGGGCTTGCAGATCGGCGATCACCCTTTGTACCTCCGGGTCGGTGGCATAATAATTTTGTGTCCCAACCTGATCGCCCTCGATCGCGCCGCCTAGATTAATCGCAGCATTGTTTGCGTTGAAGTTTTGGATGTTGAAGTTATTATTCATCGTGATTTTCTACATTTTTTGTACCACTGAATTCAGTTTCAGCACGGGTGATAACTTCTTGGACTTCAGCAGCAGTGATATCGGATTTGTCTGATTTGGAATATATTGTGACGAGTAGAATCTGGGCTGCTGTTTTTAAGTAGTAGATGATGCGATAGCCACCACTTTTACCTCTTTGAGCGTCACTGTTTTTAACTCTCACTTTGAAGAGAGTGTAGTCCATGCCAGGAATCTGATCTCCAGGCAACTCGCCTACTTCTAGTTGGTCGATAACGGGTTGGATATCTAAACGGATACGGCGATAGCGTTTTGCAAGTTGGCGTATTTCAGTGGTAAAGCGATCGCTGACTGTAACTTGAATGGGAGAGTTAATCGACATCTATACCCTCCCAAAGCTGGGAGACGGGTTTGGTTCTTCCGGCTAAGATGTCTTGCCAGCCTTGATAGAGTCCTTCCCGAATGTCTGCGATGGGGGTGTCGTCGGGGTCATCTTCGGGTTCAGTGATGAGTACAATCACGCGAACTCGGCTGTTAATGCCCAGCGTCAGTGGCTCATCAAGGGTAAGTTGCCCATTTTCTGAGAGGGTAGCGGTGGTTTCAATGGCTTTCATTGTTCAGATGCCTTGGTTTTCGAGGGTTGCTCTAAGCGGGTTGAGATGGAAAAGGAATGGATATCGGGTTTTTCTCACGTAATCACCCTATATTTTAGAGTTCTGGTGGGTGGGGCTGTGACCCGATCTGATCGCCCTGAATCGTGCCACCCAGGTTAATCGCAGCACCAGGCGCATGGAGTGTTCCTATATTAAAAACGTTCGTTGGCTTGTCGCTTTGGCTGGCGGAAGGGTCGCCCTTCTGGGCTGCTAAATAGGCTTGATAGAGGTCGTAGTTGTAGAACTTACAGTTGACTTGGATGCCTTGGATGGCATCAAAAGCATCTTCGCCAGATTGAGTGGAGAGAAGTTTGAATAGATCCGGGAGAATGGAGGCGATACAGTTGCTTTTGAAGCCACTTAACTTATACGCCACTATCAAACGTACTTCAGGGTTTCCAGATTCCAGCGCCTTGAGCAAAGCAGGG
The DNA here is from genome assembly GCA_012033355.1 of Leptolyngbyaceae cyanobacterium RM1_406_9. Taxonomy (GTDB): domain Bacteria; phylum Cyanobacteriota; class Cyanobacteriia; order Elainellales; family Elainellaceae; genus JAAUTN01. The sequence goes on along the minus strand of JAAUQZ010000239.1, from coordinate 109 downwards.
ATTGTATCGTCAGAATCAATTTGCCCTAAAGCTTTTGCTGCATCCCCAGCTACAAGAACATCTGAACTTTCGATTACATTGAGTAGGATAGGAATCACTTGTTTGGAGC
>JAAUQZ010000238.1 GCA_012033355.1 Leptolyngbyaceae cyanobacterium RM1_406_9 | reverse complement strand
CGCCATAGGCACCCGCATCCAGCACAATTCTTGCGGCTTTCACAACGCTGGGAATGCCAATGTTTCGTGAGTTTCGCAGTAAGGCAACTCGGTTGAGGTTAACACTAAGATCGGTCATGGAGGTCTGCAAAAGTAGCTTTTCTCACCATAATAGATTCAAGGAATCGATTAAGCCTATTTTCTTTGGCTTCCAAACATTTCTGCTTCCAAGCTTCAGCTTCCCTGGTTTTCCTGGTTGCCAAGCTCCAGTTTGGGAACTGCTCCAGAGAAGCTCCAGCTTTTTCTAAACTGAAGCAACCCAGAAGCTCATGAAGAGGAATAACTCAGATCTTGCACCAAGCTGGTCTGTTGCCCAATGACCCGCCCTGGAATCAATTCCGGGCTAATCGCTTAAGTCCGTTAAAACGGACTTAAATGCCCACCAAAAGACCATTCCAACTCGTTTTAACGAGTTTTAGCTTTGAGCCTGAGATTGATCTCAAGGCTCTAGTGCAATGACTCCTGCTACTGGTGCAAGATCTCAGATAAATTAGACATGGAAGACAATCTGCGAGCAGAATATGACTTAAACAGCCTACGAGTTAGGCAATTAGGTAGAGGCATGACTGGCAGAACGGGCTTGGGCATTAAAGAATTGTTGGCAGAGCAGCGATCGCAAATCCTCGCCATTGCCGAAAAGCATGGAGCGTACAACGTGCGTGTATTTGGCTCAGTCGCACGGGAAGAAGCAACGGAAGATAGCGATATTGATTTTCTCGTGGACTATGAACTGGAGAAAATTACTCCCTGGTTTCCGGTGGGGCTAATTCACGATTTAGAAGATTTACTTGATCGTAAAGTGGATGTGGTAACGACAAAATCGCTGCACTACTTTTTGAAAGACCGCATTCTTCAAGAAGCCGTCTCGCTATGAAAGATCCAAGAGTTTACATCATTCATATTCGAGACTGCATTGCCAGAATTGAGATGTACCTTGTTGAAGGCAAGTCCAGCTTTTTTGAGGACTTGAAAACACAGGACGCTGTAATCAGAAACCTGGAGGTAATGTGCGATTCTGTCGCAAAGCTCCCGGACGATTGGAAGGCGGCACATCCTGAAACAGATTGGGTAAACATTGCAGGTTTCCGAAATGTTTTGGCACACCAGTATTTGAGCCTAGACGTAGACACGGTATGGAACATTATCGAGAACTATTTGCCCACCCTCAAGCAAACGGTTGAGCTAATTGCTCAAGAATTTTGGAATGAATAGCCTGCATAGAAAATGAGGATCGCATTTTGCACGAGGCTGTGCCGCTATGAAGCGTGAAGCGGAACAACTGCAAAATATCTCAATTGAATCAAATAATGCCAACTTAGGAGATTGAGGTCTGCGACTTCTCAAAGAAGTCGCAGACCTTAGCGTTTATAACCTAGTGCCTAGAGTACTACTGGTGTCGCTATTTTTTGAACCTCCTGGATAAGCGCCTCTAATTCTCTCCGAATGGCTGCAAGCTGCCCCAGTTCTGAATGGGAAGCAGCCATTGCCGATTCAGTGTTTTGTCGAGCTTCAGCAATATTCTTCTCAAGTTGTCCGTAAACTTGAGATTCAAACTCACGTAATTGCGCTTCTATTTGCTGCTCAAGGTCAATGGCGATCGCCTTAAACTGGCTAACAATATCACGACGGATATCTGCCATTTGCCGCTCCTGCTCACGCTCTCGGTGCATCGCGTGTAGATCCATTCCTACGGAGACAACGGCTAGAGCTGGGCCTAAAAACATGGCAGCATTACCAATATTTTTGGCAATTCCTACTGCTTGCCAGGGCTTAAATTTGAAGCCAATTATTTCCCCAGCCTTAAGAACACCCCAATGTAAACTACTGCCTGCGACATCCGTCGATCGCAGAAACACTTGCCCTGTTTGTGCTGTTTTTAGGGTTTCTTTGGTTGCTTTTTTTACTATTTTTGCACCTACTTTCTGTCCAATCTCTTGCAGCCATTCAACTTGTCCTTGTACCTGCTGCTGTTTTAGTTTGACAGCAGAATTTTTAGCTGATACGTCACCGTTGAAATTAAGTTGAGCGATAAAAGCCTGAGTTAAATTGCTTTGCAGTTCTGCTTCAACCTCGTACTGAATCGACTGAATCGCTTTCTCAATTTCATTCTCAAGGGCTTTTCCTGTTTTCTCGTAATGGTTGCGAACGTTAATTTCCGATTGCTTGTTTAAGGTCTCAAATGTTGCTTCACCCACTGCTGAGGCAAGATGGCTCCCTTCACTGGCGATCGCCGCTGACATATCCAAAGTAATGCTCTTAATTCGGGTGCGAAGCCGTTCTCGCTCTTGATTGATACGCCGAGAAATCCGCGAGAGAACTTCTAGAAACGCTGTATCTTCGTTAGAATTTCGGGCAAAGCCAATTTGAGCATCGTCAATGCAGCCTAAGACAATTCGTACAGGAGTATCAAACTTGGCGAGGGAGGCTCGACGTTCGACAAAGTGATTGAGTTCAGCAATGAAGCTATCAAAACGGCTAATTTCCATCAAGAAATCATCGTTCTCATCAACTCCATCACAATAATCTTTGGCATCAATAAAGCTGATCGGAAATTCATCTAGTCCATAAGGCTTTAAAGCTGTTGCAAGGCTGTGTCGATAGCTAGTAATCTTTTGATCTTCTTCGCCTGCTGCTGCTGACATTTTGTTGATGACCAGCATCATTTTCCATCGGTAGCCCTTGTCGTAGGCAAGCTTCTTAAAGTTTTCGACCGTGAGCGTGTCAAACAGCATGTAGGTTAGACAAAACACCAGCAAATCGGCTTTGGCGATCGCTTCATAAGTAATGTCATCGTGGTCGTGGCGATCGGTGAAAAGCCCCGGTGTATCGATGACTCTAATGCCGTTCCAATCGTAAGGAGCTGTTTGGTCAGTTGCGATATCCGTGTCAATGTGGATATCGCGTCGTCCTGTGAGTGCCGAAATGATTGTCGATTTGCCTGCACTGTATTGCCCGATAAACGCAACTGTTAGCGCACCCTGCTGCTTGTATTCCTTCATGCCATCGCGCAGCTTGTGTCGAATTTTGGTTGACTCTGGAGAGTTTGCGGATGCCAGCAGATTGTCAAACTGGATGCAAGTCGCTTTGAACCGCTGACCAATATCAGCCGCCTTGAACGTCTGGTTATTCTGAGACATGAGTATTACCTAGAGTTTAGTGTTTGTGGGTTGAATGGATGCGTGTTCTTGAAGAATTTTGCAAATCTCTTCCTGAGATTTGGTGAGTGGCAAGGCAGTAGTGGTTTGAATCTGAAAACTGCGTCCAAAGACACGATTAACTTTGCGAATTCTGTTGCTAATCGAAATATCTGTTAGTGGCTCGTACTGATCGGTTGCCCAATCAACGATGCGCTTGGCATAGGCTCGGTTGAGATAATTGGAGGAATTGGATAATTTCGCTTGAGCGAACTGGAGTTGATTGGCGATCGCCCCAATCCCCTGAATCAATTCCTCAAAGTAAGCATCAGCGGCAGTCACAACGGATTGGCAATATGACTCAAAATGCCCCTTCACTTGCTGAAATACTTGCTCCTGCTGTTCTTCAAGCTGCCTATTCAACGATTTTGAGATATTTTTCACTGCCTCCCGGCGTTTCTGGCTGCGTGATTTGAACTGTCCAGAGAGCCAACTTGCAATTCCACCTGCAATCCCCAGTAAGCCCAGAGGCGGAAAAACAAAGGCTAGGATTGCACCTGCGGCAACCAGCACCATGCCACTAATCCGAACAAAATCTTTGTCGAAGAAATTGGAGTCTTGTTGTGTAAACTTAAAACTTCCGCCTTGCAGTTGGCTGATAATTTTTAGCTCATTCCCAATTTCTTCAATCGCTTCTTGAACGCTGCGCTGAAAATGTTGACTTGCCTCTTCGGGAGCAATTTTTAACCGTGCTTCAAATTTTAGTGACTTTAACCTTTCCTTCCAGCCGCTGTTCATCTGGTTTTCATTAGATTCCCAATGGCTTTCTGCAAAAGGCTTTACTTGGTCAAAAGCGGTTTGAAATATCTCCCTGATATTCACTTCTAACTGCTCCCAACTATCTTGCTGGGCGGTTTGAATTTGCCGCTTGAGGTCTTGTTGCTTTTCCTGAAGCTGCTTTGCTAAATCGTTGTAAGCGATCGCCTGCTCACTAATCCACTGATAGGGAGCGTCAATAGAGCCAACCGTTGAACCTAAGAGAGTTTGCGATCGCCGAATTGCTCCATAATCAATCAACGATGCTCGAATTGAGTCGAGAAAGTTTTGGATTCGGCTTGCCTGAAATAGCCGCTTAGATTGTTTTTCATGCTCTGGCTCACGCGAAAGTTGTGCTGCCAGCAGCATCGCCGGAATTACATCTAGATAATCGTTTGCATAATGTTGCTTGGCGTAGCGATGAATTCGATTCAGGTGTCCGCCAATGCCGCTTTTTCCTTCCAGCGCAAACCAGCGGTCTGGATCTTTCAAGAAGTGTTCCAAGCGGCGAGAGTCACGCAAATTGTAGTGAATATTTAGTAGAACAATGAGTGGTTTAGTTTTCTCCTTGAGAATTTCAAGAAATGCAAATTCCGATTCTTGAATGCTGTCATCCGTGACGACGTAGCAAATTACGTCTGCTTCTTCAATCACGCTGCGGGCGATCTCTTCATCCGTTTTACCGCCCGGTGCGCCAATTCCTGGAGTATCGATAATGCGGATATTTTTCCACTCATATACTCGGTTGTAGCGAGTCGTGCGCTGCTTGCCAATGCCGATTGCCTCCCATCCCTCACCTGTGATCACCGCGTGAAGCGTACTTTTTCCAGCCTTCGTCCTGCCCATAAAGGCGATGCTGAAATGCTTGAGCGCCCGCTGCTTAGCTCGAAATGCCTCACGAACTGCTTCTAAATCGCGCAAAATTTCAATCGAAAGCTGTTGGCGAGTTTGTTCAAGCTGTTCAGCAACCCCTTTTGCCGTCTGGTATTCCCCTGATCCACTTGTTTTTTGCTTAATACCCTCAATCACTTGCTGAATGTTATTTCCCAACTCCTTCAGCGCGGTATAAGTTTCCCTCAACGCTCGATCAGAATACTTGAAGTCTTCGCTAGCAATTTTGGAACATTGCTGAATTGCATGGTCATATTCCGGCCCAGATAGCAGAATCTCTCGCTGAAGCTGCTCAATGCGTTGCCCAACATTTTCTGGAGCAAGCTCAACCAGTTTAGTGATGAGCGATCGAGACAAAATTGATTCAGCCCCCTTTAGCAGTCGCGCCCCAACGGATAGCTGATTATCCTCATCATCAGTATGCGATTGCCAGTTTCTAAGTCCTTGCGCTTCCTCCAACATTCTCTCAATCTCGCGTTGAGAGATGCCCCAAAGCTGAGCAATTCGATCTACCATTCTCGTTCAAGCGGTGAGAAATAGCCGTCAATGTAGGCGATCGCCATCACCTGACGTAACACTTCACTCTGCTGACCGATTGAAATCTTTTGAACTACCGCTTCAAAAGAAATCTGAGTATCATCTTGCTCCAAAATCTTTTCCATCTCCTGGAGCGTTGCCTCATTCACCTTTGCCTGATCTGCCAGACCTCTCAAGGCGCGTGATTCTTGACTGTGGATTTGCTGATCAGCACAGATGATATGTGTGAGCAGAAGGAAAGCGTAATCTAACGCTACGTGTTGATGAGGAAGTGCAGTAACTACCATCTATGAAATCTCTGCAAAATACCTAATTTGTCTAGCGGACTTTTCAGAGAATTCCCGGATTAGGCGGCAGTCTACCTTCAAGTCTTCATCTATTATTTATCTACTAAAATTTGATACTTCCTCGTTTCCAGGCTCCACCTGGAAATGCTACTCGGAGGCTCTGCCTCCACCTTTCATCAAATCTCTAGCTGCACAATCGGCAAAAGCCCTTGCTAATTCAGAGGAACGAGTCAAATCTTCAAAAAGGCGATCGCCACCCCACTCGCCTCAAAAACTCTGTAACTTTCTACCTTGACGAGATACCGTCCGTTCAGATATGCTGTCACGCTAAGGTTGTTTTTTTATACAGAAACAACCCCACTGCGCCCAAAAATCTAGCGCCGCTCAAAGCTGTTACCAGCAGCAATGAGCGACTGACCCCCAAACTGAGGTACCAGTCTGGCGGCTAACGGAGAATTTTAACACTCCTCTAGCCACCCCGACTTGTCGTGTCAAAAAATGCGGGGTGGCTGGGTTTTTGGGGTTTCCTTGCAAACCCTAAACGGAGTCACAACTGATGCCTGAATGCTTTTTAGAATCTCCCAGCGCACCTGTCATTGAGCAAGAAACTTTTGCTCTTCAGAATCCTGACCGTGAGCGATTACGAATTCTAGTGATCGGCTCTCGTGATGGTGTAATTGAAACCATTCACGACCTCTATCGCAGGGGCTTTGCCGAAGTGAGTGAATGGAGTCCTTTGTTACCCGCTCCCAGTTCTGGTGAAGCGATGAGCATTTTGACCCGCGAGCGCAGACGAGGAGGATAAGCTAGAGAAAACCTGAGGTGCGATCGCCCTCCTGATTCCGCAGGTTCATCCGACGATTGGCACGCTCTGCCTGATGGCGGCGGTGAACGTCGCCATTACCAAAACGCCAATTAGCTACCGTGATTCTCAGCGTTTTATCAGATACCGCAATGCTGCCCATGATTGTAGAGCGGTAGCTATAATTGCCAGCTTTGTTAGCTTTCCGTTGACGATTCAGGTGTCTTTGATTAAGACTCAGCGATCGCCTACTCTTTTCGCTCCTGCTTCTGTCGCCGAGGTTCCATTTTCTAGATAGTTTACGCCTGTTACGGTCATCCGCTATGCTCACACCATTGGGCGGGGTCAGCCAGACCATCGGGGAGCAAAGGACATGAAGCGATTGCAAAAGCTGTTTAAACAAACTCGAAATGCAGGCAGTAATGAAAACTTCCTAACTTCTTTGCATAGGTTAGAAGGTTTAGTTGCCAAAGTTTTATCTTTGGCAATGGTGATCGTGATTCTGGTTGCGCTCTATGACCTGACTGCATTCCTGGCCCAGGAGCTATTTTCTGAACCCTATGGCTTTTTTACCACAGCGCTGATCGAAATCTTCGGGCTGTTTCTAAATGTTCTGATTGCGCTAGAAATTCTAGAAAACATTACCGCCTATCTCAAAAGGCACGTCATTCAAGTAGAGCTTGTGCTTGCAACCTCGCTGATCGCAGTTGCCCGAAAAATTATTATCCTCGATTTAGAAAAAACGACAGGACTTCAACTGGTTGGCTTAGCGATCGCCATTTTTGCCCTTTCGATTAGCTACTGGGTCGTCCGCCGCACAACTCGTTCATCGGCCTAGTTTTGATCAGAATGAGCTAGAACCCTAGCTGGCAAGGTACTCGCGAATGTCGGCTCTGCGCTTACGGAGCTTCGTTAGTGCTTCCCGCTCAATTTGGCGAACTCGCTCACGGCTGATGTTGAGGCGATCGCCAATTTTAGCTAGAGTTAAAGACTGCCCATCTTCTAGACCAAAACGCAAGGACAGAACCTCCCGCTGCTGGGGGGTCAAGTCAGCCATCAGTTGTTCTAGTTCAGTCTTTAGGGAAGACTGCATGGCAAAATCTTCTGGCGAAGGGCCAGTGTCTTCCAGTAGCTCACCAAGCTCTGTATCCTGATTGTCTCCGACGCGCAAATCTAGCGAGAGCGGCTGTCTTGCCCGCTCTAAATATTCGCGTACCTGCTTGGAAGTCAAGTCCAGCTCCTGAGCTAACTCCGCCGCAGTTGCAGCCCGCCCTAGCTTTTGGGCCAGTTGCCGCTGGGCCTTTTTAATTTTGTTAAGCTTCTCGGTAATGTGAATCGGGAGGCGAATGGTGCGGCCCTTCTCGGCGATCGCCCGGGTAATTGCCTGTCGAATCCACCAGTAGGCATAGGTTGAAAAACGGTAGCCCTTAGTTGGGTCAAATTTCTCAACCCCGCGCTGCATCCCAATCGTGCCCTCCTGGATCAAGTCCAACAGGTCTACGTTACGCTTGATGTATTTCTTGGCGACCGAGACGACTAAACGCAAATTTGCTCAACCATTTTGCGCTTGGCGATTTCTCCCTCGGCGATCGCCTGCTGCAACTCGCCGAGCGGAACGCCAACCTGCTCTGCCCATTCTGCGTCACTCGGCTCACGCCCCAAACGCTCAGCAAGCGTCTCTTTAGTTTCCTGGAGTGCGGAGGAACGCTGTACCTGCTTACCGTAGAGAATCTCCTGCTCATGGGTCAGGAGAGGCACACGACCAATCTCTCGCAAGTAAGCACGAACTAAGTCTGTAGAAGTTTGAGCAGTTTTCATATCGCTGAATGTTCAGGTAGCAGGGACGAAAAGAAAGTCTAATTGGCGTACAGCAAGTAGAGTGCAAAATTTAAGAATGATTCTGATAACCAAACTTGAGCCAGTTCAGGTTGGGTTTAATTCAGAGGTAACCGAACTAGGATATGGCTCAAAGCTCGATTTCAGAACCTGAAAGCTAATGCTTAAGCATTACTCAAGATTTTAAGGATATCAAGACAGCCCGCAGAAAATTCTAGACTTCCATATCTAATAGGACATCTGGCAGACCCCTGATCAATTCCTAGAACTCTACCTAGACATAATCCGGGGGTGGCAATGTTCCGGTGGGACTCAAATTCCTCAAACTCCTCAAGTAGCTGAATATTAAAAACTGTAACATTTATGAAAGGGATTAGTATACCTCTCTGGTACTAGACTTTGCCCTTTGTACGTCAGGCTTATAGCTCTAGCGTACCCAGTAAAACTACTTCTGAATGCATCCTGTGGAACAAATTGCAGTAAACTTTGGGTTTGTGTAATACATCTACGACAAAAAAATTTTAATTTTCTTAACGTTTAATGAGGAAGTACCCTACTGAAACTGAAATAAATTTTGGACTGGTGCAGCCTTGCCAGGAACACCTAGAAAACAGTGTTAAGAGAAACGGCTTTTCGGCTCAGTTGAGTACACAATGACTGTGAATGAAAGATGTAGACACGGAGATCCCGTCGAGCATGAAGCCAATTCGTACATTCAATGTTTCCCCTTCCCTGCCTAAACGGTTAGAGCCGCTGCGTAAGCTGGCTTACAACCTACACTGGGAT
>JAAUQZ010000237.1 GCA_012033355.1 Leptolyngbyaceae cyanobacterium RM1_406_9 | reverse complement strand
TGGTCAGGGCTATGGCTATCGCGGCTGCGGGTTTATTACAGCGATCGCACTGCTGTCGAGATTACTGGAAATCCCAATGCTCTAACCAGAGCGCTGCTCAAAATTGCCATTGGGACTGCCGAAGAAATCCGCCGCCAAAAACAAACTAGCAATCTGTTAGAGAGTTTTGAAATGCTTACGCCTTTGGGCTATCAAACTGCTTTAAGTCTTGGCAGTGTTTATGCCCATCTCCCGCTAGAGCAAGTTCTGGAATGGGATCGGAGTAATCCCTATCGCAACTGGCTAGCCGTTAACAATGCTCATCCACCACTGGGCGATCGCCTTCAACTTTTAGCCTTCTATGCCCGTCACTGGCGGCTGGAAACTGAACTAGATTTGAATACTAAACCTGTCTACGTTTCGTCACGCTGGTCACGGCGATTTGGACTTCAAGTTGCTCCTTTTTTGGGTATGCCGTTAGGAATTTTGGCTGCTGTGGCGCTATGGCTCGTCGGTGGAGTTGCAGGTTTAGCGCAAATTTCGAGTTTGGAGTGGCTTTGGGGCGATCGCGGCATCCTCATAGCACTCATTCCGATTGGCTTTAGCATTGGCACCTTCCTGCGAATCAACCCCTTTTTCCCCGACATCAAGCCCTCCAACCTAAAAGTTGAGCTATCACTGCCAGACTTGCTCAAGAATCCAGCGGCTTTGCCCATTGACAGCCTACCTGTACAGCTTCAAGGCAAGTTACTAGGCCGTCAGGGAATGGGTAACTGGCTAGGGCAAGATCTAATCTTAGATACCCGAATGGGTCTGATTAAGATTCATCATTGCTCTCAACTGGGTCAACTAGGTAACTTGCTGCCGCAGTCTCCTCGCCCCAGCGAACTAGTCCATCGCTCCATCACCATCACGGGATGGTTCCGTCGAGGCACAACTCCCTGGATCGATCTGGAATTGCTCCAAACTCAGCGAGATATTCCCGTTGGCGGCATTCGCAAGGTTCAAAGCGCCCATCCCATCTGGTCTACTCTTTTAGCCTCTTTAGCTGCTCTTCTGGGTGCCTATCTGATTGTTAGAGGTGGCTACTGAATATCCGAGGGGGTTTCTGGAGTGGGAGTGACTCCTAAGGCGGCGATCGCACCCCCACTAGAATCACAGCCGCCCCAAAGATTACCTGCGTCCCCGGATTTTCTCGAAAGAGCAAAAGTGCCAAAATCCCTGAACCGACGGGTTCTGCTAAAATCGTCAGCGTCACCAGGGTAGGGGAAATCCAGCGCACCGCCCAATTAAAGCTGGTGTGACCAATTAGCTGAGGAAATACCGCCATCAGCGCAATCCAGAGGTAAACCCGACTAGGATACCCGACATAGCCAACTCCAAAGATCAGCGGTAGAGGCAGCAAAACCAGGGCGGCTGTTGTGTAAGTCAGAACAATGTGACTGCTAATCCCCAACCCCTGCCGTTGAGCCTCTCGCCCCAGCAAAAAATATAGGCTAACTGCCACAGACCCCGCTACTGCGAGTAAATTCCCCATCAGCGGATTGCTGGTGGTGCTACCATCCGAACTGCCCAGCCCGATCAACAGGCTGCCAATTAGGGCGATCGCAATTCCAACACTGGTTTTTAGCGACGGCTTTTCGCCAGACCAAAGCCAGGACAAAATCGCAACCCAAACCGGGTTAGTTGTCACCAGCGCGGTAGAGGCAGCAACCGAGGTATAAGACAAAGAAGTAATCCAACTGGCAAAATGAACCGCCAGGAAGCAACCCGCCGCCGCCGAATAGCCTAACGCGCTGCGTTGAAACTGAGAAACTCGAAAATTTCTCCAGGCTGGGATTAAAAATAGTGCTGCCAGAGTTAAGCGCGAGGCTGCTAACACAAGGCTAAAACCGACGCTGCTAACCTCGACTGCTTCAAGTGCTAGTCGAATAAATACTGCAGCAGTTGAGGCAGAGAGTACACCTACCGTAAGGATTAAACCAACCTTCCAGTGAGAAGGTTGAGTAGATGTAGCGCTTTTCATAAAACTGGGGCGCTAGGATTCGAACCTAGGGAATGGCGGGACCAAAACCCGCTGCCTTACCACTTGGCTACGCCCCAACAACGGAGCCTTGTTAATTCTATCAGTTTATTCCCTAAATGTGTCAAGCGAATCTAAAAAGATAGTTTCCATAAAATTCTAGCTAAGTTTCAGTAATGCTTCGGTACTCATTCCACCTGTCAATGTAGATGTATAGCGTAAGGTGTTTCAGTAAATACAGACTCCGATGAAGTATTCCCCTCTATTTCCCGCTTTCTTGATTGTCTCGGCAGTAGCTGTCTCAGCTTGTGGTTTCCTATCCACCGATTCAACGGAGACTCAATCTCCCTCCCCCGTGTCTCCGCTGACTACTTCTCCTGATGCTGCCGCTTCCCCTGATTCCCCTGAGACAGCTTCCGCTCCTGAAAGTCCTTCGGCACCAGCCTCTCCCGCTCCTGACAGTTCTGCCTCATCAAGCGCAACGACTTACCAGGAGCCAAACGACCTTTTCCAGATCTCTTTTCCAGAAGGCTACACTCATCAGGAGACTGGCAGCGGAATTGCGTTTGTCTCCGCTGATCAAGGTTTTGGCGGTTCGGTTGACTTTGGTTCTGCTCAAGGACAGCAACTAAGTACAGAGAAACTGGAGGAATCGCTGAAACAAGAATATGAAAATCGGCTTGAAGATGTAGCGTGGCAGGATTCTCAAATTCAACCCGATGGCAGCATTCGAGTCGATTGGGTCGGTCGAGATACCGATGGTAATGACTTGGATGCAATCAGCTTTGTTGAACAGCGTGGCGACACGATTTTTATCCTCAACCTGTATGGCATTAACAAGGCATATGCTGATTACAATGCTGATGCTGAGACAATTGTTGGCAGCTATCGAGTTCGCCAGCAGTAATGAGGTATAAAAAGCTTTAACTTCCTGTGGGATGGGCATCTTGCCCGTCCTAATGGACTAGGCAGAATTCCTCATGCCACAGGACATACTCAGCGTTCAACGGTTAACTGTACGAAGGTTTCTAAGGTTTCACCTGATGCTAGATGAATCAGGCGATCGCCCGTATTCAAAGCATTTCGAGGAGCGCTCCAAGGCTCCAGACAATAGAAATCCTTGCCCTTGACCGTCCAAAACACTAGCGTCGAGTAAACCGGGTCATAATCTAGCTTTAGCCGGATTTGTTGCCCCAAATCAGTAACCGCTGCTGATTGGCTAGAAAGCTCTCTAAACGAAGCATCAATTTCGTCCAGTTCAAAATCAAACTGCCCAAAAAAGATTGGACAGATTTATCTCGCTGGTTTTGAAATTGGCTAGAGGGAATTTCAAACTGAAGTTGAGTTTTATTGGAGACCTGAAAATAGGGGTGTAGACCCGTTGAGAAGGGCATTGCCTCGGCAGAATGGTTGACGTAGCGCTGATGGATTTCCAGGCTATTGCCCTGTAAACGATAAGTAAAGATCATCTGAAAGTCAAACGGGTAGACGGCGCGAGTCTGGTCATTGCTGTTTAGCACCAGCGTAATGCTGACCATGTTTTGGGTGACTCGATCGGTCACGTCCCAGGGCAGATCGCGGGCAAAACCATGCTGCTTTAGCGTGTAAGATTCTCCCTGGTAGGTATAAGCATTATCCGGCAGGTTGCCGCAAATAGGGAACAAAATAGGAATGCCGCCGCGTACCGTCAGTTCAGGGTTAGCAAATCGTTCTGTATCAAGGTAGAGCATTTCTCGACCGCGAACTTGCCAACTGGTAATGATGCCGCCTCGTTCTGGGACAACCTCCAAGCGAGACTGGGCAGTCTGGTCAGAGAGGATGTAGGTCTTATATTGCTTCTGCTCAAGATCGATCGCAAACACAGGCTTCTCCCAATTCCACACTGTGACTATAGCAATCAAGCGTCACTGGTGGGCATGAAGCAGTAGAGCCTTACTCGTTGCCCACACCCATCTGTTCAGTTTGAATTTGCAGTTCGGGTTGCGATAGCTGTATCGCGTTTATTTCAGTATTCTCTCTGGAGGCATCGGGAAGTTTGGCATCCGGCCAGGTATGAAATGGTTTAGCATCAACCGTAACATTTTCAGGAGGCGGTTCCGATGTGAAAGGCTCTGATGGTGCGACAGGCGTTTCTTCTAGCTGCACCCTATTGAGCTGCGTCTCACCTGAGGAAGCATCTGGATAGGTGATAAAAGAATCAGAAGGTTGAGACGGCTCAGATGGGACTAAAGGCTGATCTGGTTCGGGTGCAGAAGATTCGGGCACAGAAGATTCAGGTATAGAAGGCTCTGCCGGAATTTCTGAAGGAGGAATTTCCGAGGGCGTACCTTGCGATCGCCTATTCAATACGACCGGGGACTGCATTGGCTGAGCAAACGCACCAGAAGCCTGCTGTATGTGCTGCATGATCTGGTCTGCTCTTTCGCCTGCCACAATTTCTGGTTTGTCTTGTCGCACCTCTACAGGCAAGAACTCCAGCCGCATCTGGTTTTCTCGCAAAGAAACTTTGAGAACAGCCGTATCATAATCGCTGGCTATAGTGCTGTGGGTGCTGTCAGGACTGTCGCTGTTGGTAAAGATGAAATTACCGAGGGAATAAGCGATCGCCCTTCCCTTGTAGATCTCTGCTCCTTGCAGCACACTAGGGTGATGCCCCACCACCAGGTCAGCACCCTGGTCAATCGCCAGATGCGCCAGATCAACCTGTGAATGAGTTGGGTATGTTTCTAGCTCCTGGCTCCAGTGATAATTCACTACAACCCAATCTACCTGATTGCGAATTGCTTTAATGTCTGCGGCGACTCGGCGTTCAGGATTAGCATTAACTCCAGCCGCCCTGTCTCTAGCTGCATTCAAGTCCGAATCCGAATAACCCAAATAAGCAATGCGCTGTCCTTTCACATCTAGAATCTCTGGACGACTTGCCTCGCGGCGGTTTCGTCCGGCTCCAACCGAGTGAATGCCAAATTGCTCCAGAGTTTCCAACGTTTTCTCTAGCCCATTTACGCCTTCCTCCATCACCTGATTGCTAGCTAAAGTGACCAGGTTAATGCGGCTGTCGATTAGCGTTTGAAGCTGTTCAGGGGCTGTTTCATCCTCTAAAGAATCTGGCTTGACCTGCACCAGCGGCGCATCCAGGTGAGCCGTAGCAACATCAGCCTGACTAGACTGATTTCTTCCTACCGAGCTAGTCCGAAGCGTGGACGTGGCTCCCAGAGTTCCTAAGGCTGCATCATCTCCAAAAGTCAGCGTGACAGTCGGATCGTAGGAATTTAGAACAGGCTGTTGAAATACCATTACCTCATCCTGTGCAGTTTGAACAGTGTTAGTCCGCTGAGAGTTTAGCTGAGATGCACTCACTTCAGGTGCTTCAGACTGCCCAGACTGAGAAGCCAAAGCTCCGGTGTGCTGAATTAACACCTCAAATCCGCCGCCGACTAGAAATGCCGCCGCCGCCGAGCCGCTGAGTAGCAAAGATCGAGATCGAAGCTGCTGACTCACAGAAGAAACTAATGGAGAGGCTTGCTGTCGCTTGACAAGAGCAGCACTGCGGGCAGCGGGCAGCAGCGGCGACTGATTTGAGGCACGGCTAGCGGGCGTATTGATGCGGACAGACTGCTTCCACACGATCGCTGAGGTGCCTGCCCGTTGAGCTAGAATTTGCACTCCTTTGATCTGAGCGGAGTTGAGCTTACAGAGACGGTGACAAATAAACCGAATCAGGCGATCGCGCTCAGGCAGTCGCTCAAATTCCACGATTACCTTCAAGTAACCAGGCTTAGCAGCACCCACCCGCACGTAGATTCCCTGGGGAGTAAGGCAATCATTGAGCCAGTGGGCGATCGCCTGCACATCCCCTACACTTGCCAAGTTGACTACAGACGGTGGATATAAGTTGACACCATTCTGATTAGCCATTGGGTTTACTCCTCACCGTTGCACCGAAACTAAACTACCTGGAAATTAAATTTTATTCACTAATATCGATTAGCAAACTAGCGCACAAGATTTTTTTTACCCACTAAAATCTTGCTTCATTTTTGACTAATCCACAATCCAGATCCTGAAAATATACGTAATTAAAGCATGGGTAGGGATGTTGCCCTACCCCAATTTCTTCATGTTTTTCTCTACATTATTCAAATATTGTAAGCAGACTAACCCATGAGACTCGTAAATTCCTAACAAGAACACCACAAAAACTTGATAGGAACTTAACAAATTTTCGTTCTTCACCGTGCAGAATTGGGTGAAGGGTTTAAAACCAATTGTCGCCATTCAGGGATGTCAAATCAGGTTTGTCTTGAGTGAATCAGGTTTGTTTGTAAGTGACCGATATCACAGTCTAGAGCTTTGTGGGATCACAACCCCCAAGCGATCTCAGTCAGTCATCTAGTGCTGTAAATCATTGATATTAGTAGTTACAGTTCACTGATAAGGATGCCCCAGCCATATGATCGGTAGACTTGTCCAATCAGCTTTTCAAACAGGCTGCCTTAGCGTTGAATCTGAAGGTTTGATCCGTCAGGTCTTAGCAGTGAGGGGCTATCAATCAGCAGATCTGGCAGCTTTAGAGCGGCTTTACGATGCCGTTCACACTGGCCAGATCCAGCGAGAAGCCCACGAAAGGGTGAATTTACTCAGTCCTTTGCCCAATTAGAATCGTGAATTAGACGAGTTCAGGTGCCTGATTGTTTTTCAGGCAGCACTAAGCCAAAAAAATTAATTCAGGAAAACCCTTCACCCGGTGCAAGTAGCTTTGTCTATTTTCTCTAGGTCAAGGGTTTTTTAGCTTTTGTGACTCAATCTTGATGCGTCAGCATATCCTAATAAGGCATGGGTCTGCCTAAGATAGCTGCTGATAAGACAATATGACACCGGACTCCAATCTATCCAGGATCGACTCGCCTTTGGCTGATGAGGCTGACTCACAGGCAACGTCATCAAACAGCCCGAACGGAACAGCCAGTGAGCCTGTTCTCCAGCCGATTACTGATGCAAGTCAACGATCGGTTATGGCTGAAAGCGAGATAGCTAAAAGCCAAGATAATGGGCATACCGCAATTAGCTATGCCTTGAAGCATAATCCCACCGTGTCCCAGCCGCGTAATCCGCCTCCTTATTGGCTGATTATTTTGCTAGCGATCGCCATCATGACTACTGGAATAACCATCGGTAGCTTTTGGTTAGGAGTAGCGGGAACGGCAGTCGCTTTCCTGGTATCTCTGAGAATTATTTGGGCACCTCTGAAAGACGCTCTCACAGAATTAATCTCTGAGCAGCAGTGGCGAATAACCTTTGCAACGCTGGGTTTAATGTCTGCCCTCCTGGGTGTGCTGGTACTCAGTGGCACACTAGAGCAAGTACGGCTTTGGTGGGGTTTAGTTGATTGGGAAGCGATCGGGGCACTGGGCGAAGTTCTGGGTGCTTTGGGGCAAATTTTGATTGCGATTTTGGCAGTGTATGTGGCCTGGCGACAATATGTTATTTCTAAAGACCTGACGATTCAGCAAAACCTGATTACTCAACAGCAAACCATCGACACTTACTTTCAGGGAATTTCAGATTTGGTGCTGGATGAAGAGGGGTTGCTGGAGGACTGGCCCCAAGAACGGCGATCGCCGAAGGTAGAACAGCCGCCATTCTCAGCAGCGTCGATGCGGGGGGCAAGGCAAAAGTCTTGCGGTTTCTCTCCCGCTCCAGGCTATTGACTCCACTCATGCGCGATCGCCGCCTCGGTCGAGCCATGTTAGACGGGGTAGGGGGCTATCAAGAAGACCGTAACTTTGGCATTCGCGTTATCGACTTGGGCGTAATGCTGGCTGCTGCTAACC
The DNA here is from genome assembly GCA_012033355.1 of Leptolyngbyaceae cyanobacterium RM1_406_9. Classification (GTDB taxonomy): domain Bacteria; phylum Cyanobacteriota; class Cyanobacteriia; order Elainellales; family Elainellaceae; genus JAAUTN01. Next base: position 1,336 of record JAAUQZ010000237.1, on the reverse strand, counting down.
TCTCTGGGACAGACTTACGGTGGACAGACTTGAGCGATGCCAATTTGATTCGGGCTAACCTGGGACGCTGTGATTTGGTAAAGGCTAATTTATCTCGGACTATTCTAGTCGATGCAAACTTAGCTGGAGCCGATCTGATGGGAACTTGTTTGTTCTATGGGTCAGCATCGACCGCAACGCCTCGCAGCCGTACAGAAATTCCCGATTACACAACCGGAACCTGCACCGGAGCAGTGATTGAAAACGCAGATTTCACAAGCGCACAACGCATATCAGAAGAACAGCGGCAATATTGCTGTGCTTGGGGTGGCTCCAAAACTCGATTAACGATCCCCGGTGGCTGTGATGGAATTGCCAATAAGCTTGGACGGTGAACTTCCTCATCATGTGTACAAGTGCAGGTAATGTAGAAATTTCTGTGATAGTTCCTCTACACAACGAGGAACCAAACGTTGACTACCTGTTTGAGCAATTGACGACTGTGTTGCAAGGACTTCTAAGTTACGAGATCATTTGTGTTGATGATGGTAGTACAGACAACACGTTGAAATGTTTGATTGAGCAGCGTACCTACAACGCTGCAATCAAAATCTTGAGTTTGTCCCGTAATTTTGGCAAAGAAATTGCGCTATCCGCAGGAATTGATTACGCGATGGGCAATGCCATCATCCCAATTGATGCAGATTTACAAGATCCGCCCGAACTGATTGGAGATTTGATCGCAAAATGGCGCGAAGGATATGATGTGGTTCACGCAACACGGCGATCGCGTCAAGGAGAAGCCTGGTTTAAGCGATTCACAGCTAGTGCGTTTTATCAGGTAATCGGGCGCGTCAGTACTGTCCCAATTCCTCGGGATACGGGCGATTTTCGGCTACTCGATCGTCGTGTCGTCGAGGTGTTGAAGCAGATGCCTGAACGAACTCGCTTCATGAAAGGACTATTTGCCTGGGTTGGGTTCAAAAATACCGCAATTTTCTACGATCGGGCTGAACGCTATAGAGGCCGCACAAAATGGAACTATTGGCGGCTATGGAACTTTGCAGTGGACGGAATTACCTCATTTAGCTCAGTGCCGCTCAAGGTCTGGAGCTACCTGGGGCTTGTTCTATCTGTATTTGCGTTTCTCTACGCCTCATTTCTGATTGTTCGTACTTTGATCTGGGGAGTTGACGTTCCAGGCTATGCTTCGCTGATGGTCGTTATCCTTTTTCTAGGAGGTGTGCAATTGATCACTTTAGGCATTATTGGCGAATACTTGGGGCGCGTCTACGAGGAAGTTAAACGACGACCGCTGTATCTGGTGCGAGATGCTTACGGCTTTGAGGGCGATCGC
>JAAUQZ010000236.1 GCA_012033355.1 Leptolyngbyaceae cyanobacterium RM1_406_9 | reverse complement strand
GAAGCGCAATGCCTCAAACAAGAAGGAATTGACGTGGTGGTTGGGCTGCTAGAAACACATGGGCGCGAAGAAACTGCTCAAAAAGCGATCGGCTTAGAGATTTTGCCCTGCAAAGAATCAATCTGGTCAGGACAAAAGCTGAGAGAAATGGACACTGACGCAATCATCTCTCGTCAGCCCCAGTTGGTTTTAGTCGATGAATTAGCGCACACCAACATTCCTGGTTCTCACCATGAGAAACGCTATCAGGATGTCGAACAAATTCTGACTGCTGGAATTGATGTTTTCTCTACCGTTAATATCCAGCATTTAGAGAGTTTAAACGATCTTGTGTTGCAGATCTCAGGCATTGTTGTGCGGGAGCGCATTCCCGATCGCCTGCTCGATGAAGCCGACGAAGTTGTGGTTGTTGACGTAACGCCCGAAACACTGGAAGAACGTCTAACCGAGGGGAAAATTTATGCGCCTGAAAAGATCGATCAGGCGCTGCAAAATTTCTTTCAGCGGCGCAATCTGATTGCACTACGTGAGCTTGCATTGCGAGAAGTTGCTGACAATATTGAAGAAAACAATGGCACAACAGTTGCAGAAAAACGCTATTGCAACATCCATGAAAGAGTCATGGTTTGTCTTTCAACTTATCCCAATTCGATTCGATTACTGCGTCGTGGCGCAAGAATTGCAAACTATATGAATGCAAGACTTTATGCCCTATTTGTAGACAACCCAGAACAGTTTTTGACCAAAGCCGAAAGCCTCCACGTAGAAACTTGCGAAAAGCTCTGTCGTGAGTTTGGAGGCGAGTTTTTGCGGGTTGAAGGATCTGACCCCCTTTCCAAGATGATTGAAATTGCCCGCCGCGAACGAATTACCCAAATTGTAGTCGGGGAGACACACCGATCGCGCTGGGAGTTGTTTATTAAAGGATCGATCGTGCAGCGACTAATGCGATCGCTCCCTGACATTGACCTTCACATCATCGCCACCCAACAGCCTCCAATCTGAGTCAATCAGGGTTCTAGTAGTTTGCGTCCCCTGAATGTTTAACCTAAAAAATTTCTATGGGAAAAAAAGATTGACCTCTTCGTGGCTTTACGGTATTTTTACAGTTACCAAAGCTTAGCCAAATTCAATCTCTTCTGTTAGCAAGCTGCTATGCAGATGATGTTGAGACGGGGGGTTTAATTGGGGCACATCTCTATTCAATGCATTAGTATTTTACATTCAAATAGCATATCGATTAGAGGGGGCTTTTCTAAGTCTTTGTCCGTCAACTAGCTCCGTTGGCATTTGGTAGCAAGTCTGCAAATTTGGCATTTTCTTATGAGTGCTATTAACAGCAGCATCTGGTTCTCGTCAGTGTTCCTGGTTGGTATCGAGTCACGTTCTTGTACCCGCCCCTGGCTCTGAGGAGAAGTTTGTGTTGCCTTAGATTCAGAGCTTAGGGTCGGGTTGTTGTTTAGGGTGAAATAATCTACCATGCTCCTGACTCAAGAAAAGCGAGTTGCTTTGATTTCTGTTTGTGGTGATCCTGCTGCTGAGATTGGGCAGGAAGAGGCTGGAGGGGAAAATGTTTATGTTCGTCAGGTTGGACTGACGCTAGCCCAGCAGGGTTGGCACGTGGATATGTTTACTCGCCGGAACGATCCCAATCAAGCTGCAATCGTTCAGCACTTGCCCAATTGTCGAACAATTCGGATAAAAGCTGGCCCTGCGGCATTCATGAACCGGGATCATCTATTCGATCATCTACCAGAGTTTGTAGAGCGATTTCAGCAGTTTCAGCAGCGGGAAGGGGTGCAGTACTCCCTAATTCACACTCACTATTGGTTGGCGGCATGGGTCGGAATGCAGTTAAAACAGGCTCAACCGCTGGTTCAGTTGCATACTTACCACTCGCTGGGTGCAATTAAGTACAACGCGGTAAGCGATATTCCGGCGATCGCTACCCAGCGGCTAGAGGTCGAAAAAGCTTGCCTGGAAACGATCGATTGCGTTGTCGCAACCAGCCCTCAAGAGCAAGAGCATATGAAGACTCTGGTTTCTAAAAAAGGCAAGATTGAGGTGATCCCCTGCGGCACAGATTTAGAAAAGTTTGGCAATATTAGCCGACTGGAAGCGCGGCAGCAGCTAGGAATCGACCCTGAAGCCAGGGTTGTCCTATATGTGGGTCGCTTTGATCCCCGTAAGGGCATTGAAACTTTGGTGCGAGCGGTTGCCAAATCTAGCTTGCGAGATCAGGGTAATTTGAGGCTGATTATCGGCGGCGGCAGCCGACCGGGACAGTCTGATGGCAAAGAGCGCGATCGCATCGGCAGCATTGTCTCTGAATTAGGACTCGACCCAATCACAACTTTCCCTGGTCGTTTAGGCGATTCCAACTTGCCGCAACACTATGCCGCAGCAGATGTGTGCGTCGTCCCTAGCCACTACGAGCCGTTTGGCTTGGTGCCCCTGGAGGCAATGGCTAGCCGCACCCCAGTCATTGCTAGTAGTGTTGGCGGGCTAAAGTTTACCGTTGTTCCTGAAGTCACCGGATTACTGGTGCCACCCAAAGATGAGCTAGGGTTTGCTACGGCGATCGATCGCATCCTTAGCGATCCCGCCTGGCGGAACCAGCTTGGCGAAACGGCTCGACAGCGAGTTGAGATCGCCTTTAGCTGGCAGAGCGTCGCCGCTAACCTGGGGCAGCTTTATACCAGCTTGCTTGCCCAGGCGACTGCGGTTCAAGCAAAGTCATCTGTTCCTACAGCGATCGCCATCAAGAAGAATCGTGTAGCGTAGGACACCATAAACTCCAAACTTCAGGAATTTAATTGGGTGGTTGCTTTTGATTGACTAACAAAAGTTAGGAGACAAAACGAGGAGTCGGAGCAATGCTAAATGTTGAAGATTACGCAGTTCACCGTAAAACTGGATGGATTGGCAAGGTGACGGGCTATGGACACCTGATGCTCAACGGTACGTACTTACCTACGCTCAAAGTGCATCTGCTCAAAGGTTCAGGCGCAGTTCAAGGCAGCATTATCGAAGACCTTTCTTCCTCTTGGATGGAAATAGACGCAGAATATAGCCACAGCGCATAGTACAGACGTTTAGCGTCAACGAACCAGTAAAAATCTGCCCTACGCAATACGCGGGGCAGATTTTTACTGGTTTAGTCCAGAGGTTTGCCCCTCACAACTGATTCATCCCGTGCTATAGACTTGAATCAAGGGAAGAGTAGGCGCAGGTGGTTACGGACGCAAGTCTGAGGAAAGTCCGGGCTCCCCAAAGACCAAACTTGCTGGGTAACGCCCAGTGCGGGCGACCGTGAGGAAAGTGCCACAGAAATATACCGCCGATGGAGTCTTAGCCTCACAGGTAAGGGTGCAAGGGTGCGGTAAGAGCGCACCAGCAGCGTCGAGAGGCGCTGGCTCGGTAAACCCCGGTTGGGAGCAAGGTCGAAGGAGCAACGGTTGGTCTTTTTCCGGCTCCGGGTAGAAATGGTGAATCCATTTCTGCGAAACCCGCTAGAGGTGTCTGGCAACAGACATCCCAGATAGATAACTGCCCTTCTAGCAGTTCTTCTGCTAAAAGAACAGAACCCGGCTTATGTCCGACTCTTCCCTTTTTTCTATTCCCTCAGGTTCAGGTTCACGCTGAATGTCTCTGATTGATCCCCGTCGCCCAAAGCAGCTTCGTCAACTGGTAGAAAGGCTTGGACTGCCATCCGACTCTCCGGTTAAGTGGGATCTATTAGATTTAGCACTGACCCATCCCACTGCTTCGCCTGAAGCAAATTATGAACGGCTAGAATTTGTTGGAGATGCAGTTGTAAAGCTAGCAGCAGCAGAATTTTTATTTGAGACTTATCCTCAGTTTAGCGAAGGAGTACTTTCGGCAATTCGAGCGGTTCTAGTGAGCGATCGCTCTCTAGCGGCGATCGCTGAAGCTTATGGGTTCGATCGCTATCTGCTGGTCGGGAACAGCGCCTCACGGGACAAAGTTGGGCGAGAAACCCGTTTGGCAGATGCCCTAGAAGCTGTTTTAGCAGCACTCTACCTCAGTACCCACAGCCTCAACCTGATTCATCCCTGGCTAGATTCCCATTTGCAGGAAGCCACCGAAGCCGTTCTGCGCGACCCTACTCTGCAAAATTACAAAGGCGCACTGCAAGCCTGGACGCAAACTTACTACCAAATGCTGCCCGAATACCGCGTCACGGAAATTGGTCAAAACTACGGCGACAGTGAACGATTTATGGCAGAAGTCTGGTTTCAAGGGCAACAATGGGGGCAGGGCAAAGGGCAATCCAAAAAGGCAGCAGAACAGGCGGCTGCCAGAGTTGCATTTTTGGCATTGCGGCAAACAGAGGGAAAGCAGGGGTGAGATAGAGAGTAGGTGGCATATAGGCTCAAGAGCAACCTCCCTTACCTGTTATCTGCCACAGCTACCACTGTCCAAGAGGCATAAAGGATGAAGGACAAGAAAACAGGCATTGCAGTATTTGGGGCGGGGCGATGGGGAGTACATCTCGTCCGCAATTTTTTAGAACATCCAAAAGCTCGGTTGGTCGCGGTGGTTGATCCTGAGGGCGATCGCCTCAATGCCTTAGCAGAACGGTTCCCTTTAGACAACGTTAAATTAAGCACCAATTGGGCAGCGATAATGCGGCTACCGGAGGTGCAGGGGGTAGCGATCGCCACTCCAGCAACAACCCATGCCGTGCTAATTCAGGCTGCGCTGGAGCAGGGACATCACGTGCTTTCAGAAAAGCCATTAACGTTAGACGGGGCAGAATCACTCAAACTTTGCCAGCTTGCTGAACAACATCAGCGGCAGCTTGTAATTGATCACACCTATCTGTTTCATCCAGCGGTACGGCAAGGCAAAAGAACCGTTCAATCTGGAGTATTGGGAGATCTACGCTATGGCTACGCTGCCCGCACCCATCTCAGTCCTATCCGTCAAGACGTTGATGCACTTTGGGATTTAGCAATTCACGACATCGCCATTTTTAATCACTGGTTGAATCAAGCACCTACCCAAGTACAAGCACAGGGTACGGTCTGGCTACAGTCCCAGTCACCCAATGCACAGCTATTTCCCCAGGGATTGTCTGATCTGGTGTGGCTGAAACTAATCTACCCCAGCGGCTTTCAGGCATTTATCCACCTCTGCTGGTTTAACCCTGACAAGCAGCGGCGGCTCTGTGTGGCTGGCAGTCAGGGAACGCTGATTTTTGATGAGCTAGCTGCCTCCCCTCTAACGCTCCAGCGGGGACATCTCGATCGGGTTGAACAGTACTTTATTCCCACAGGTCAGAGCAGTGAGGCGCTAGTGCTAGAGCCTGCTGAACCGCTGCGACAAGTTTGTGATCACTTCCTGGACTGCGTTGTCCACGATCGCCCCTCTGAAATTTCCTCTGGTTGGGTTGGCGCAAAGCTAGTGCAGATTCTCTCAGCGCTAACTGCTTCCCTCAATCAGGGCGGTCAGGTCCTGAACGTACCCTAGCACTAGGTTCCATCGCGCTAATCACTCAGGTTAGAACGAGAGAAGGAAGATGTTCCCTATCTTTCACCACAATCGGTACGGGCGATCGCTATCTTACAGCCGGATGCTCCGCAACAGCCTCAGCGATTGGCTTCTGAGAACTTTCGGGTTCCATAGAAGAAGCCGCAGGAAGTTGAGACACAGGGGCGATCGGCAGTGCAATTTCTACAGTGGTGCCCTGACCCACGCCAGCGCTGTGCAGCGTAATGCTGCCTCCCATCAACTCAATCAAGTTTCGAGAAATAGCCAACCCTAAACCAGTCCCCTCAAATTTGCGCGTTGTTGTACCATCAACCATGACAAAAGGGCGAAACAGCTTATGTTGTTGGGTGGGGTCGATGCCAATACCGGTATCTTGAACTGAAATAATTACCCACGCTTCAGGATTAGTAGGAGTTTCGTCTGTGCGATGCCCGTTGGAGTGAGCAGTTTGAACGGAATCCACTGCGGTTTCAATACGAGTGTCAATCGTGATACTGCCGTGATCCGTAAACTTAATTGCGTTATAGATAACATTGAGCAGCACTTGCTTTAGCTTTGCCGGATCAGAGCGAACCATAACTGGCTCTGGCATCTCTGGTACGCCTAGCCTCAGTCCCTTCTCATGAATCTGCATACTTTGCAGATCAATGACCTCTTGAAGAATCCGCCGCAGGTCGATTAACTCAATCGAAAGGGAAAGCGTTCCAGCTTCAATTTTGGCAATATCTAGCAGATCGTTAATGATTTTGAGCAAGTGGATCGCGGCCTCATCTGCTCGATCAAGAAACTCTACCTCTTCTTCGGGCGTATCACAGCAGTCATCTCGAACCAAGCGAATGCAGCCAATAATCGCATTCAGCGGTGTCCTGAGTTCATGGGAAGTGTTAGCAAGAAATTCGCTTTTGAGCTGGTTAGCGGCTTCTGCTTCCTGCCATGCGGCCTCTAGCTCTTTAGCCCGCTCCTCTAGCCGCCTCACCATGTTGTCGAGGACTTCAGCCAGATGGTTGAGTTCTCGAATCCGAAAATTCTTGGGCGCACGTTGCAAGGGGTCACGTTTATGAATGTGACGGGCATACTTCCCCAATTGCTCAATGGGTAGGGCTAAATCTCTGGCCATGTAAAGCATGGCTAAAAGGTGAGCAGCTAACAGCCCTGTTGTTAAAATTACCAAGATGCGCTTGATGTCTTCCAAGCCGTGCAGGGCGCTGTCCAAGCGAGTTACAGCCAGGACTGTCCAGGTCCGATCTTCGGTTGGGCTGATGTTGATATGAATGGGACTGTAGCCCGCTAGCCACTCTTCCTGGTCCCCGACAAAGTTAAAGATGTGACGAACGTTAGGGTCATCGCCTCGCAGGACATTGTTGACGATATTTTCAAAGCGATCGGCATCGGGTTCGTCTTTAATGTTTTGCCCGACCTGGCTAACTAGCGGATGCGCTAAAAAAACGCCATCCTCATCAATGATTGTGGTGTAGCCCAGCAGCGAACCTGGCTCACCGCTTTCCCGCTGCTGGATAACCGACTGAGCAGCCAGCGTGTAGCGCAGTTGCCCGTTCTGGTCATATACAGGGGTACTAATGATTAGGTTTAGCTCGGTGGCAAATTCTGCTGGGTCAACTTGAGTAGATTCGCTGCCCGGCTCAGACTGTCCATCTGGTATAGCCTGCTTGCTAGACAGCGTATTGAGGTAGAAACTATCGGCGCTGATTTCACTTTGCTGGGTAGCCCAAGGCATCTCAACTTCAGAGAGGATGGGCTGATTCCCACAGGTTGTAGCGGTCAGGTTGCCTGTTTGCCAATCAATTAACTGAAGGCAATGAATTTCGGTGGGCAGATCGGTTGCCAATTGATTCAGGTAGGTCTGAATAGTTTCAGGTTGTCCTGCTTGCAGGATGGAGGTGCGGCTTGCAGTGGCTAGATTCGTCTGCAACGCTTTGATGAGGGACTGAACGTCTTCTGCTTTGCGAATTGCGCTTTCGGCGAGGTTTTGACGAGCAGTGTACAGCAGGCTGGTACGAGCTTTGCGAAAGGTCACTCCTACTCCCAGCAAGAGAATCGGGATACTGAGTACTAGAATCCGCGATAGCAGAATCCGGCGAAAGGAGGATTGACCTAGCATAGCCATAGCGATTGCTGAATCAAGGAACAAAGCTGCTCTTAAAGCTTAATATTCAACCACATTGAGTAGCTCAGACATCCGTACACTGAGACGAATTTTTTCAGAGACTCTTTATCCAGATGAAGAATTAAACCGAGTAGAAGTTAAGTGAATGTAGGCAAAACCTATCTGAGTTTGCGATATCGAGTGGCGATCGCCCCTTACCTTGCCTTACCCTGACCCAAGTTGACTGTCACTACAACAGACTAAATCAAGCTTCGTACTCTACTAAACAAGCGTACCGACAGGAGACCACGAGTAAAACATCAGTATACATTCTTCCATCGGGGAGATCTTCATCCGGCGTAGATGGCTTGGAGGAAAAGTCTCACCCTGTCGGCATTCTAGACGGCAAATCAGGTTGGATTGTTGCCAATCGACTGCCGCTAATATATTCACCCGTCGAGAATTGCTACAGCGCTCTAATTCAGCGACAGATTAGAATTTGGTGAAAAATTAGATTGCAGCCTGCTAGAAGATTCTAGCGGTTCGCCTAGTGCTTGAGCCAGTTGTGCAGGCGTTAAAAATCGTACTAGATCAATGGGCAGGGCAGGTTCACTGATGCGTTCAGCATAGGCCGCTCCAAGATAGCGCAGGTAATCTGTGTCTTTGGCTAGATGAAGCTGAAAAAACGCGGTACTCATGGCGTTGATATAGCTACGGGCAAGGGCTGGACTGGGGCCAATAATTTCTGGTGGAAGGGTCACGATTTCGCTACCAATTTCAGACGTACCAATGGTTGAAAAGTGAGTCGAGCCGCGCATCATTAATAAATATTTGTTGGGCGTAGTGAGCCAGGTAAACGGACGAATCTGCTCAAGCAAGGCTGGCGCAATGGTGTCTGCATTACCTGAAACCAGCATGACGGGAATGTCAATTTCGCTAAAGCCCGCTGGACCCAAGATAATGCTGCCAATTGGATTGATTGCCATGATAGCTGCAACTCTCTCGTCTCGCAGGTCAGCGGCGGGAAGCACTAGTTCTTCGGCTCGGCACTGGAGCAGCAGTGACAAATTGAGCGTGCTTTCCTCAGCAGCACAGTCCTCTGTCAATTGCTGAAAGTTAATCTGTGCGCCTGCTAGCGCCAGGGCTGTGTAACCTCCAAAGGACTGTCCTACAACACCGACCTGCCGGAGATCTAGCCTGCCTTGAAAGGCAAAGTCTGACTGATTTAGCCTTTCCAATTCATCCAGCAGATAAGTAACATCTAGCGGACGGTTGATGAACTCGGCGGGTTCTGTCACCTGGCTGGCTCTTCCCTCAATTAGTGCCCGAAGTTGATCAGCATTGCTGCCTGGATGCTCTGGAATGGCAACTGCAAAACCGTAGGAAGCCAGGTGTTCTCCTAAGTAGGCATAGGTAGTGCGGTCTGAACCCAGTCCGTGCGACATGATAATCACTGGAACAGAGGGGACAGGCATTAATGGGTAAGTTGGGTCGCTAGTCACCTCAAGGGGAAGATAAACATCGGCGACAAAGGTGCGATCGCGGCTCGTGTCATTGAGCGTAATGGTTTGCCTTTGCCAGGTAAACTGCCCTAACCGTCGAGGATCGGGCGGCGATGACA